>JAUXWH010000168.1 GCA_030681365.1 Bradyrhizobium sp.
TCTCGCGTGCAAAAATGTACAAGTAAATGCGCACACGAGCATACAGGTTCAGCGGGGGCATCCGGCCTTCCCTGCGCAGTGGTTTACGGATTATTCCGCGCTCTCCTCGGTGAGCCAAGCACTCTTGCCACCGTCGCCCGCGGGAAGTTTTGCTGCCCGCCAACTTGACACCAGCATCGGGGTGTCGGGACCACACGTCTTCACCATCCGCAGGAGTCACGCTCGTCAGTCGCAGCTCTCGCGTCCACCGCATCCCACCGCGCGTTCGTGACGATCGCGATCCGCCCCTCTCATCGGGTGAGACGGGCGAATCCCTAAAGGTGATTTGCCCGACGTGTTAAGCGAAAATTTGCCCGTCGGGTTGATTTGTCGCAGGCGCTCCAACAAACACCTACCTCATCCTGAGGAGCCGCGTGCGCTTCGCGCGGCGTCTCGAAGGATGGCGGCAGGCAATGTGCCAGACGGTTCGAGACGCACGTCGGCAGCGCAAGGGCGCTGTCGACGCGCTCCTCACCATGAGGGAGTTGAGTTATCGCCATAATTCCTTGAGGGGAACGCGCTTCGCCTCAGGCGACTTTCGCCGGTTTGGCCTGACTGTCGCCATCGAGGAATCCGACCAGCCGGTCACGGATGATGCGCTCGGCGTCCGCCATGATGCGATCGATCAATTCCTTCACGGTCGGAACGTCCTTGATCAGGCCGGCCACCATGCCGCAGCTCCAGGCCCCCGCATCCAGATCGCCGTCGATCATGACCTTGGGATAGGCGCCGGCGACCTGGTCATGGATATCGGCGATCTTCAGGCTTGCGCCCTTCTCGCGCTCGATCTCCAGCAGCCGGTCGACGGCTTTGTTCTTCAGCACCCGTTCGGTATTTCGGAGCGCGCGCATGACCAGGCGGGTGTCGAGCTCGGACGCCGCCACTAGCGCCTTTTTGACGTTGTCGTGTATGGGCGCTTCCTTGGTCGCCATGAAGCGTGTGCCCATGTTCATGCCGGCCGCGCCCATCGCCAGCACGGCCACCAGGCTGCGCGCATCGGCCATGCCGCCCGAAGCCACGAAGGGAATCTTCAATTCCTCGGCGGCGCGCGGCAGCAGGATCATGTTCGGCATATCGTCTTCGCCGGGATGTCCGCCGCACTCGAAGCCATCGACGCTGACCGCGTCGCAGCCGATCGCCTCGGCCTTCAGCGAGTGACGGACCGAGGTGCATTTGTGGATGACCTTGATGCCGGCGGCTTTCAGCGCCGGCATGTATTGCTCCGGGCTGCGTCCGGCGGTTTCAACGATCTTGATGCCGCCTTCCCTGATGGCCGCGATGTATTCCGGATAGGGCGGGGTCGTGAAGGCCGGCAGGAACGTCAGGTTCACGCCGAACGGCTTGTCCGTCATGTCGTGACAGCGCGCGATCTCCCTGGCCAGCAATTCCGGCGTCCGCTGCGTCAGGCCGGTAATGATGCCGAGGCCCCCGGCGTTCGACACCGCCGATGCCAATTCCGCAAAACCGACATAATGCATGCCGCCCTGTATGATGGGATGCGCGATGCCGAACATTTCAGTGATGGCTGTCTTCACGAATTCCTCCGGTTTTGTTTGGGATGGGTTCCTGGCAAGCCTACATCATCCTTTGAGCGCGGCGAAACCGGCGCGGTCATCTTTGGCAAAACTCGTTATGCCCGGGCTTGGCCCGGGCATCCACGCCTTAGCTTCTGCAAGCAGGAAAGGCGTGGATGGCCGGGTCAAGCCCGGCCATGACGAAAAAGGGATCGGGTTACCCGCCACGCGCAAAGGGCGCGTGGAGGGAGGGGGGTGAAAGAGCTTCATTCAGTCAACCGTACGATACATAGGCTTCCTTGCGCGGACCGGATCGAGCAGCGACCAGTCGCCCTGCTCCACCACGTGCCCCTTGGGGAATGGCGGACGAACCTCCTGGCCAAGCGATCGCATCACCCGGTCGTCGCGGTAGTAGCAAAGCAGCACCACACGGACCAATGCCGCCAACGGCGCGCCGCCGACCTCGCGAAAAGCCTTTGCCACCTCGGCACGGTGTTCCGCTTCCAGATCGGCGAACGCACATCCCGCGATCGCGGCGAGATGCGACAAGGCACGACGGATGTCGTCGCGGTCGCGCTCCAGATTGCGGAGGATATCGCTGAATATTTTCTCGTCGTCGGCACCGGGCACGTCGTAGACCGCGCTCGCGGGAATGATCATGCCGGCCAGCGCGCGCAGGTCGCGGGCCTCGTCGGCGGTGAGATCCTGGGTCTGCATGGAAATCCACTCTCAGTCGAAAAGATTGGCGAGGCGCTGCTTGATGCTGTCGGCGATGTAGAGCGCCAGCGCCTGGATGGTCGAGGTCGGGTTCACGCCGCCCGATGTCACCCAGATGCTGCCATCGACGATGAACAGGTTCTTGACGTCGTGGCAGCGGCCCCATTCATTCACCACCGAACGTTCCGGGTCGGTGCCCATGCGTGCGGTGCCGAGCAGATGCCAGCCGGCGTTCAGGACCGGACTCTCGACAGCAATATTGCTGGCGCCGGCGGCGGCCAGCACTTCCTTCGCGCGCGCGATGCCGTGGTCCATCATCTTCAGGCTGTTGGCGCTGATGGTATAGTCGAGTTTCGGCGCCGGAATGCCGCTTGAATCCTTCAGGTCGGGATCGAGCGTCACGCGATTGTGCTCCTCGGGGAGATCCTCGCAGATCGCCGAAAGCGTGATGCGGTGGTTCAGGAGTTTGCGATAGACCCGGTGATGGTCTTCACCCCAGGGCAGCCGCCCCGCATTCGAGCTGATGATGGCTTCCATGATCGCGCCGACGCCGCGGCCGAACTGAAAGGTATAGCCCCGCACGAAATCGCGGCCCGGGTCGGTCTCATAGAATTCCTGGCTCCACAGACACAGTGGAGGACCGCGATTGCCGTCGAGCGGTTCGTCGACATAGCCGTAGGTCTGGGCATAGGGGTGAAACATCAGGTTCTTGCCGACCAGCCCGCTCGAATTGGCGATACCGTTGGGAAATTTCGCCGATACCGAGTTCAGCATCAGGCGCGGCGTGCCGACGCCGTTGCAGGCGAGGATGACGACTTCCGCCGGCTGAAACTGCTCCTTGCCCTCGGCGTCATAGTAGATCACGCCGGAGGCCATGCCTGATACGTCGACCGTAATCTCGCGAACCCGGCACATCGTGCGCAGTTCGACGCCGGCGCGGATCGCATGCGGCCAATAGGTGATGTCGGTACTGGCCTTGGCGCCCTGCGCGCAGCCGGGCGTGCAGTGGCCGAGATTGATGCAACGCGCCCGCCCTTCATAGTCTGACGTGGCGATCGTCGAATCCGACGGCCACCAGTGCCAGCCGAGCTGGTTCATCGCCTTGCCGAACCGCGCGCCGGATTTGCCGAGCGGCAATGGCGGCATCGGCGGCTGGTGCGGCGGATAGGCGGGATCGCCCGCGAGACCCGAGACGCCCATCATGCGGTCGTTCTCGGCGAAATACGGCTCCAGCGTGGCGTAGTCGAGCGGCCAGTCGTCCGCGACGCCGTCGAGCGTGCGCACCTTGAAGTCCGAGGGGTGCATGCGCGGAAAATGCGCGGTGTACATGATGGTGCTGCCGCCGACGCCGTTGAAATTCACCACCTTGATCGGCGAATTGGCGTCATTGATCGGATAATCGGTGGGCCGCGCCCGGCGGTTGGGATTGATGGCGAAATCGCTGAACAGGCGCGCTTCCCAGTCCCTGCCGTTGCTGGGATAGTCCGTCGGCTTCACCCAGTCGCCCTGCTCAAGGCAGAGAATCCTCATTTTGGTATCGGCCAGACTCCAGGCCACCGCCGCGCCCGATGCGCCAGAACCGATAATCAGGACATCGACTTTATCAAGCATCGATTTTCCTCCCCCTGCGAACCATTGTTAGCCAGTTCGCTGACGGCTGTCAGCATGCGCGACAGCATGGGTGATGCTATTGTAGGTTCAGACAGAACAAAGAGAACCGGGAGGCATGGCGTGGCTGAAGGCGTGCGCAACAGCGCAGACACTACTTATGAATGCGACGTGCTCGTGGTCGGCTCAGGCTGCGCCGGCATGTCCGCCGCCGTCACCGCCGGTCACAACGGCCTCAATGTCCTGATCGTCGAGAAGGAGCCGCGTTTCGGCGGCACCACGGCGCGCTCCGGCGGGTGGCTCTGGATTCCCGGCACATCGCTGGCGCGGGGCTGGGGCATCCACGAAACCCCGGACGAGGCGCGCACCTATCTGCGGCATGAAGCCGGCAACAGCTTTGATGCCGCCAGGGTCGATGCCTTTCTGACCGCAGGACCCGAGGCCGTCGACTTCTTCACCACGCAAACGGCGCTGCGCTTCGACATGCCGCTGGTGTTTCCCGACTATCACGCCGAAGCCCCCGGCGGGACGCAGGGCGGACGCTCCATGGTGACGCGCCCGTTCGACGGCCGCGAGCTCGGCCCGCACGTCAAGACGCTCGGCGCCCCGCTGCCGGAATTGACCGTGTTCGGCATGATGCTGGGGTCGGGCAAGGAAATCATCCACTTCATGCGCGTGACCAAATCGCTGGCCTCGGCGGTTTTTGTCGCCAAGCGGCTGTCACGGCACCTGATGGATGTGATGCGTTACGGCCGCGGCATGACACTCACCAACGGCAACGCGCTGGCCGGACGGCTGGCGAAATCCGCCTTCGACCTCAACATACCCCTGTGGCTTTCCTCCCCGGTCCGCGAACTGATCATCGAGGACGGCGCGGTGCGCGGCGCCATGGTGGAACGCGAGGGACGCATGGTTCGCGTTCATGCCAGGCGCGGCGTGATCCTGGCCTGCGGCGGTTTCCCGCATGACGTCGCCAGGCGCAAGGCGATGTTCCCACACGCGCCTGACGGCACCCAGCACTACTCACCCGGCCCAGCCGGCAACACCGGCGACGGCCTGCGGCTGGCGGAGGCGGTCGGCGGGCGCGTCGAGGACACGCTGCCGAATGCCGCGGCATGGGTGCCGGTATCCGTCACCAAACGGAAGGACGGCTCAAGCGGCGTGATGCCGCATTTTATCGATCGCGCCAAGCCTGGCGTGATCGCCGTGATGCGCGACGGCGCGCGCTTCGCGAATGAGGGCAACTCCTATCACGACTTCGTCCAGGCGATGATGAAGGCCGCCAGGCCGGGCGAAGAGATCGCCGCCTTCCTGGTCTGCGATCACAAGACACTGCGCAAATACGGCCTCGGCTGCGTGCCGCCGTTTCCGATGCCGATCGGCCGTCACGTCAAGACCGGCTATCTGATGCGCGGCGCCACGCTGGCGGAACTCGCCGCACAGGCCGGCATCGATGCGCGGGGGCTGGAGGCGACCATTGCGGCGTTCAACGCGTCGGCAGCAACCGGACAGGACGCCGCCTTTGGCAAGGGCTCGCGCGCCTACAACCGCTTTCAGGGCGATGCGCTGCACGGGCCGAACCCCTGCATCGGCCCGATCGAACAAGGACCGTTCTACGCCATCAAGATGGTGATCGGCGATCTCGGCACCTATGCCGGAATTCGGACCGACGCCAATGCCCGCGCGCTCGACGCCGACGGCCGTCCGATCGAAGGTCTCTATGCCGCCGGCAACGACATGGCGAGCATCATGGGCGGCAACTATCCCGGCGCCGGCATCACGCTCGGCCCAGCACTGACCTTCGGCTATATCGCCGGGCGGCATATCGCGGGCGTATCGAAACCGCGATAGGCGGGCGCTGGCGGCGAGCCTTTATTCAGATGGCTGGCGCCGCTTCCGCCAATGCATCGTCTTCCGCCCGCGCGACGTGCCGAGCGATCACGTCGGCCACTTCGCTGGCGTGGGTGAGAATCATGAAATGCGACGCTCCAGCGATGGTGGCGACCGCGGCATCCGGTATGCACTGACCCAGAAGCTCGTTCGCACGTTTGGCGGCCGGGTGACTGGCCTCCCCCCATAACACCAGCGTCGGAATTCCGACCGTTGTCAGCAACCCTGGCGTCAGTTCGAAGCCGTACGCACTTGACCAGTCCAGCAGATTGGCCGGCGTGGTCTGTGCTGCATAATCGCGAACGCGCTGCGGCCAACCGGCAAAAGTGCCCGCGCCGCCATAGAAATCGATCATCTGATCGATCGCGGTATGATCGCCGGCCTGATAGGCGCTGATATAGGCCTCCGACATGGTCCGGAACGCCCGATAGTGCCGGGGTTCGTCCATGTGGCGCAGGATTTCCGGCGCAGGCGCTTCGGCAATGGTCAGGCTCAGCAAGGGCACGCGCCCGCGCAGTGCGACGGCGAGCGCCGAAAGGCCGCCAAAGGAGTGGCCGACCAGATGCACCGGGCCGCCCGCGCGGCGGATCACCGCCTCAAGTGCCTCGGCCTCGTGGGCAATGTCGGTATCGGCAACGCTGCGGCGTTCCTGGGTGCCGCCATATCCAAGCAGGCTGGTGGTGACGACGCGATAATTGTTCTTCCACTGCGCCATCACGGGCCGCCATGCGGCGCCGGTGCTGCATGACCCCGGTACCAGCACCACCGTCGGACCGGCTCCGGCCTCGTCATAATCGATGCGTCCGCGTGGGTCTTCAATCATCTTCAAGTTCCTTCAAGTCGTACAGCCACGAGCAGGCGGCCGCCGCACGACTATTGAGTGCAGCGGCCGTCAGCAGGAAAGCCCGATCAGCGCCTGGTGATGACGATTTCGAGATATTCGCTGGGAACGATCATGGTGCCGTCTTCGGCGCGGTTCATCCGCCCGATCAGCGCCAGCAGGTCGGCGCTGAGCCCCTGCTGGTTGGCGGCGTCGAGCGCGGCGAAGGCCTTGAGCATCGGACCATAAAAGTCCTTGAAGATCTGCAGGAAATGCTCCCGCGAGCGGTAACGGAAGGTGAAGTCGCGCGGCACGACGTTGATCGCGAGCGCCGAAGGCCCGAACATTTCCGTCAGGCGCGCCCGGGTTCCCCATAACGCGGGCGATTTCGCACCGGCCGGCGGCGGCAGGTATTTGGCGAGGGTCTTGAACAGCTGCCCGATGAAACCTTCCGGTGTCCAATTGGCGAGGCCGATCTTGCCGCCGCTCCGGCATACCCTGAGCAGTTCCGCTGCCGCCTTGTCCTGGTCCGGCGTGAACATGACGCCGAAGGTCGAAACGACAGCGTCGAAACTAGCGTCGGCAAAGGGCAGCGCCTCGGCGTCCGCTTCCCGAAACTCGACCGACAGACCGTCGGCAGCGGCGCGCAGCCGGCCGCGCTCGAGCAGAGCAGGCACATAATCGGTGGATACGACGTCGCACCAGCGGCGGGCCGCGGCGAGCGTGGCATTGCCGTTACCCGCGGCAACATCGAGCACCTTCTGCCCGGCACGGATATCGAGGGCTTCGCACAGTTCCTCGCCGACGATCTGCAGCGTGGTGCCGACCACGGCGTAGTCGCCGGAGGACCAGGCGCCCTGCTGGCGTGTCTTGAGGGCTCCGAGATCGATTGAGGGCGGTGGGGCATTCTGAACTGCCGATAGAGTCATAATTGTTCTCCGTTCCAATTTGTTGGTGATGTCGATGCTGCGGGTGCTGTCTCATCGCTCCGCAGATTGTGGCCAGATCCAGTCGCTCAAATTGTTCCCAATCCCGAGAAATTGCTCCTGATCTGAACCTAATCCCCGTTGCAAAGACCTAGACTGAGAGGCCGACCGTTCCCTATCCATTTCGCGACAGAGCTATCCCGATCATGAAATTCTTCACCGGAGCCGGTGTTCATGGTCAAACCGCCGGGAGAGTCTTCCATGAATACATGCCCCGACAGAGCTTCGAGCACGCCTTTGCTGCCGCGCGGCGTCCGCCGCGGGCTCGATGCGATGCGAACGAATGTCGGGCATGACTGGAGCGTGGCCGAACTGGCCGAGGCCGCGGGCCTGTCCAGCCGCACGCTGCAACGGCAATTTCGGGAATTCGTCGGCAAGGCACCTCGCGCGGCGCTTCGTGACATCCGATTCGAAACCGCCCGCCGCGAACTGCTGCAGGGTGTTCCCGACACCAAAGTGATGGATGTCGCGGAGCGTTGCGGGTTTCCGCATTGCGGACGGTTTTCCGTCGAGTATCGCCGCCGTTTTGGCGAAACGCCGTCGCAGACCGTGAAGCGGCAGGCGGTCTTCGCCGATGCGTTAAGATCAGTGCCGTCGTTTACGATCCCGAGCCGTGAGCGGCCCACCGTCGCGCTGGGCCCGCTCGAGACCGGCCCCGACAGCCGCGAAATCGCGGAAAGCATCGCCGACGAGCTTGCGATCGCCCTGACGCGGGCCGGCGCCGCCGTCGTCCGGCAACCGGGCGCGGCGCGCTACCATTTGATCGGCTCGATCGGCGGATCGGACCGGCAAACCCGCCTGACGTTCCGGCTAATCGACGCCGAAACCGGCCGTCATCTGACCGCATATCGTTCCGATGGAGCGCCTGGTCAGGACTTTGGTCTCGACGAGCATCTGGCTAGCAGGATCGTCGCGGCGATACAGCCATGCCTGCGGTCCGCGGAAATCGATCGCGCCAGCCGCAAGCCGGAGGCCGAACTGAGTCCGCACGACATGGCGCTGCGGGCCATGCCCTGGGTGCTTTCGCTCAATGCCGAAGGCAATGCCCACGCGCTCGAACTGCTTGAACGCGCGATGGAGCGCGATCCCGACAATGCGCTGGCGACCGCGCTTGCGGCATGGGCGTATGGCCAGCGCGTGGTCTATCACTTCGCCGCTACACCGAACGAGGATCGCGCCAAAGGGGCCGAACTGGCACGAAAGGCGCAGATGCTGGGTGGCGATGCGACCGTCCTCGCCATTCTCGGCAATGCCTTTACGTTTCTGCACGACCTCGAAGCGGCGCAACTGATGACCCGCAAGGCGCTCTTGATCGACGGCGGCTCGGCCTGGGCGTGGAGCCGCAGCGGATGGCTCGACGTCTACAACAACGACGCCGACTCGG
Source organism: Bradyrhizobium sp. (assembly GCA_030681365.1). GTDB lineage: Bacteria > Pseudomonadota > Alphaproteobacteria > Rhizobiales > Xanthobacteraceae > Bradyrhizobium. The sequence goes on from JAUXWH010000168.1 coordinate 8,959, forward strand.
CCATCGAGCGACTTAAGATCGCGCTCGACCTCGCGCCGAACGACAGCCTCGCATTCAACAGCATGGTCGGCATCGGTTGCGCGCATTTCGAGTCGGGCCGTTATGCCGAGGCAGCCCGTTGGCAGCAACGCGCGCTGGCCGAACATCCGTCGGCGACCTGGATCCACCGGACCATGTGCCCTGCCTATGTGCTGGTGGGGGCCCAGTCCGATGCCCGTCGCAGCGTCACGGCGCTGCGGGAGCACTATCCCGACCTGACGCTCTCGGAAGTGCAGCGCGGCCTGCCGCCGTTGCCGCAATCCTACTGCGACCGGGTATTCGATGCGCTGCACAGCGTAGGCTTGCCGCTCTAATCAGCGAGGCGAGACCTCGCTCGACTGACTGAGGCCGATCCGGCCAGAGCTGGTGACCGGAATCTCCACACCGCCGGCGCGCTGCAATCTCCCTTCAAAAACCGCCGGACACCGCGATCAACTCGCCGTGCGGCTCGCGGATTCGTGAATCAAAATATTGTAATCGGCTTTTGTCTGAACGAAGGGATGACGATGCGCGCTTCAAAACCTATCTGCGCCTTCTCTGTTCTCGAGGAGCGAGTTGTGTTGAGACGAATGTTGTTGATAGGGACGATTGTCGGTATCGCCGTGGCGCATGGGGTCGTGTTTTACAAGATTGACAGCGGAGTTCGCTCGGCCGGTTCAAGCCAGGAGACAGCATCAGGAAGCCGCAGGGCGGCCTATTGGTAAAGCGGCAGATGGCCGAGGCGCCGGACCTGAAATAAAGGAATTGCCGTGACTGCCATTTTCTCCTACCAGGCATCGATGCAGGGGCGTTTACGGTGGCTCCGCGGTGCGGGCTTCGGCACCGACTGCAGGCCGGCCATGATCCAGCGGCGGGTCTCCGCCGGATCGATCACCTCGTCGATCTCGAGCACCGAAGCGATCGAGGTTGCCTTGCCGTTGGCATAGAGTTCCGCGACCTTGGCCTGATAGTATTTCTCCCGCTCGATGGGATCGGCGATCGCTTCCATTTCCTTGCGAAAGCCGAGCCGTACATAACCTTCCAGCCCCATGCCGCCGAACTCGCCGGTCGGCCAGGCCACCGTGAAGAAGGATGCGTGGAAGCCGCCGCCGATCATGGACTGCGCCCCGAGGCCGTAGCCCTTGCGCAGCACGATGCCGAACAGCGGCACGGTGAGGCTGGCTCCGGTCACGAACATGCGCGCGACATGGCGCACGATCGCGGTCTTCTCCGCCTCGGGCCCCACCATGAAGCCCGGCGTGTCGCACAGCGACACGATCGGAATGTCGAAGGCATCGCACAGCTGCAGGAAGCGGGCGGCCTTGTCCCCGGCCGGCGCGTCGATCGCGCCGCCAAGGTGCTTCGGGTTGTTGGCAATCAATCCGAACGGCCTGCCTTCGATGCGAATGAAGGCCGTGATCATGCCGACGCCGAAATCCCGGCGAATTTCAAGCACCGAGCCTTCGTCCGCCAGAAGGTCGATGACGGTGCGGATGTCATAGACCCGCAGCCGGTTTTCCGGGATAGCGCGCCGCAGCAGGCGCTGATCCGGAGCCTTCCATTCGGCGAGAGAACCCTGGAAGTAGGACAGGTATTTCTGCGCGGCGCTGGTGGCCTCCTCCTCGTCCTCGACCAGAATGTCGATGACGCCGTTCGGCGCCTGGAACGACACCGGCCCGACCTCGGCGGGGTGATAGACGCCGAGACCGCCACCCTCGATCATCGCCGGCCCGCCCATACCGATCGAGGCATTCTGCGTCGCGATGATGACATCGCAGCAGCCGAGCATCGCGGCATTGCCGGCGAAGCAATAGCCGGACACCACGCCCACGACAGGCACCAGTCCGGACAGTTTCGCAAATTGCACGAATGACGGCCCGTCGAGGCCGGTCATGCCGAGCCGGTCGGTATCGCCGGGACGGCCGCCACCGCCCTCGCCATAAAATACCAGCGGCATCCGCCACTGCTCGGCAAGACCCAGCATGCGATCGATCTTCTTGTGATTCATGTGGCCTTGCGTGCCGGCCAGCACCGTATAGTCGTAGGAAATCACCATGCAGCGGGCGTCGTGCGCGCCGAACTTTTCAGCGTTGACCGTGGCAACCCCCGCAATCAATCCGTCGGCGGGCGTGTTCTTGATGAGGTCGTCGACCGTGCGGCGGCGGCGCTGCGCGGCAATCGCCAGCGATCCGTATTCGACAAAGGAACCGTCATCGACCAGTTGTGCGATATTTTCCCGTGCCGTGCGCTGATTGGTCTTGCGCCGGCGCGCGACCGCTCCCGGGCGATTGAGGTCGAGCGTAACGGCATGCCGGGCGATCAGTTCGGCCAGATCGGGACGGATGTGGTCGAGATCGACAGCGGCTTCCGCCTCAGCCTCGTCGCCCGCGACTTCGGCGGGTTCGAGAAACAGAATGGTCTCGCCATGCATCAGCGTCGCGCCGCTGCCGGCGGCAATCTTCGTCACCCTGCCGCCGTGTGGTGCTGCGACCAGATGTTCCATCTTCATGGATTCGAGGATCGCGATCTGCTGCCCCGGACGAACCATGTCGCCTTCCGCCACCTCGATCGCGACGACGGTACCTTGCAGCGGCGCCGGCACGGCGACCGATCCCGCCGGACCGGCAGCGGGATCGCCGGCTTTGGAGAGCACCGCCGATCCGCCCGCAGCGTCCGCGCTGGCAAAGAACAGTGGCCGCGCCATGTCCCTGGACGAGCCGACCAGTGCTGCGACGTGGGTATCGATAAAGCCGGTGCTGATGCGGTTGCTGACAAAATCGGGATGCGCCAGCACCGCCTGGATGAACGGAATATTGGTGTCGACGCCTGCGATGCGGAATTCGCGCAAGGCGCGCGCGGCTTTCTGCACAACATCGGGCCAGCTTGCGGCAGGTGAATGAACGATGACCTTGGCCAGCAGGGAGTCGAAGGCCGCGCTGGTCCTGTACCCTGCATAACCGAAGGTATCGACCCGCACGCCCGGACCGGACGGCGGATCGAACACCCCGAGCGTGCCGCCGGTCGGCTTGGTCGCGCCCTTCTCGTCCATCACCTCCATGTTGATGCGAAGCTGCATGGCAAAGCCGCGCGGCGCCGGCACGTCGGCCTGCGCCAGGCCGAGCGAGGCCAGCGTTGCGCCGGCGGCAACTGCGAGCTGCGACCTGACGAGATCGATGCCGAGCACCTCCTCGGTCACGGTGTGCTCGACCTGCAGCCGCGGATTGGCCTCGATGAAGGCGAAGGCGGGATCGCCGACCGTGGTTTCACCGTCGACCAGGAATTCGAAAGTGCCGAGATTGTCGTAATGGGCGGCGGCCGCCAGCTGCCTTGCGGCGTCGATGATGCGCGTACGCAAGCCGTCGCTCAGCGAGGGGCTGGGCGCCACCTCGATGAGCTTCTGGTTGCGCCGCTGGATCGTGCATTCGCGTTCCCACAAATGGCTGACCGCGCCGTAATGGTCGCCGATGATCTGCACCTCGATATGCCGCGCCTTGCGGATCAGACGCTCGACATAGACGCTGTCGTTGCCGAAGGCTGCCTTCGCCTCGGACTGGCAGCGCGCATAGGCTTCCTCCAGTTTGGAGGCGTCCTCGACGATCCGCATGCCGCGCCCGCCGCCGCCGGCCACCGCCTTGATCATGACCGCGCCCCCGGCGCCGAGCGAGGCGAAGAACGCCTTGGCCTCGTCCAGCGTGGTCGGGCCGCTGGTTCCTTCGATCACAGGCAGGCCGCAGCGCTTGGCGAGCGCCTTGGCCGCGATCTTGTCGCCGAACAGATCGAGCGCCTCGGGAGACGGTCCGACGAAAGCGATCCCCTCCTCCGCGCAACGCCGTGAAAGCTGCGAATTCTCGCTGAGAAAGCCATAGCCGGGATGCAACGCGTCGCAGCCGGTCGCCTTGGCGGCGGCAATGACCGCCTCGATATCGAGATAGGCGCGCGCGCCGCGTCCCGGAATTTCGAAACTCTCGTCTGCGGCGCGGACGTGCAGCGACAGCGCGTCGTCCTGGGGATGGATGGCGACGGTGGCAAGACCGGCTTCACCGGCTGCACGGCTGATGCGAATGGCGATCTCGCCGCGATTGGCAATCAGGAGTCTGTGAAAGGGCATGAATGTTTCCGGTTAAAACTCAGCGATCCTTCATGGTGGGATCGAGCACGATGCGCAAGGACTCTCCCAGCGCGTTGAACGCCAATGAGATGACCAGAATGGCCAACCCGGGCGCGTACATCTGCTCCGGCGCGATTTCCATGTATTGGTAGGCCCGGGCCAGCATGGCGCCCCAGCTCGGATTGGGCGGCTGGATGCCAAGACCGAGGAAGCTGAGGCTGGCTTCCGCCAGCAACGCTGCAGCCAACAGCAAGGTCACCTGGACGATCACCGGCTGCAGGGCGTTCGGCAGCACATGTTTCCACAGGATGTGCCAGACCGGGGCGCCAAAACAGCGCGACGCATCGACATAGAGTTCCTGGCGCACGATCAGCGTGCGCGCCCGCACGATTCGCGCCAGCGACGGAAACATCACGATGCCGACCGCAATCATGCCGTTGGTCAGGCCGATGCCGAGCGCGCCGGTCACCGCGATCGCCAGCACGATCGCCGGAAACGAGAGAAACGTGTCGATCACGCGGCTGATGATGTCATCGGCCCAGCCGCCGAAGAAACCGGCCATCAATCCGACCGGCAGCCCGATGGCGACGGCAACGCTGACCGCCAGCAGGCTGGCATATACCGTGGCCGGCGCACCCCAGATCAGCCGGCTGAAGATGTCGCGGCCGAGATCGTCGGTGCCGAGCAGATGGTCCGGGCCGGGCGCCGCCAGCATATTGTTGACGTCCTGCGCGGTCGGCTGATACGGCGCTATCCACGGCGCGCCGATAGCGACAATGACAAGCCCGAGCAGCACGACGATCGCCAGCGCGGCGCGCAGGTCCGATGCCAACCACCGGAAGAACCGGAGCGCGCGACTCGTTCTCGCCGGGCGCGGCCGGCCTGAACGTGCGAGGTCGGTCATTGTTCGATCCTCGGATCGACCGCCGCGCACAGGAGATCGGCGATCAAATTGACCACGATCACGACGATTACCATGGTGAACACCACACCCTGCACGATCGGGAAATCGCGCTGGATGGCGCCGCGCACGATCAGGCTGCCCAGGCCGGGAATGGCGAACACGGCTTCAATGACGACGGTCGCCGCCAGCATGCGGTTCACCAGCACGCTGATGATGGTGAACAGGTTGACGCTGACGTTCTTGAGGCCGTGCTGCCAGAGGATCCGCGTCATCGAAAGCCCCTTGGCGTGCAGCGTCCGCACATATTGCGACGACAGCACTTCCAGCAGCGAGCCTCGCAGCTGCCGCGCCACCTCGGCCATGCCATAGGCGGCGATGGCTATACCGGGCAGCAATGCGTGCCGGATCGCTTCCAGCGGAGATACCGCAAAGGATTTTGCTCCTGTCGCCGGCAGCCAGTTCAGTTTAAGCGAGATTTCGGCAACCAGGATCATGGCGAGCCAGAAGCCCGGTATCGCCACCCCGAGCGAGGCGATCATGCTGACTGTTTTGTCGACCCAGCCGTTGGGTTTGATCGCCGCCACGATCCCCATCGGGATCCCCGTGGCCAGCGCCAGCAGCAGCGCGATGGATACGATCAGCAGCGTGTTCGGAAAGGCCCGGGAGATCGAGGTCGCGACTTTTTCACCCGACAGCAGCGATTGCGCCAGGTCGCCCTGCACGGCATTGCCGAGCCACGTGCCGTACTGCACCAGGAAAGGCCGGTCGAGGCCGTATACTTTCCTGATCTCCTCGATCCGCGCATCGGTGGCGTTGTCGCCGGCCAGCGTCACCGCGATATCGCCGGGCACCAGCTTGAGCAGCGAGAACACCATGAAGGTCGCGAGCAGGATCACCGGCAGCGCCTGCAACAGGCGGCTGCCGACGACCTTTGCCGGACTTCGTCGCGCCATCCCTAACTCTCCAGCCAGACGTCGTCGTATTTCGGCTTGCCGAGCAGGTTCGGCCGATAGCCCTGGACCTTCTTGTTCATCGCAACCAGTTCAAACTGGAAAGCCAGCGGCGCGACGAACGCATTCTCCATCACCAGTCTCTGCACAGTCGCGAAGGCCTTGCTGCGGACCTGGACGTCCTCGGAGGCGCGCGACTCCTTGATCGCGGCTTCCAGCTCCGGCGGCACAGCCCCCCTGCCGCCATTGTAATAGGCATCCTTGGTGAACATCAGCGAATAAGTCAGGCTCGGATCCGGCCGTCCAGTCCAGGCGGCGAGCAGTCCGGAGCCGCGCTTCTCGGCGCCGAAGAATGCCGCCGAGGCCTCTGCAATCGGTGCGTTGAGGAAGCGCACGCCGATGCCGGCCTTGCGGAACTGCTCGATCAGGATTTCCTGGCGCTGAACCGAATCCTGATCCGGGTAGCCGACGAGGTCGATCGTGGTTCCCTCCTTGAAGCCCGCCTCGGCGAGCAGCTTGCGCGCCCGGTCGGGATCGTAGGGCGTGAGCGCTGCGACCGACTTGTCGTACGCCCAGTGCGATTTCGGCAGGTTCATGTAGGCCGGCTCGGCCAAGCCCGCGAGCGCCGCCTTGACGAAGGACTCGCGGTCGATCGCCATGTTGAACGCCTTGCGCACCCGGATGTCGTCAAACGGCGGCTTCGCCCAGTTCAGGAATATCTGGAAGACGTACAAGGTCGGCCCGTTGAAAACCTTGAGGTCCTTGGAACGCTCGACGACGACCTTTTGGCGCGGCGGCAGCTGATAGATCAGATCGTTCTGCCCGGCGGTGACCGAGCGCACGCCTGTGGTCAGTTCGGGAATGATGGCGAACTCGATCCCGTCCGGATACGGCCGGTTTGGCTTCCAGTATTTCTCGTTGCGCTTGATAACGATCTTCTCGCCATCCGCCCAGCTGACGAAGGCGTAGGCGCCGGCGCCGACCGGCGTGCGCGCGACGTTGCCGGCAGCGCTGGCCTTGAGCACGGTCGGCGACACCATCATGCCGGCGCGGTCGCTGAGGATGCCGGGCAATGCGGCGTCGGGCGCGTTCAGCTTCAGCGTTACCTGCATCGGGCCGGTGACGGAAGCGGAGGCCATTGTCGCGAGATCGGCCTTGATGTTGGACTTTGGATCGGACTTGTTCCGCTCCAGGTTGAACTTGACGGCCTCCGCATCGAGCGGCGTGCCATCGTGAAACGTCACGCCTTGGCGGATGTTGAGAACGAAGGTGGTCGGATCGGTAAAGCTCCAGCTCTCCGCCAGGCCCGGCTTCGACTTCAAAGTTTCAAAATCCCACTCGGTCAGCGTATCGTACATGGTGAACAGGAACGCGTGATCCGAGCCGGCGCCGCCGGTGGCGGGGTCGAGGCTCGAGGGATTGGTGGGAGCCGAAATACGCAAGATGCCGCCGCGTTTCGGCGTGCCCTGCGCACGGGCATCGCCGCCGAGCGCGACACTGGCCGCAGCGCCCGACAGCAGTGCCATCGCCTCGCGTCGTGTCGTCCAAATCTTCTCTCTGGTCATGGCATTGTTCTCCTCGAACGGGATGATGTTTAGCTCGGCGAAAAGTTCGGACGATCGGCGAAATGGCAGGCGACCCAGTGATCGGGCTCGAGTTCGCGCCAGGCCGGGGTCTGCTCCGCGCAGACGGACTGCGCATACTGGCAGCGGGTGCGGAAACGGCATCCCGAGGGTGGATCGATCGGGCTCGGCATCTCGCCCTGCAGAATGATGCGGCGATCGCTGCGCATCGTCGAGGGCAACGGCAGCGGCTCCGCCGACAGCAGCGCCTGGGTATAGGGATGCAGCGGCCGTCCGGAAACGCTCTCGGTCGGGCCGAGTTCGACGAAGCGGCCGAGATACATCACCGCGATGCGATCGCTGATGTGGGACACCACCGACAGATCATGCGTGATGAAGACGTAGGTCAACCCGAGGTCACGCTGCAGCTCGGCAAATAGATTGAGCACGTCGCCGCGGATCGACATGTCGAGTGCCGCAACGACCTCGTCGCAAACGATCAATCTCGGCCGCAGCGTCAGCGCGCGCGCGATGATGACGCGCTGCTTCTGCCCGCCGGACAACTGGTGCGGATAGCGTTCGCCAAGCTCCTGTGGCAGGCCGACGCGCTCCATGGCTTCCTGCGCCCGCGCAAGGCGCTCGGCTTTGGTTCCCGCGCCCGCAAGCTCGAGCGGCTCGAGCACGGACGAGATGATCGTCATGCGCGGATTCAGCGCTGCATTGGGATCCTGGAAGATGATCTGGTAATCCCGGCGGTGGCTCTGGAATTGCTTGCGCGGCAGCGTCTGCGGATCGACGCCATTGTGCAAGATAGCGCCCGCAGTCGGTTTCAGCAGAAACACCAGCGCGCGGCCGATCGTAGTCTTGCCCGATCCGGATTCGCCGATGATCCCGAACGTCTCGCCGCGGCGGACGTCAAATGAGACGCCATCGACCGCCTTCACCGTGGCGCGGCGATCCATGGTCTGAAAACCCACCTCGAGGTCCCGCACCGAGACGATGGGATCCCTGCTGTCGCCGGCCAGGGGCATCATTGTCTGACCACCCTTCCCGCGATCGGCGCGGTAGCCGCGTGCTGCAAGGCGCCCGGCAATTCGAGCTCCCTGAAGCGCCAGCAGCGGACCTTGCGGCCTTCGCCGGCGTCGAGCAGTTCCTGTTCGGCTTCGCAGCCCGCGGTCGCATGCGGGCAGCGCGCCTTGAAACGGCACCCGTCGGGCATCTCGGCGATCGAGGGAACACGGCCCGGGATCGAGGGCAGCCTGCCGAGGCGCGGGCTCAAATGCGGCAGCGAGCGCAACAGGCCGGATGTATAGGGATGCAGCGGCCGGACCAGCGCGGCGTCGACCGCGGCATCCTCGATGACCTCACCCGCATACATCGTGATCATCCGCGTACAGGTCTCGGCGACCACACCGAGATCGTGGGTAATCAGCATCAGCGCCGTCTTCGACGTTTCGCTCAAATTCCGCAGCAGATCGAGGATCTGCGCCTGCACGGTGACGTCGAGCGCCGTGGTCGGCTCGTCGGCGATCAGGAGCTGCGGCCCGCAAATCAGCGCGGCCGCGATCATGACCCGCTGGCGCATGCCGCCGGAGAGCTGATGCGGATACTCGTCAATCCGCCGCTCCGGCGAGGCGATGCCGACGCGGCGCAGCATATCGATGGTCTGCGCCCGCGCCTCCTCCTTGCCGACATCGGTATGAACGCGCAGCGTCTCGGCGATCTGGTGTCCAACGGTGAACACCGGATCGAGCGCGCTCATCGGCTCCTGAAAAATCATCGCGATCCGGCGGCCGCGAATGCCGCGCATGGTTCGGGTGCTGCACGACGCGAGATCGACGTCGTCGAACATGATCGAGCCGTCCAGGCCGGAGAGGTTGTTCGGCAACAGGCGCAGGATCGAAAGCCCGGTGATGGTCTTGCCGCAACCGCTTTCACCGACGATGCCGACGCGCTCGCCCGGCGCAATGTCGAAGTCGATCTTGCGGGTCGCCTGCCAGATCCCCTGCGCGGTCTTGAAGCGAATGCCCAGCCCGCGCACCGACATCAGCGCCTGCCGGCTGCCGGCGGCAGCCGTTTTCGATGTCCGCTCTGCCGAATGAGCCTTTACCATCAGCCTGCTACCAGCTTCTTCGCTGTCACGAGCTGCTCTTCCATCAGCATCTCGGTGCCGATAATGCCATCGTGCGCCAGCTGGTGGATCTCGGCGTCGGACAGTCCAACCACGCCCGCGAGGATTTCACGGTTATGTTCGCCGAGCGTCGGCGGCGCGGAGCGAATCTCGAACGGCCGGTCGGTTTCACGGAACGGCATCGATGGCTGCGGATGCCAGCCGATGAAGGCGCGATCGATTTCCTGAATAAATCCGCGCGCATGCAATTGCGGGTCCGCCAAAAGCTCGATCGGCAGCCGCGCCACCCCCGATGCGACACCGGCCGCCTGCAAGGCATTCATGGCGTCGTCGGACGCTCGCGTCGAAGTCCAGGCCGTGATGGCCGCCTCGATCTCGTTCTCGATCCCGCGCCGCGCCGCGGCGCTCTTCAGCGCGTCGTCCGCGGCCCAGTCCGAACGACCCAGCAGGTTGCACAGCTTTGGCCACATCGCATCGCTGGAAACGGCGACCACGATCCAGTTGTCGCTGCCGGCGCAAGGAAAGCAGCCGTGCGGCACGAAATCCGGATGACGATTGCCGTATTTGACGGGCGCGCTGCCATCGCCTGAATGCGCGGTAATCCAGGGCGCGGCGAACGGCATCATGCATTCGATCTGCGCGAGGTCGATGAACTGGCCCTGCCCGGTCAGCGTCGCATGAATCAGGGCGATCAGAACCGCGGCACAGCCATTCAGCCCACCGACCGCGTCGCCGAACGCGATGTGGCTCATGACCGGTGGCCCATTGGCATCGCCGACGACGCTCGGCAGGCCGGAGGCCTGCTCCAGCGTCGAGCCATAGGCGCGGCAATCGCGGTGGATGCTCCCGGTGCCGAACGCCGACATCGACATCATCACCAGCTTTGGATTGAGCTGTCGGAGCACCTCGTAGCCGAGCCCGAGCTTCGGCAGCACCTCGACGGAATAGTTGTCGACGACGAGATCGGCGTCCGCGAGCAGCCGCTTGGCCAGTTGCAAGCCCTGCGGCCGGGTCAGATCGAGCGTGATGCCGCGCTTGTTGCGGTTCATGATGCAATAGCGCACCGACTTCTCGTACATTCGTTCGAGAACGTAAGCCGGACGCCGATCTACACCGCGCCACCAGTCCGGATACTGGATCGCCTCGATCTTGATGACGTCGGCGCCGAGATCGGCCAGCGTGCGCGTACAGATCGGACCGGCCCAGCCCATCGAGAAATCGATCACGCGAACGCCCTCGAGGGGCAGGCGTTTTGCGGCAACCGCCTTGGGCGCAGGCAAGTGTGCCGTCGCGTTGCCGGAAGGGGCCATGACGGGCTGCGTCTCGCCGATGTCAGGAACGGCACCGCCGCGCCGCGGCGGCGTGCCGGTCAGTCGCTGCATGGAACCCGCGGTAAACCCGGTCGAGTTCCCGATCGAGATCGGGACGACAGCCCCGCGCGATCGTTTCTCCGTATCGCCAATGAGATCGCCGACACTGGGCACCGGGACGATCGGAATCTTTCGCTTCAACCCCTCGGCGAACCACTCCTGCGCGGTGCGCTGCTTCAGCTTCGGAATGAACTTGCCTTCGATTTCTTCCATGCGCTGCAGCCGATCGACGCCCATGGACAGCGTGGCGTCGTCGCGCAGGTCGTGAAGTCCCAGCATCTCGCAGAAAGCGCGCCATTGCGCGGGGGTCACCGTGGTGACACCAAGCCAGCCTTGTTTGGTTTCATAGATGCCGACGGGAAAGGTCGGCCAGAAGCGGTTGACGCCGATCCGGCGCATGATGTCGCCGTGCACGAACGATTCGAACATGGTGTATTCGGTGACCGCAATGCTCGACTCGAAGATGCTGAGCGAACTGGTCCGTCCGTGTCCGTCCTGCATGCGGCCGAGCACCGACGATGCCGCTGCGATAAAGCCCCAAAGGCCGGCAAATATCCCGGTCTGGAAATCGGGCGCATGCATCGGCGGTCCCTCGACCGGACCGACCAGCTTGATCAGGCCCGTCAGCGCACGGACCGTCGAGTCCGTTGCCTCGAACTTCGCATATGGTCCTTCGCGGCCGAACCAGCTGATATCGACATGGATGAGGCCGGGATTGTTCTGTCTGAGCGCGGCAAGATCGAATGCCGGACAATCCGCTGCGTCGACATCTCGACCGTCGATCAGGATATCGCAATTGCCGATCAGCTCAGTGAGGCGCGCCGGGGCGCCGGCATCATCGGGATCGAACACAATGCTCGACTTGTTGTAATTCAGGAACGCGAACCAGGCGCTATGGCCGTTCGGCGTCAACGGCGCAGCACGGCGAAGCGGATCACCCTGCGGCGGTTCGATCTTCTCAACAGTCGCACCGAAGTCCGCGAACAGCCGGGCGCAATAGCTCGCCGCCGCGGCACTTCCGATCTCGACAATTCGCAGATGCGACAACGCCTCCATCACGCTTCCTCATTGCCCGAAATGACCAGTGCGCATCGCGTCCGGCTCGGCTTGCTTGTTGCCGGACATGAAACCTTGGTTGGCTTGTGATGCAAGTGGAATTTTGTTCCGTGTTACGGAATTGACCGCATGAAGCGTTGTTCGATCACGAACCGGCCTTCCACTGAACTCGGATTATTTTATTCGTGAATGCCGATTGTGCGACGACGGGAAGCAGAGCAAGTTCCGATCATGCAGGACGCTCGAGCTGCTTGCGCGAACTCGACATGATCCGCGTGTTCGCGACCATGCGGACCGACAACGAACCGACTTACAAGAGGTACTGCAACAGTACCCAATTCAGGGAGTGAACTGATATGCGCCTGAAAGATCGCGTCGCCATCGTCGTCGGCGCCGGCCAGACCCCCGGCGAAGGCATCGGCAACGGCCGCGCCACTGCGCTGACCTTCGCGCGCGAAGGCGCTCGCGTGCTGTGCGTCGATCACAATGTCGAGTCGGCGCAGGAGACGGTCAACATGATCGGCGCCAATGGCGGCACGGCGGCGGCTTTCAGGGCAGACGTTACCAAAAATGCAGAACTCGGGGCCATGGTTGCGGATGCGCATGCCCGATGGGGCCGCATCGACATCCTGCACAACAATGTGGGCGTAAGCATCGCGGGCGGCGATGCCGAACTGCTCGATATCACCGAGCAGGCGCTCGACCGCTGCGTGGCCATCAACCTCAAGAGCTGCATCTTCGCGGCAAAGCACGTGATCCCGATCATGCGGCAGCAGATGAGCGGCGCCATCATCAACATTTCCTCGATGGCGGCCATCACCACCTATCCCTACGTCGCCTACAAGGCGACCAAATCGGCAATGATCGCCTTCACCGAGCAACTCGCCTACCAGAATGCCCAGTACGGCATCCGCGCCAACGTCATCCTGCCCGGCTTGATGAATACGCCGATGGCGGTCGACACCCGCGCCCGGGAATTCAACATGTGCCGCGCCGAGGTCGAGGCCGAGCGCGTCGCCAAAGTG
>JAUXWH010000093.1 GCA_030681365.1 Bradyrhizobium sp.
TTGCCGTCGAAGAAATGGTTGGCGCCCGGGATGATCTGCTGATCGATCACGATGCCCTTCTGGGTCTTGAGCTTCTCGACCAGGGTGTTGACGTCCTTGGGCGGCACCACCGCATCCTTCTCGCCATGCACGATGAGCCCCGAGGACGGGCAGGGTGCGAGGAAGGAGAAGTCGTAGAGGTTGGCGGGCGGCGCGATCGAAATAAAACCTTCGACCTCGGGCCGGCGCATCAGAAGCTGCATGCCAATCCAAGCGCCGAACGAGAAGCCGGCGACCCAGCAGGCGCGCGCTTCCGGGTTGATGGTCTGCGCCCAGTCGAGCGCGGAGGCGGCATCGGACAATTCGCCGGTGCCGTGATCGAACGAGCCCTGGCTGCGGCCGACGCCGCGAAAGTTGAAGCGCAGCACGGAAAAGCCGCGATGCGCGAAGGCGTAGTAGCACTGGTAGATGATCTGGTGATTCATCGTGCCGTGAAATTGCGGATGCGGATGCAGCACCATCGCGATCGGCGCGTTCTTCTGCTTGGCCGGGTGATAACGGCCCTCGAGGCGGCCTGCGGGGCCGGTGAAGATGACTTCAGGCATTTTGATTCCTCGGCAAAATCAACCGCCTTTGGGCGGCCTCATCCGGCGCGTTCGCCAATGAAGCCTTGCAGAGTTAAAGGGGCGGATCAGGCGTCGTTTGGCGGGATGCGAACGGCGCTCGGTGAACTGGAGGCCGCGTTCTAGCATGAGGCGAGGGGCCAAAAGCAAGCTTCTTGAACATCTCGCAGTGCGTTCAACGCGTTAGCCTTGCGATTTGCCTGGCGACGGCGTGATCCCCACTTGCGATAAGGTTGGCGGGGCCGGTTTCGGCCGCGACCCCCGCGCCTCGCGCTTTGAAGGTATTATAATACTGTATGCCTGACCGGATCTATCTCGACTGGAACGCCACCACCCCGCTGCGCCCCGAGTCCCGGCAGGCGATGGCGGCGGCATGGGAACTCAGCGGCAATCCTTCGTCGGTGCATGCCGAGGGCCGCCAGGCTCGAAGGGTGGTCGAGGAGGCGCGGGCTAGGGTCGCGGGCGCCGTCGGCGCATCGCCGCGCGACCTCGTCTTTACGTCGGGAGGAACCGAGGCCAATGCGCTGGCGCTGACGCCGGGTCTACGACGAGGGCCGGGACTTCCCGTCGAGCGACTGCTGGTTTCGGCCATCGAGCACGCCTCGGTGCTGTCAGGCGGACGATTTCCGGCTGAGGCGATCGAGCGGGTTGGCGTCACCCGTTCGGGCCTGCTTGATCTCGACCGCCTGCGGGCGCAGCTGGCGGGCGGCGCTCCGGCGCTGGTCTCGGTGATGCTCGCCAACAATGAAACCGGCGCCATTCAGCCGATAGGTGAAGCCGCTGAGATCGTACATCAAGCCGGCGGCCTGCTGCATGTCGACGCGATCCAGACTCTTGGAAAGATATCGTTCGATATCAATGCGTTGGGTGCCGATCTGATGACGCTTTCTGCGCACAAGATCGGCGGTCCCAAGGGCGTCGGCGCCTTGATTTTGGCGGACGGCGTGCTCGGGTTTGAGCCGAGCTTGCGCGGTGGCGGTCAGGAACTCGGCCGCCGGGCGGGGACCGAGAACGTGGCGGGAATCGCCGGGTTCGGCGCCGCGGCCGCGGCCGCCATGGCGGCGCTGGAGCATGACGCGGCTCGCATCGAGGCGCTGCGAAGCCACCTGGAAAGCGGCTTGCAGCATACCCACGGGGTCATCGTGTTCTCGGCCGAGGTTCCGCGACTGCCCAATACCGTTTTGTTCGCGGTTTCCGGTCTCAAGGCGGAAACCGCCGTGATCGGCTTCGATCTTGCCGGGATCGCGGTATCCTCGGGTTCCGCCTGCTCCTCGGGCAAGGTGCAGCCGTCCCACGTGCTGGAAGCCATGGGATTCGGTCCCGACCTCGCCCAAGGAGCCGTGCGGCTCAGTCTGGGCTGGTCTACGACATCCCAGGATATTGATCGCTGCCTTGAGGCTTGGCTAAAGCTCGCCGGTACACTACTTAAAGAGAGCGACGAAACACTGCTTGAACGGTTCTAAGCAGGTGATTTCCTCGGCGAAACATCGTAAAGCTACTGGAATGATCCACACCGCGGTCCTTGAAACCGCGAGCGGAGGATGGAATGGCGGCCGTACAAGAGACCGTTGATCGGGTTCGCCGGATCGACGTCGATCAATATCGTTATGGATTTGAGACGCTTATCGAGTCCGACAAGGCCCCCAAGGGGCTGTCGGAAGATACCGTCCGCTTCATCTCGGCGAAAAAGAACGAACCGGCCTGGATGCTGGAATGGCGCCTGGAGGCGTATCGCCGCTGGCTGACCATGACCGAGCCGAAATGGGCCCGGGTCGACTATCCCAGGATCGATTACCAGGATCTCTATTACTACTCGGCGCCGAAGCCGAAGAAGACCATCGGCTCGCTCGATGAGATCGACCCGGAAATCCTCGAGACCTACAAGAAGCTTGGTATCCCGCTCCGCGAGGTCGAGGTGCTGGAAGGCGTCGTGCGCCCGGAAGGCGAACGCCGCATCGCGGTCGATGCCGTGTTCGATTCGGTGTCGGTGGCCACCACGTTCCAGAAGGAGCTGAAGCAGGCCGGCGTGATCTTCATGCCGATCTCGGAAGCCATTCGCGAGCATCCCGAACTGGTGAAGAAATATCTCGGCACCGTGGTGCCGACCTCGGACAATTATTTTGCGACGCTGAACTCGGCCGTGTTCTCCGACGGCTCGTTCGTCTACGTGCCGCCGGGCGTGCGCTGCCCGATGGAACTGTCGACCTATTTCCGCATCAATGAGCGCAACACCGGCCAGTTCGAGCGCACGCTGATCATCGCCGACAAGGGCGCCTACGTCAGCTACCTCGAAGGCTGCACCGCGCCGCAGCGCGACGAGAACCAGCTGCACGCCGCCGTGGTCGAGCTGATCACGCACGACGACGCCGAGATCAAATATTCGACCGTGCAGAACTGGTACCCCGGCTATTCCGAAGGCAAGGGCGGCATCTACAATTTCGTCACCAAGCGTGGCGATTGCCGTGGCAACAATTCGAAGATTTCCTGGACCCAGGTCGAGACCGGTTCGGCCATCACCTGGAAATATCCGAGCTGCATCCTGCGCGGCGACAATTCGCGCGGCGAGTTCTATTCGATCGCGATTTCGAACGGCCACCAGCAGGTCGATTCCGGCACCAAGATGATCCATCTCGGCAAGAACACGACGAGCCGGATCATCAGCAAGGGCATCGCGGCGGGCGTTTCGCAAAACACCTATCGCGGCCTCGTCACCGCCCACCGCAAGGCTACCGGCGCCCGCAACTTCACCGCCTGCGATTCGCTGCTGATCGGCGACAAATGCGGCGCCCACACCGTGCCCTATATCGAGGCGAAGAACTCATCGGCGCTGTTCGAGCATGAAGCGACCACGTCCAAGATTTCCGAAGACGTGCTGTTCTACTGCGTGCAGCGGGGCTTGAGCCAGGAAGAAGCCGTCGGCCTCGTGGTCAACGGCTTTGTCAAGGACGTGCTGCAGCAACTGCCGATGGAATTCGCAGTGGAAGCGCAGAAGCTGATCTCGATCAGCCTCGAAGGCAGTGTGGGGTGACGCTTTTGATGCCGTCATTGCGAGCGTAGCGAAGCAATCCATTGCGCGAAAAAGCTAGATTGCTTCGTCGCAAGGGCTCCTCGCAATGACGAAAATCTCTCAGTCGGTTTCTTAAGGACGATTCTATGTCACTACTCGAAGTCAAAAATCTGCAGGTCCGCGTCGAGGAGCGTGAGATTCTCCACGGGCTGTCGCTCACGGTGAACCCCGGCGAAGTGCACGCCATCATGGGGCCGAACGGCTCCGGCAAGTCGACGCTGAGCCACGTGATCGCCGGCAAGCCGGGCTATGAAGTCACCGGCGGCGAGATCCTGTTCAAGGGTGAGGATCTGCTGGAGATGTCGCCGGACCAGCGCTCCGCCAAGGGCGTGTTCCTCGCGTTCCAGTATCCCGTCGAGATTCCGGGCGTCGCCACCATGACGTTCCTGCGCACCGCGCTGAACGCGCAGCGCAAGGCGCGCGGCGAGAGTGAATTTTCGACCCCGGATTTTCTCAAGAAGGTGCGCAGCGTCGCGGCCTCCCTCAACATTCCGCAGGACATGCTGCGTCGTGGCGTCAATGTCGGGTTCTCCGGCGGCGAGAAGAAGCGCAACGAGATCCTGCAGATGGCGCTGTTCGAGCCCAGCCTGTGCATCCTCGACGAAATGGATTCCGGGCTCGACATCGACGCGCTGCGGGTCGCCGCCGACGGCGTCAACGCGCTGCGCTCGCCGGACCGCGCCATGGTGGTGATCACGCATTACCAGCGGCTGTTGAACTACATCGTGCCTGATTTCGTGCACGTGATGTCGAAGGGCAAAGTCGTGAAGAGCGGCGGCAAGGAACTGGCGCTGGAGCTGGAAGCTTCCGGCTACGCCCAGTTCGAAGACGCGGCCTGAGTCGAAACGGATTTTGTGATGAACGTAGTACTGGCCAAGACCGAAACCGCCCACGCCAAGAGCGATATCAAGAGCGATATCCTCGCTGTCGCGCGTGACCGGTTGCCCGGCACGGGCAAGGTCGCCGACCTCAGGCGGCAGGCGCTGGAGGCCCATGAGCGCCTGGGTCTACCGCACCGGCGGATCGAGGACTGGAAATACACCGACCTGCGCGTGCTGATGCGCGAAGTGCTGCCGCTGGCGGGGGCGCCGGATGCGGCGGCGCTGAAACGCGCGGCCGCCGCCCTGAAGCTTCACGCCATCGCGGGTGCGCGCAGGGTGGTGCTGGTGGACGGCGTGTTCGCGCCGAGCCTGTCCGAGACGTCCGATCTCGGCAAGGACATCGGCATCCGCACACTGCATGAAGTGCTGGAAGCCGGCGATGCCGCGCTGCAGGCGCAACTGTTCTCGCCCGACAATTCCGATGCCATGGTGGCGCTCAACAGCGCCATGATGACGGATGGAATCGTGATCGAGGTGGCCGATAACGCCGTCGTCCCGCGGCCGCTGCATATCGTTCATATCGCCAGCGGCGCTGCGCCCGCGGCGATGTTCACGCGCTCCCTGATCCGCATCGGCAGGCACGCCAGCGCCACGCTGGTGGAAAGCTATATCGGCGCCGAGGACGCAAAGGCCTATCAGGTCCATGATTCCCTGATCGTCGCGATCGGCGACGGCGCGCGGCTCGACCATGTCCGCCTGATCGAGGACAGCCGCGAGGCGTTCAATATTTCGTCCGCGGTCGTCACGCTCGGCGCCAACGCGCATTTCAACACGTTCGGGATGAATACCGGTTCGCTGGTCAGCCGCTACCAGGCCGTCATCGTGGTCGCGGGCGAGGGCTCCCGGGTCGAGACCAACGGCGTTAATTTGCTCAACGGCCGCCAGCATGCCGACACCACGCTGTTCCTCGATCATGCGGTGCCGAATTGCAGCAGCAATGAGATCTTCCGCGCCGTGCTCGACGACCGCGGCCATTCGGTATTTCAGGGCCGCATCATCGTGCGCCCCAAGGCGCAGAAGACCGCCGCGAAGATGATGACGCGAGCGCTGCTGCTGTCGGATGAGGCCGAGGCCGACAACAAGCCGGAACTGGAAATCTTCGCCGACGACGTCACTTGCGGCCATGGCGCCACCACCGGCGCTCTCGATGACAGCCTGCTGTTCTATCTGCGGGCGCGCGGACTGCCCGAGAAAGAGGCGCAGGCGCTGTTGATCCTGGCCTTCGTCGGAGAAGCCATCGAATCGATCGCCAATGATGCCCTGCGCGAACTCGCGAGCCTGGCGGCCCAGCGCTGGCTGGCGGCACGGAGCTGACCATGCATCCGGCCGTCCTCAACGGTTCATACGATGTCGCCCGCGTCCGGGAGGATTTTCCCGCGCTGGCGCTCAAAATCTACGGCAAGCCGCTGGTCTATCTCGACAACGCGGCCTCGGCGCAGAAGCCCAATGCGGTGCTCGACCGCATGACGCAGGCCTACAGTAGCGAATACGCCAACGTGCATCGCGGGCTGCATTACCTCGCCAATGCCGCGACCGAAGCCTATGAGGGCGGCCGCGAAAAAGTGGCAAAGTTCCTCAACGCCGGCCGCACCGAAGAGATCATCTTCACCCGCAACGCCACCGAGGCGATCAACCTCGTGGCGTCGTCCTGGGGCGAACCCAACATTGGGGCGGGCGACGAGATCGTGCTCTCGATCATGGAGCACCATTCCAACATCGTGCCCTGGCATTTCCTCAGGGAGCGTCACGGCGCGGTGATCAGGTGGGCGCCGGTCGACGACGAAGGCAATTTTCTGATCGACGAATTCGAGAAGCTGTTGAACGACCGCACGAAACTCGTCGCGATCACGCAGATGTCGAATGCGCTCGGCACCATCGTCCCGGTCAAGGAGATCGTCAAGCTGGCCCATGCCCGCGGCATCAAGGTGCTGGTCGACGGCAGCCAGGCCGCCGTGCACATGGCGATCGACGTGCAGGATATCGGCGCCGACTTCTACGTCTTCACCGGCCACAAGCTGTACGGCCCGACCGGGATCGGCGTGCTCTATGCCAGGCACGAGCACCTGGTGGCGATGCGGCCCTACAATGGCGGCGGCGAGATGATCCGCGAAGTGGCCAGGGATTTTGTCAGCTATGGCGATCCGCCGCATAAATTCGAGGCCGGCACGCCGGCGATCGTGGAATCGATCGGGCTTGGCGCTGCGATCGATTACGTCAATTCGATCGGCAAGGAACGCATCGCCGCGCACGAGCACGACCTTCTGACCTATGCCCAGGACCGGCTGCGCGAGATCAATTCGCTGCGGCTGATCGGCACCGCGAAGGACAAGGGCCCGGTGATCTCGTTCGAGATGAAGGGCGCCCACGCCCATGATGTGGCCACCGTGATCGACCGTCAGGGCGTCGCGGTGCGCGCCGGCACCCACTGCGTGATGCCGCTTTTAGAGCGGTTCAAGGTGACGGCGACGTGCCGCGCCTCATTCGGGATGTATAATACCCGTGAAGAAGTCGACCATCTGGTACAGGCGCTGATCAAGGCGCGGGAACTGTTTTCATGACCGACACCATCGAAGCCAAAGATATCGAAGCCAAGACCAGCAATATGGAAACCAATTCGGCGCTGCCGCCGGAGGAGACCGAACGCCTCGGCGGCGAGATCGTTTCCGCGCTGAAGACGGTGTTCGATCCGGAAATTCCGGCCGATATCTATGAACTTGGCCTGATCTACAAGGTGGACATCAAGGACGACCGGTCGGTCGACGTCATGATGACGCTGACGACGCCGAACTGTCCGGCGGCGGGTGAACTCCCGCAGATGGTGGAGAACGCGGTTGCCAGCGTTCCCGGCGTCGGCGTGGTCAATGTCAATCTGGTCTGGGACCCGGCGTGGACGCCGGATCGCATGACCGACGAGGCCCGCCTCGTCCTCAATATGTGGTGAGCGTTAGTGGAGTTGGCTTAACTTTTTCAAGCGACGATCGCCGACATTGATTGGCGGCCAGGAATAACCACATGACCAATATGACAACCGCCTCACCAACACCGGCAGCCAAGCCCAAGCCGCGGCCCCGTCCGCAGGTCATGAAGCTGACCGAAGCCGCCGCGCTTCGGATCACCGAACTGACCAGGCGCGCGGATTCCGAAATCGTCGGGCTTCGCGTCGGCATCAAGAACGGCGGCTGCGCCGGGCAATCCTACACGGTCGAATATGCCCACGAGGTCCGGCCGACCGACGAGGTCGTCGAGGACAAGGGCGTCAAGATCCTGGTCGATCCCAAGGCCGTGCTGTTCCTGCTCGGCACCGAGATGGACTACAAGGCCGACAAGATGCAGTCGCAGTTCATCTTCAACAATCCGAACCAGACCGGCGCCTGCGGCTGCGGCGAGTCGGTGCAGCTGACAGCTGCGAAGGTGGATGGCTGATATCCTGTCCCGGACGCGGTGCAGCGTTCTTCCGGCGATACGCAGCATCGTCGGGTCACGCTGCTCCGCAGAGCCGGGACCCAAAGCTGCGCCGCACGAAGTTGGGCGCCGGCTCGGCAGCGCATCGTTTCCGCGTTGCGCCGCGTCCGGGGCACGAGATTGTCGATGGACCGCGATTTCCTGATCGACCTGTTTTCCGACTTCGGCCCGGTGACGATCCGCCCGATGTTTTCCGGCTTCGGCATTTCCGCCGACGGCACCAACTTCGCGCTGGCGCTGCGCGCCGGTCTCTATTTCCGCGCCGACGAGCAGACCATTCCGCAATTCGAGGCGGAAGGCTCGAAACCGTTTTCCTATCAAACGCGGGCGAAGACCGTCACGGTGAACTCGTACTGGCAATTGCCGGAGCGGCTGTATGACGATCCGGAAGACCTGACGGGATGGGCGAGGGCGGCATTGGCCGCAGCCCAGCGCGCTGCGCTGCGCAAGCCTCCGAAGGCGAAGAAGGCCACAACGAAAAAGGCTGCGGCCAAGAAGACCGCGGTCAAAAAGAAATCAGATCGTAGGGTGGGCAAAGCGAAGCGTGCCCACCGTTCTTGAGCGCGTTCCGGATAGATGGTGGGCGCAGCGCAAGCGCGCCTTCGCCCACCCTATGCCCGCAGTCAAAAAGGAGCGGGCTGCGAAGAAAAGCAGGCCGACATCCTGAGGTGCGAGCCCTTGCGAGCCTCGAAGGATGACTTGCACCGGAGTGTGTGTCCATCCTTCGAGGCCGTCGCAAGCGCGACGGCACCTCAGGATGACGTCCGCAGAATGATAGGCCTCACGCCACCTGGCTGTGGGACTCGGCGGCGTATTCCGGATCGACTTCGCAGATCACGCGGTTGCGGCCGTTGCGCTTGGCGGCGTAGAGGCAGCCGTCGGCGCGTTCGATCAGCGAATCCGTATCGTCGCCCGGCTTCAGCATGGAAACGCCGACCGAGAT
>JAUXWH010000176.1 GCA_030681365.1 Bradyrhizobium sp.
CTCGCCATGGTGGCGACGCGGGCGGCGAGGCGGTCATTGTCGCCGTAGCGAATTTCATTGGTGGCGACGGTGTCGTTTTCGTTGATGACCGGCACCGCGCGCCATTCCAGCAGCTTGGCTATGGTCGAGCGCGCATTGAGATAGCGGCGGCGTTCCTCGGTGTCCTGCAGCGTCACCAGGATCTGCCCGGCGCCGATGCCGTGATGGCCCAGGACCTCCGACCAGATCCGCGCCAGCGCGATCTGTCCGACCGCCGCGGCGCCCTGGCTTTCCTCCAGCTTCAGTGCCCCGCGCGGCAGTTTCAGGCGGCTGCGGCCAAGCGCGATCGAGCCCGAGGAAACGATCAGCAGTTCGCGGCCCTCGCCGTGCAGTTTTGCAATGTCGGCGGCCAGCGCAGCGAGCCACGCCGATCTGACTTCACCCGCGTCGGAGTCGATCAGCAGCGAGGAACCGACCTTGACGACGATGCGGCGGAAATTTTGCAGGCTGGGGCGGGTCATGGATGCATCGATAAACATGTGTGGATGAAGGTGGCTCGCCCCGATGAGACGGCGTCATTGCGAGCAAAGCGAAGCAATCCAACTTTCTTGTTTCAGCCAAAGGAAGCTGGATTGCTTCGTCGCAAGGGCTCCTCGCAATGACGTTTTATGAGTTTCGCAGCACGCCGGAACCGGCGCAAGTCAGGCGGGGTGTCAGGGCTGATCTCAGCCCTGCGGCGCCGGCGACCACGGCTCGGCCTGGGCGGCGCCCTTGGCCTTCAGCGACACCGGGGCTTCGCCGATCACCTCGACCAGCGCCCGCAGCGCGTCCTTCACGCCTTCGCCCGTGACGCCCGACAACAGCAGCGGGGTCTTCTTGGCGGCGCGCTTCAGCCGGTCCTTCTGCTTCTTCAATTCGTCCGGGGTCACCGCGTCGATCTTGTTCAGCGCGACGATCTCGATCTTGTCGGCGAGATTGCCTTCATAGGCGTCGAGTTCGGTCCGCACCGTCTTGTAGGCCTTGCCGGCATGCTCGCAGGTCGCGTCCACCAGATGCAGCAGCACGCGGCAGCGCTCGACATGGCCGAGAAAGCGGTCGCCGAGGCCGGCGCCTTCATGCGCGCCCTCGATCAGCCCGGGGATATCCGCCAACACGAATTCGCGGCCGTCGACATCGACCACGCCGAGCTGCGGATGCAGCGTGGTGAACGGATAGTCGGCGATCTTCGGCTTGGCGGCGCTGACCACGGAGAGGAAGGTCGACTTGCCGGCGTTGGGCAGGCCGACCAGGCCGGCGTCGGCGATCAGTTTCAGCCGCATCCAGATCCAGCGCTCTTCGCCTTCCTGGCCGGGATTGGCATTGCGCGGGGCGCGATTGGTGGACGATTTGAAATGCGCGTTGCCGAAGCCGCCATTGCCGCCTTCGGCCAGCACGAATTTCTCGCCGAGCGCGGTGAAGTCGTGGATCAGGGTTTCGCGATCCTCGTCGAACAGCTGGGTGCCCACGGGCACCTTGAGCACGATCGACTTGCCATTGGCGCCATGGCGGTCCTTGCCCATGCCATTGGTGCCCTTCTGCGCCTTGAAGTGCTGCTGGTAGCGGTAGTCGATCAGCGTGTTCAGCCCGTCCACGACTTCGATAATGACATCGCCGCCGCGGCCGCCATTGCCGCCGGAGGGGCCGCCGAACTCGATATACTTCTCGCGCCGGAACGCCACGCAGCCGTTGCCGCCGTCGCCGGAGCGGATATAGACCTTTGCTTCATCAAGAAATTTCATGGGCTACAGGTAGTGCAGGGGGGGCGGCGGGGCAACCTTTAGATGCCCCAAGATGAGCAAAAAGCCCGTGTTTTCGGGCCTTTGAGACCTTGGCGGTGTTCCATGCGATAAGGCGAACGGGCCCGGATCGGCCTGATCCGCAAGGATTCACCCCGGCCAGCACTGCCCGCCGCCATCGACCCGCAGCACCTGTCCGGAGACGAAGGCGCCGAGCGGGCCGGCAAACACCTCGACCACCCGCGCCACCTCGTCGACGGTGGCGATACGGTCGAGCGTGCCGGTCTCGGCCAGCCGGGCCTGGTCCACGGAGCGCGTTCCCATGAAGCGGCCGGTGCGGGTGTCGCCGGGCGCGATGCAGTTCACGTTGATGTCGTAGGGCCGCAATTGATCCGCGAGGCAGCGCGTATAGTGCGTCATGCCGGCCTTGGCGACGGCATAGATCGAGCCCTGGGTGCGGCCCTTGAAGGCTGCGACCGAGCCGATGGTGACGATCCGGCCCGAGCGCCGTTGCATCATGCCGCGCGCCACCGCCTGGCAGGTCAGGATGGTCGAGAGCAGGTTGCGGTCCAGCACCGCGCGCACGTCCTCCTCGCGAATGCCGACGGCATCGTTGGGGTCGGGTTTGCCGCCGGCCGCCGCGATGTCGCCGCCGGCGTTGTGGACCAGGATATCGATCGGGCCGAGCGCCTTGGACGTCGTTTCGACGATCCGCTCGATGTCCTCGCCCTTTGTCAAATCGCCGAGCACGCGGATGGTGCGGACGCCGTGATCGGCCGCCACCCCTTCCGCCACCGCGGTTAGCGTGGTGCCTTCGCCATATTCCGCCGGGCCGTTCTCGCGCATGCCGTGAATAGCGATATCGGCCCCCAGGTTGGCGAGCCGCTCGGCAAAGGCACGGCCGAGCCCGCGTCCGGCGCCGGTCACCAGCGCGATCTTGCCCGTTAACGGCCGAGCGCCGTCGGATGACGTCATGTCGTTCTCCCTGATTTTGAAGAGTTCAGTCTGCCGCCAGATCGAGGCCGATGGCGAGGGCCTGGACCAGGCACATCGGCGCGACCAGCGTGCGCAGCGCCGGTTCGGGCATGTCCTGGATCTCGAACACCACCTTGGCGCCTTCGACGATCGGGCTCAGCAGGCTGTCGGTGATCGAGATCGCGGGAACGCCGCGCGCGACCAACTCGGGGAACAGCCGCGCCGTGTCCGGGTAATAGTTGCGGAAGCTGATGGCGACCAGCGCGTCGTCGGGGCCGGCCGGGTGCGATTGCTCGTGGATGCTGCCGCCGATACCGTCGAGCAGCATCACGCGCCGTCCGAGCTTGCGCAGCACGTAGGCCAGATGGGTGGCAACCGGAAATGAACCGCCAAGGCCGAGCAGATAGATGTCGCGCGCCTTCGCTAGGATGGCGGTGGCGGCATCCAGTTCGCGCGCATGCGCCGACTGGCTCAGCGTCACCAGCGCCGATTGCGCTTCCGCGACGAAGCGCCCGAGCACCGCCGCGGGCTTGCGGCCGAGGATCGATTTCTCCTCGTGCTTCATGCGCGCGAGCCGCGCCTTGTAGCTCGGCGCCACGCCGGCCACGAGCCGCGAACGGAACACCTGCTGCATTTCGGTAAAGCCGCCAAAGCCGAGCGCGTGGGCAAACCGCACGATCGCCGAGGGTGGAACGCCCGAGCGCGCCGCGACCTCCGCCACGGTGCCGAGCGCAACATCGGTGGGATGGTCGAGCACGAATTCGGCGATCTGCTGCAACCGGCCGGACAGCGCGCGATGCCGCTGGGCGATGGCGCCGCGCAGCTCGTCGTAACTCATGGATTTATCAGCAGCCTTGTTCATCGCCGCACTCTACCCCGATCGCGGCGTTTCACCGCTTGGTTCAAATATTCCACTTTACAGGAGAGAATAGAACGTTCATTCTAAGAGGAGCAACAAGAAACTGAACAGGACCAAGGGAGGAAGCGATGAAGAAGCGTGGGATCTCACGGCGGGGCGTTCTGAAGGGCAGCCTGATGGCCAGCGTCATCGGCGGCACCGGCAGTTTCTTTGGGCCCTGGAAGGAAAACCGGGTCTGGGCGCAGGGCGCCGCCAAACCGATCAAGCTCGGCCTCACCTGCGACGCCAGCGGCCAGTACGGCAACAGTGGCCAGGATGATATGCGCGGCATTCTGATGGCGATCGACGAGTTCAACGCCAAAGGCGGCGTGCTGGGCCGCAAGATCACCTGGATCACCGCCGACACCGAGACCACGCCGGCCACCGGCAGCCGGGTCGCCGAGCGTTTCATCACGCGGGAAGACTGCACCATCCTGCTCGGCGCGATCCATTCCGGCGTCGCCAACGCGATCACGCAAGTAGCCAGCAAATACGGCGTGATCTACATGAACACCAACTCGTCCGCCCCGAGCGAGGCCGGTGAGAACTGTTCGCGCGTCAAATTCGTGTGGGACGGCAACGGCACCAACTTCTCCAAGGCGTCGGTCAAGAACGCGGTCGATTCGATCGGCAAGAACTGGATGCTGCTGACCAACGATTACGTCTGGGGCCATACCACTTCGGCCTCGACCAAGGGGCTGGTCGAGAGCTCCGGCGGCAAGATCGTCGACAATCTCCTGGTGCCGCAGAACACCCGCGACTTCACGGCGTACCTGTTGAAGATTCAGCAGGCCAAACCGGACGTGGTGGCGACCGCGATCGGCGGCGACGACATCAAGGCGTTGCGCGAGCAGGTCGCGCAGCTCAAGCTCGACGGCAAGCCGGCCTGGATCAACAACCAGCAGGACTGGCCCGACGTGTGGGGTTCGCCCGACAGCCTGTTCGGCGTGTTCGGCACCACCTGGTATCACAAGCTGCCGCTGCCGGGGGTCGCCGAGTTCGTCAAGAAGTGGCAGGCCGCCAACAAGGAAGGCGCCATCCCGGTACCCGGCAACGTCTCCTACAACGGCTACATGGCGACCCGCGAATTGCTCAAGGCGATCGAGCGCGCCGGCTCAACCAACAACGTCAAGATCATCAAGGAACTCGAAAACCTGAAGGTCTCCGCCACCGACCGCATGCAGCACTTCGACGCCTACATGGATCCGGTCACCCATCAGATGCAGCAGACCATCTATCTCGCGCGCCGCAATACCAAGCCGGTCGACAAGACCGACCTGTTCGAAATCATCAGCTGGACCGAGCCCAAGGCTGCCGCGGATGCCGCCGCCGCGGCCAAGTGCAAGCTCGCTCCCTACGAGCAGGTGCCGACCGTCGACTCCTGATCCCTGGTCGGCTGACCCCGCGGTGCGCAAGTCAGTGGCCACCCGGACTCTCGTTCAGAGTCCGGGCAGCCGCCTTGCGAATAAGAAAAACGAGACACAGTTTGTTCGACCTTCTTCCTCATCTTCTCAACGGCCTGACGCTCGGCCTGTTGTTCGCGCTGATCGCGCTCGGCTTCATGCTGATCGTTGGATTGATGGAACAGATCAATCTGGCGCATGGCTCGCTGTTCGCGCTCGGCGCCTATCTCGCGATGCAGCTGATGGGCTCGCGCCCGCCGTTTCCGGCCGAGCTGGCCAAAGCCTGGCTCGCGCTGCCGCTCGGCTGGCGTTACGCGGCGACGCTCGTGATCGCGCCGGCCGCGGTCGGCCTCGTCGGCATGGCGATCGAATTCTGCATGCGCCGCACCTATGGCAAGGACCCGCTGTACGGCCTGCTGCTCACCTTCGGCGCGGCGATGGTGATCGAGGAAACCATCCGCCTGGTCTGGGGCACGCGCGACTACGTGCTGCAGGTTCCGCAGGCGGTCTCCGGCGGCTTCCTGTTCGGAGATCTGATCTGGTCGACCTATCGCTTCTATGCCGCAGGCATCTCGGTCGCGATCATTGGCCTGGTCTGGCTGGTGATCGAAAAGACCTCGTTCGGCGCCACCGTCAAGGCCGGCGCCCACGACAGCGAGATCGTGCGGGCGCTCGGCATCAATTTGACGCGGCTCCGGCTGCTGGTGTTCGTGCTCGGCACCGTGCTGGCGGCGATCGCCGGCATCATTGTCGCGCCGATCTGGGGCATTCGCCCGCATATGGGCGTCGATGCGGTGATTCCGGCGTTTCTGGTCATCGTGCTCGGCGGCGTCGGCAGCTTCTGGGGCGCTGTGGTGGCCGGCCTGCTGGTCGGGCTCTGCGTCGGCCTGTCCGGCGCCTATGCGTCGGAATGGTCGCTGCTGTCGATGTACATCCTGCTGGTCGCGGTGGTGACGGTTCGCGCCCGCGGCCTGTGGGGCAAGAAGAGCGTGCTCGAAGCATGATACCGATCTCGCCCCCATCGTCCGATGCCACGCGCCTGGTCACGCCGGCCATGCTGGTGCTGTGGCTGGTGCTGGCCACGGTGCCGCTGTGGATCGCCCGGGTCGGGCTCTATCCCTATCTCGGCATCGAGATCCTGATCTGGTCGCTGTATGCGCTGGCGTTCAACCTGGTGCTGGGCACCGCCGGCCTGCCGTCGTTCGGCCACGGCGCCTATTTCGGCATCGGCGCCTATGCGTTCGGCCTCTGCCAGTTCAACGTCGTCGCCAATCTGTGGGTCTGTCTCGCGGCGTCCTTTGCGGTCGCGGGGCTGGCCGGCGCGCTGGTGGCGCTGTTCATCTCGCACCGGCGCGGCATCTACTATGCCTTTATGACCATCGCTTTCGGACAGATTTTCTGGACGCTGGCGATCAAGTCGCACGGCATCACCGGCGGCGAGGACGGGCTGCTGAAAATCGCCCGGCTGCCGGCGGATTTCGGCGTGGCGTCGTTCGATCTCAACGACAATGTGGCGTTCTATTATTTCGTTCTGGTGCTTTTCGCGCTCGCCGTCGTGGCGATGTGGCGGCTGACGCATTCTCCTTACGGCCGCGTCGTCGCCGCGATCAAGCAGAGCGAAACCCGCGCCGCCCATCTCGGCTACAACGTCTGGATTTACAAGGCCTCGATATTCACGCTGTCGGCGGCGATATCGGGCCTGGCCGGCGGCCTGTTCGCGATGGCGCAGCTCGCGGCCTTTCCCGACGTGATGAGCCTGCATCAATCCGGTTACGTCGTGATGATGACGCTGGTCGGCGGCGGCCTCGTCAGCTTCTGGGGCCCGGTGGTCGGCGTCTTCGTGTTTCTGATCGCCCGCGACGTAATCGGTGCGCTGACGAATGCGTGGATGCTGTATTTCGGCCTCCTGTTCATCGCGATCGTGCTGTTCCGGCCCGAGGGCATCGCCGGCGCGGTGTCGGCTGCGTTCCAAAAGCACTCGCTGATCAGGCGGCAGGGCTACTCGGCGATGCGGCTGCTGTTCGGAGGCGAACGATGGCGCTGATCGAGGCCGCAGGCGTGCATGTCCGATTCGGTGATCGCGTGGTGCTGGAAAGCATCGATCTCGCGGTGCCCGAAGGCGAATTCCACGGCCTGATGGGGCCGAACGGCGCCGGCAAGACCACGTTTTTCAATGTGCTCACCGGTCGGGTGAAGCCGAGCCGCGGTTCGATCCGGCTCGACGGCAGGGACGTCACAGGGCTGAGCTCGCATCGCATCGCCGCACACGGCGTCGCCCGCTCGTTCCAGATCATGACGCTGTTTGACGAGTTCACCGCGCGCGAGAATGTCACGGTCGGTCTGCCCGCATTTCGCGCCCGCGGCTTCGACATGCGCAGCGCCGCCGCCAGCGATCCCGGTTTCGCTCAAGGCGCGATGGAGATCCTCGCCACCGTTGGCCTTGCCGACAAGGCCGATATCCGCGCCAGGGATCTCTCCTACGGCGACCGCCGGGCGCTGGAAATCGCCGTGGCGCTGGCGCAGAGCCCGCGCGTGCTCTGTCTCGACGAGCCGACCTCCTGCCTCGGCTCCGACGGCGTGCAGCGGCTGGCGGCGCTGGTCGGGCGGCTGAAAGGGAAGCTCACCATCGTGGCGATCGAGCACGACATGGAATTCCTGTTCGCGCTGGCCGACCGCATTTCGGTGATTCACTGGGGCCAGGTGGTCGCGCGCGGCACGCCGCACGAATTGCAGCAGAACGAATGGGTCAGGCGCTCCAACCTCGGGCGGTTCGCATGATCCTGGAAGTCGATGCGGTCGATACATTTTATGGCGAGACCCAGGCGCTGTTCGGCGCTTCGCTGGCCGTCGAGCGCGCGAAAGTATTCGCATTGCTCGGTCCCAATGGCGCCGGCAAGACCACGATGCTGCGCTCGATCCTCGGCCTGACCCGGCCGCGCCGCGGCGTGGTCCGCTTCGACGGCCACGACGTGACCCGCAGCCCGACCCACGAGATCGCGCGCGCCGGGCTCGGCTGGGTGCCGGACGACCGCCGGCTGTGCCCGACCCTGACGGTGGCGCGCAATCTGCGCATCGCGCAAAAGCGCACCCGGTTTCGGGCCTGGAGCATCAAGGAAGCCTGCGACATCTTCTCGCCGCTGCAATATCTGATGGAGCGCGAATGCGAGAACCTGTCCGGCGGCGAGATGCAGATGGTGGCGATTGCCCGCGCCCTGGTCGGCGCCCCCGGCCTGATCCTGTTCGATGAGCCGAGCCAGGGGCTGGCGCCGAAGATCGTCGGCGACGTGTTGGCCACCATCCGCACGCTCCGCGAGGCGGGCGTGGCCTCGCTGATCGTCGAGCAGAATGCGGAAATCGCCCTCTCGGTCGCCGACGATGCCGCCGTGATCGACCGCGGCCGGATTGCCTGGACCGGCGATGCCCGAACCTTGCGCGAAGACGGTGCGTTGCGCGCGCGCCTGCTCGGAGTTCACTGATGGCTGCGCCGCTGCTTGCCCTCGACCGCGTCCGCAAGGTCTACACAAGCGGCCGCATGGTGCGCCGTCCGACCTTCACGCTGGAGGCCGATCTCGTGATCGATGCGCCCGCGATCATCGGCGTGGTGGGGCCGAACGGCGCCGGCAAGACCACTTTGTTCGAGATGATGACCGGCTCCAACGCGCCCTCGGCGGGCCATGTCTATGTCGCCGGCACCGATATTCACCGGGTCAAGTATCGCGAGCGTGACCGGCTGGCGATTCACTATCACCAGTCCTATCAGGTCCGCCGCTTCCGCAAGCTGGTGCCGTCGGTCTTTCTCGAGGGGTCGCCGACCGTATCACCGATGGTGCACCTGTTCGACGAGCCGCAGTTCAACCTGCAGGACGGCTATATCGGCTTCATGCTCGACTTCTTCCGCAAGCTGCGCGCCGAGGGCCGGCTGGTGGTGCTGTGCCTGCACCCGACCGCGAACTGGCATCTGGAAATCCTCGCCGAGATATCAGAGCAGTTTCTGCTGGTCGCAGATGGCGGCGTTACCCGGCAGTCGGATTTCCGCACGCTGGCGAATGAGGCGAGGTTTCGCAATTATCTGGGGCCGGATATGACCCGGGTTGCTGATTCTCTCGCCGGCGCGGCGTAAGGCTCCGGCGCCAGCTTGATCTTTTGCAGAACTATTCGCATCTTGCGCCCATAACATCCGATCAGGGAGAAACTTTCGTGGCTTATCCGAACACCCAATTATTCATCAATGGCAAATGGCGTCCGGCGCACAGCGGCAAGACCATCGAGGTGCTTAATCCTGCGACGGAGGAGACGATCGGCACGGTCGCGCACGCCGAAAAATCCGACCTCGACGAGGCGCTTGCCGCCGCCGCCGCCGGGTTCAAGGTCTGGCGCGCAGTATCGGCGTTCGACCGCTGCAAGATCATGCGCAAGGCTGCCGCCATCATGCGCGAGCGCAACGACGAAATCGCGCCGCTGCTGACGATGGAGCAAGGCAAGACGCTGGCCGAAGCCAAAATGGAAGCGATGGCGGCCGCCGACGTCATCGAGTGGTTCGCCGAGGAAGCCAAGCGCGCCTACGGACGGCTGATTCCGGCGCGTGGGCCGGGCATCTATCAGATGGCCATCAAGGAGCCGGTCGGTCCGGTTGCGGCCTTCACGCCCTGGAATTTCCCGATCAACCAGGTGGTGCGCAAGCTTTCCGCCGCGCTGGCGTCGGGATGCTCGATCATCGTCAAGGCCCCGGAGGAAACCCCGGCGTCTCCCGCGCAGCTGATCCGCGCCTTTGCGGACGCCGGCGTGCCGGATGGCGTGATCAATCTCGTCTATGGCGTGCCGTCGGAGATTTCGGAATATCTGATCCCGCATCCGGTGATCCGCAAGATCTCCTTCACCGGCTCGACCCTGGTCGGCAAGCAATTGTCGGCGCTGGCCGGATTGCACATGAAACGCGCCACCATGGAACTGGGCGGGCATGCCCCGGCGATCGTTTTCAACGACGCGGACGTGACCTCGGCGGCGAAAATCCTGTCGGCGGCGAAATACCGCAACGCCGGCCAGGTCTGCATTTCGCCGACGCGGATGCTCGTGCAGGACGACGTGTTCCGCGAGTTCGTCGACAAGTTCGTCGAGGGCGCCAAATCCATGAAAGTCGGCAACGGCATGGACCCAGACTCGAAGATGGGCTCACTCGCCAATCCGCGCCGCGTCACCGCGATCGAGGGCATGGTGCAGGACGCCATCGGCAAGGGAGCCAAGCTGGAAACCGGTGGCCATCGCGTCGGCAACAAGGGCTACTTCTACGAGCCCACCGTCGTCAGCGACGTGCCGAAGGATGCCCGCGCCATGAATGAGGAGCCGTTCGGGCCGCTGGCGCTGATCTCGCGCTTCTCGACGCTGGACGAGGTCACCGAAGAGGCAAATCGCCTGCCCTTCGGTTTGGCCTCTTACGCCTTCACCAGTTCGACCCGGACCGCAACCGCCATCGGCGCCAACATCGAAGCCGGCATGGTTTCGATCAACAGCTTCGGTCTGGCGTTGCCGGAAGTGCCGTTCGGAGGCGTCAAGGACTCCGGATACGGTTCGGAGGGCGGCACCGAAGCGATGGACGCCTATTTCAACACCAAGTTCATTTCGCAGACCGGGGTCTGAGAAAGCGGTCGCTTGTCGTATCGACCCTCCGGCGGCCTCGCTGTTTCCTAGGCGGGCCGCCGGCGGATCAGGAATTTCTGCAATCCCTCCAGCACCAGTTCGCGGCGCTGGTTGAATACGGTGCTGCGCAGGGTCACTACGCCGGTGGTCCGGCCCGGCGCCAGTTCGGTCACTTCCAGCGCGGGATAGATGGTGTCGCCGGCATAGACGGGCTTTAGAAATTTGCTCGACTGCTCGAGAAAACCGACCAGCGAATCCTCGACCAGATAGGGAAACAGCCCGGCCCCCGGCGCGGTGTGGACCAGGGTCTGGAAACCATGCGCCAGCAGGTCCGGCATGCCGCGGGCCCGGCAATATTCGACGTCGTAATGAACAGGATGGGTGTCGCCGCTCGCGGTCTGGAACGCGGCGAACACCGCCGTGGTCTGGGTGCGGCTCGGGATGACAAAGCGCTCGCCGAGCACGAAATCCTCGAACCAGCGTTGTTCGGGCACCATGCGGTGCAAGGCGGGATCGAACTCGGTCATGCCGGATTTCCTGTGGAGTTTTGCGGTTCATCCGTATCGCAGAGGTGTTGCTGCGGCAATCCGTTCTGCCTAATTCGTCATGCCCGGGCTTGTCCCGGGCATCCACGTCTTTAAAACGACGTCACGCAAAAGACGTGGATGGCCGGGACAAACCCGGCCATGACCAAGAACAAGTGGAAACGCCCGGGCACCATGACCCTGCTTTCAAAAATCTCGACCGGGCTGGACGAGCGTTCCGCGCGGTTGGCCGGCATCGGATTGATGCTGCTGGCGATCTTCATGTTCTCGTTCGGCGACGCGCTGGGCAAGTACATGGTCGCGACCTATTCGGTCGGGCAATTGCTGTGGCTGCGGGCCTGCGCGGCGCTGTTGGTGCTGCTGCCGCTGGTCTGGCGGCAGCGCGCGGCATTCGGCAGGCTGGAGCGGCCGTGGCTGCAGCTGCTGCGGGTGACGCTGTCCACCCTCGAAGTCGCGGCGTTTTTCATCGCGACCGTCTATCTGCCGCTCGCCGACGTCATCACCTATTACCTGGCGGCGCCGATCTTCGTCACCGCGCTGTCGGCGCTGGTGCTGCGCGAGCATGTCGGCTGGCGGCGCTGGACCGCGGTACTGATCGGCTTCGTCGGGGTGCTGATCGCGCTGCGGCCGTCGGCGCAGACGGTGAGCTGGCCGGCGATGATCGCGCTCGGCGGCAGCCTGTCCTTTGCGCTGCTGATGCTGATCACCCGCTCGCTGCGGGCGACGCCGGATATCGTGCTGGCAACTTCGCAGTTTCTCGGCACCTTCGCGCTCGGCGCGCTGATGTCGCCGTTCGGCTGGGTGACGCCCAGCCTCGGCAGCCTCGGGCTGTTCGCCGCGGCCGGCTTCATCTCGGTCGGCGCGCTGCTCTGCGTCAACCGCTCGCTGAAACTCGCACCGGCCAGCGTGGTGGTGCCGTATCAATACTCGATGATCGTCTGGGCGGTGATGTTCGGCTATTTCGTCTGGGGCGATATCCCGCAACCGCCGACCGTGATCGGCGCGGCCATCATCATCGGTGCGGGGATCTATATCTTCTGGCGCGAACAGAAGCTCGGCCGCGAAGAGCCGTTGGTCAATCCGCCGGCGTGAACTTTTACTTACCCTCCCCTGGAGGGGGAGGGTCGACGCGACTGAAGGGAGCGGCGGGGTGGGGTGACAGTCTCTCGTTTCGAACGGTGTCCGGGTTGAGAGACTGTCACCCCACCCCGTCTCGCATTTCGCTTCGCTCAACGCGAGCCGACCCTCCCCCTCCAGGGGAGGGTGAAGAGGATCGCTCACCCCTCATGCCGTGTCGAGCTGTTCCAATTCTTCAGCGACGACCACACGCTTCGGCTCAGCCGGAAGCAATCGACCGGGGTCGACGATCCCAGCGCCTCGAAGCGGTGCAGTTCGACGCCGCTCCACTGGAAGCCGCATTTTTCCAGAATGTTGCGCGATGCCGGGTTGGCGACCCGGGCACCGGAGATCAGGTGCTCGACATCGAACTCCTCGAAGGTGAAATCGATCATTGCCCGCGCCGCCTCGGTGCCAAATCCCCGGCCCCAATGCTCGACGCCGAGCCAGTAGCCGAGTTCCGGTGCGTCCGGCTCGCGCCAGTCGACGCCGACCATGCCGACCGGCACGAAATCGTTCTCGATCAGGAACACGGTCTCGCGAGGGTCGTCCGCGATCGCGCGTATGAACTCAATCGCATGGTCCTGGGCGTAGGGATGCGGCAGGCGGCGGGTCATCTCGGCGATGCGGCGGTCGTTGGCCAGAGCCGCGATTGCTTTTACGTCCGCGAGCGTCGGCCTGCGCAGCATCAGCCGTTCGGTCTCGAGGACGCAGGGACTGGCCTCGTGCAATGTCGGGGTCGGGATATCCTGCAGCATGTCGGGCTCCTGTAGGCAGCTCTTCGAGCTCGGCGCGTGCTCCGGTCGCAAAACCGGTGTCAACTTTTGCGGAACACGCGCAATAAAAAAGAGGAGGCCGGTTTCCCGCCTCCCCTTCGGAGCCTTTCAGGAGCTCCACCGGTTCAACAGGACCGGCGGACTCATGTTGTCCACCGTTTACTCGGCCGCGGCTTCCATCATCGGAACAACCGATATGAAAGTGCGGCCGTTGGCTTTGGCACGAAACTCGACATGACCTTCGATCTTGGCAAACAGAGTATGGTCGGTGCCCATGCCGACATTAAGGCCGGGATGCCAAGTGGTGCCGCGCTGACGCGCAATGATGTTGCCGGGGATCACGTGCTCGCCGCCATACGTCTTGATGCCGAGGCGCTTGCCTGCGGAATCCCGTCCGTTTCGCGATGAACCGCCTGCTTTTTTGTGAGCCATGGCCCGTCTCCTATCTCGACAAATTCCAGATCACATCCCCGCGGGGATGATCTCAATTCAGATCAAATTTTTGCGGCGCGCGTGGCGCCGCATACGATCTCGTTCAGGCGGCGTCTTCGACGTCGGCCGGCGCGGTGACAGCCGGCTTCTCACGCTTCGGGCGAGGTCCGATGGTCGGCTTGTTGCCGTCCGCCAGGATCTCGGTGATGCGCAGCACCGTGATCTCGTCGCGGTAGCCGCGCTTGCGGCGCGAATTCTTGCGGCGGCGCTTCTTGAACGAGATCACCTTGGGGCCGCGCTTGTGCTGCAGCACTTCGGCCGCCACGGAAGCCCCGGCCACCGTCGGCACGCCGAGCACCGGCGTTTCGCCGCCGACCAGCAGAACTTCGCCAAGCTGCACGATCGTTCCGACATCGCCGGCGATCTTGCCAATCTCGAGCACATCATCCGGAACGACGCGGTATTGCCGGCCGCCGGTTTTGATGACTGCGAACATCGTTTAATTCCTTCGTGTTCGATCC
>JAUXWH010000197.1 GCA_030681365.1 Bradyrhizobium sp.
GCCCTCGACCCGGCCGATATGGTCGAGATAGGCGATCACGCGGTCGCCGACATTGCCGATGCCCGGCGCCAGCAAAGCCAGCCCGCCCGGCGACATATTGATGATCTGGCAGGGAAACTCGCGGCGGTCCGGCAGCATGTAGCGGCCGAGCAGGTGGACCTTCACGCGCTGGAAGCGTCGGCGCTCTTCGGCGGCCGGAAGAATCGTTTTTCTGTGTGCCAACGCCATCTTCGCCACCCGACCACCGGCTTTTCGGTGTCTTTCGAACCCTACGGCCAGCAGGGTTAACGAGGAGTTAGCGGCGGTTGCAAGAAGGGTAGGCACACCGCTTCCGATATAGGGTTGAATGCCCTGATTGCCTTCAGATCGTTTGGCGGTGCAAACGGTCCGCGGACGCAACTGTCAACGACGCCGATTATTGGCATCCCCGCCGACTCCACCTAACCTCGCTCCGCCCACGCACCAAAACCAGCACGCACCCGAAGGGCCGGAGGAAACATGCAACAGATCCGCGTCGCCACCTATGACGGGCCCGGCGCCAGCCCAGTCATTCGCACCGTGCCGTGGCCGAAAATTCCGAAGAAGGCGGCACTGATAAAGGTCGGCGCCTGCGGCGTCTGCGGGACCGATCTGCACATCCTCAAAGGCCACTGGCCGAAGCCGTTGCCGTGGCCGTTCACGCTCGGCCATGAGATCGGCGGCGTGCTGGTCGAGGTCGGCGCCGAGTTCAAGGAGGATTTCATGAGCAAGCCGCTCACGGTGGGATCGAAGGTGATGATCCCGCCGCTGATGCCGTGCGGCAATTGCTATTACTGCATTCATTATCCGCTGAGTGCCAACAAGTGCCTGACGCCGGTGTATTACGGGCGCTATCTCGGCTTCGACAAGGCGCCGCATCTGTGGGGCGGCTGGGCCGAATATGTCTATGTCGATCTCGAGGAATTGCCGGGCACCAAGATCTACAAGCTGCCGGACGACATGTCGCTGCGGCTCGGGGCGCTGTCGGAACCTTTGACTTCCTGCATCCGCGCCTTCAACCGCGCCACCCGCGCCGGCGGCTTTACCTGGGGCGATACCGTGGTGATTCAGGGCTCCGGTCCGATCGGAATTCTGGCCGTGGCTGCGGCGCAGGAAATGGGAGCAGGGCGGGTGATCTGCGTCGGCGCGCCGGAAGCGCCGCGCCTGGCGCTGGCGCGCAAGTTCGGCGCGGAGGCGACGGTGAATATCGAAGAGGTGACGACGCCGGAAGCGCGCATCAAGGCGGTGCGCGATATCGTCGGCGGCTTCGGCGCCGACCTCGTGATGGATTGCTCGGGCCATCCGAGCGCCGGCCCCGAAGGCATCGAGATGCTGCGCGACGGCGGCACCTATGTCGAGATGGGCCAGTTCACCGACGCCGGCTCGATCAACACCTCATGGCACCGCATCTGCACCAAGGACCTCAACGTGCTCGGCTCCTGGGGCTTTACCGGCAACGACCTGCCGCTCGGCGTCGACATGCTCTATCGCACCCGCAACAAATATCCCTGGCTGGAGATGCAGACGATCTATCCGTTCACCGAGGAGGGCATCGGCCGCGCGGTGGCGGATGCAATGGCGATGAAGACGGTGAAATCGACCATCGTGCCGTGGCCGGAACTGGCGGAATAGAAACTTCGCGAATCTCGCAGGGTGGGCAAAGGCGCGTCCTTCGCGCCGTGCCCACCATCCCTCAACGCCATGGTGGGCACGTTTTCCGCCTTCGCTCTTCGAGCTGCGGCGGAAGCTTTGCCCCACCCTACGCGATGCTATGGAAGCCCGTCTTCATCCAGCCGCGATGGTGGCTATGCAAGCGGTTGTGTCGTCGCCCAAGAAAAAGAGCCGCCCGCTGCCCTGGACGGCTCAAAGTCGAAGCTTGATAAAAGCTGGGCTCGTGTACCGCCGTTACCTTGTTTGCGGCCATACGAGGTTCAACGGGTAGCAGACGGACGACTGATTCGTCTGTGACCTGGCTAACACACTCAATGACCGTCGAGCGGGTGAGGGGAAGCGAGGATGCCGTCCAGAACGAGCGCGGTCTGAAGCGACATCGTCGCGGTCCTGAGGTAGGTCGGCTCCTTCAGCGCATTGTTCAGCATCCGGATGGCGATCGTCCAATGGCCCTTGTCGCGCTGCGCGGGGGTGAGGCCGGCGAAATAGACGGCGGCCTCGCCCACGGTCGCCAGCACGGTCCCGTCGGTCAATGTGAGGGGAAACGATAGACGGGAGCTGTTGCTCAAGCCGGACAAGGCAATATCCTGCGCCATGGGTCTATTTTACGTCCCATTGGCTAACAAGTTCCTTCGATCCGGGCGGCGCAGGCACGCGCAACATCCGGAACTGTCATCACTCGCGAAAGTGGGTGAGCCAGTATCCCGGTGACGGTAACGATGAAGTCGAAAGGCCGCGGCGTACTGGGATCCGCCGCATTCGCGGAGGATGACGAGTCGTGATGAGGCGGCATGGACGTCAGGCTGGAAGCGTCGCGGAATCGATATCGCCGATTAGCCAGCTGTCCGCCGTTCCTTCGCCGCCTCGAACGCGGCCAGCCGCTCGGCGAATTTGCCGTTCGCGGCGCCGGCGCGCGCGATGATGACGGGGGCCGGCAAGGATTCATAGAAATGACAGGCGACGCGATGGCCGGGGGCGGCCTCGCGCAGCTTCGGCTCCTCGGCCGAGCAGCGCGGCTGCGCGTGCGGGCAGCGGGTGTGGAAACGGCACCCGGTCGGAGGTTTGAACGGGCTCGGCACGTCGCCCTGCAGCATGACGCGCTTGGCGCGCAGGCTCGGGTCGGGCTTTGGAATCGCCGACAGCAGCGCGTGGGTGTAGGGATGCAGCGGCTTCGCGTAGATGGTCTTCTTGTCGGCGATCTCGACCAGCTTGCCGAGATACATCACCGCCACGCGGTCGCTGATGTGCTTTACGACGGCGAGATCGTGCGCGATGAACAGATAGGAGAGCCCGAAACGCTGCTGCAGGTTCTGCAGCAGGTTGACGATCTGCGCCTGGATCGAGACGTCGAGCGCCGACACTGGCTCATCGCAGATGATCAGATCGGGATTGACGGCGAGCGCGCGGGCGATGCCGATGCGCTGGCGCTGTCCGCCGGAGAATTGATGCGGATAGCGGCTGGCATGTTCGGGCAACAGGCCGACGATCTCCAGCAACTCGCGGCCGCGCGCCTCGCGCGAGGCGGCGTCGCCGATGTCGTGCACCCGCTGCGGCTCGGCCAGGATCTCGCCCACGGTCATGCGCGGATTGAGCGAGGCGTAGGGGTCCTGGAAGATGATCTGCATGTGCCGGCGCAGCCGGCGCAGCGCATCCTTGCCGAGATTGGCGAT
>JAUXWH010000200.1 GCA_030681365.1 Bradyrhizobium sp.
GGGTCGAGCCGGAATCGAACCAGACGTCGCAGATGTCGTCGACCTTCTTCCAGTCCTCAGCCGAGCGATTCCCGAGGAAGCGTTCGCGGGCGCCGTCCATGTACCAGGCGTCGGCGCCTTCCTCCATGAAGGCTTCGGCAATGCGCTGGTTGACGACGTCGTCCTGCAGGATTTCGGCGGAGCCATCGGCTCTCTCGCGCACGAACACCGCGATCGGCACGCCCCAGGCGCGCTGCCGCGAGATCACCCAGTCGGGTTTGCTGTTGACCATGCCGTTGATGCGATTCTGGCCCGACGGCGGCACCCATTGGGCGACCGAGATGGCGTGTTGCGCGCGGGCGCGCAAGGTATCGCCCGGCTTCGCCCTGCCGTTGTCGGCGATGTCCATAGCCCCGGGCTTGCCCGGGGCGTTCACAATGTCCTGGTCCATCGCAATGAACCATTGCGGCGTGTTGCGGAAGATCACAGGCTTCTTCGACCGCCAGGAATGCGGGTATTGATGCTTGAGCCGGCCGCGCGCCAGCAACATGCCGCGCTCCACCAGCGCCTTGATCACCGCCTCGTTGGCGTCGCCCTTCTCGCCCTTGTCGTTGATGACGCGTTTTCCGGTGAAGCCCGGCGCGTGATCGGTGAAGGCGCCGTTCTCGTCGACGGTGTAGGGGATGGTGGTGTTGATGCCGCGCGATGCCAGATCGCGCCCATTGGCCATCCAGACCTCGAAATCCTCGCGGCCATGGCCGGGCGCGGTGTGCACGAAGCCGGTGCCGGTGTCGTCGGTGACGTGGTCGCCGGCGAGCAGGGGCACGACGAATTCATAGCCGCTGCTGATGCCCTTCAGCGGATGGGCGCATTCGACCGCATCGAGCGTATCGGCCGGAATCTCGCGCACCTTCTCATAGGCGGTGACGCGCGCCTGCTTGAACACGCCGTCCGCCAGCGCATCCGCCAGGATCAGGAGATCACCGTCCTTGGCCCAGTTGTCGCCGGGCGCTTCCGTGACCTTGTAGAGGCCGTAGGAAATTTTTGGCGAGAAGCTGATGGCGCGATTGCCGGGCAGCGTCCATGGCGTGGTGGTCCAGATCACGACGCTGGCGGTGGCAAGCGCGCCAAACGCCGGTGAGGTCACCGGAAACTTCACCCACACGGTATCCGAGGTGTAGTCCTCGTATTCGATCTCGGCTTCCGCCAGCGCGGTCTTTTCCACCACGCTCCACATTACGGGCTTGGAGCCGCGATAGAGCGTGCCGTTGGCGGCGAACTTCATCAGCTCGCGCGCGATCTGCGCTTCGGCGGCAAAGTCCATCGTGGCGTAGGGGTGATCCCAGTCGCCGATGATGCCGAGCCGCTTGAATTCCTCGCGCTGCACGTTGAGCCAGTGCGTGGCATAGGCGCGGCATTCCTTGCGGAACGCCACCATCGCGGCGGAGTCCTTGAAGTCCGGCTTCTGCTTGCCCTTGGAGCGGTAGTTCTCTTCCTCGATCTTCCATTCGATCGGCAGGCCGTGGCAATCCCAGCCCGGCACGTAATTGGAATCGAAGCCGAGCATCTGCTGGCTCTTGGTCACCACGTCCTTGAGGATCTTGTTCAGCGCATGGCCGATATGGATGTTGCCGTTGGCGTAGGGCGGGCCGTCATGCAGCACGAATTTGGCCCGGCCGGCGGCGCTCTCGCGCAGCTTGCCGTAGAGGCCGATCTCGTTCCAGCGCTTGAGGATTTCCGGCTCGCGCTGCGGCAGGCCGGCGCGCATCGGGAACTCGGTCTGCGGCAGGAACAGGGTCTTGGAATAGTCGGTAGCGTCGGACTTTTGCGGCTTCTCGGACATGAATGCTCTTGGGCTCAAGGGGCGCTGAAACGCGATTCATCGCGGATGAATGGACTAGGTCCCGGTCTTGCGCCGAGCAGATCGCTCAGGCGGAAGCCGGGCTGCTAATGAGGATGGTGCGCCGCGCAAACATGGGGCTTTCCATAGCAGCCAGCCGCGGAAATCGCAAAGCCCCAGCCCCACATACGATCGTCATCCTGAGGAGCGGCCTCTTGGCCGCGTCTCGAAGGATGGGCCACAGGTTTCTGCAGCCATCCTTCGAGGCTCGCCGAAGACGGCTCACACCTCAGGATGACGGCTTTGGGGGACGCGGCCGGGCCGGGTTGCCGGTAACGGTCTGGCCGGGTTCGACATCCCGGGTGACCACGCTGCCGGCGCCGATCACGGCGCCGTCGCCCACCGTCACGCCGGGCAGCAGGATGGCGCCGCCGCCGATCCAGACGTCGCTGCCGATCCGCACCGGGCGCCCGAATTCGAAGCCATCGCGCCGCGTCGTGGCATCCCGGGGGTGATCGGCGGCGTAGATCTGCACCGCCGGCCCGATCTGGGTGCGGTCGCCGATGCTGACTTCGACGACGTCCAGGATCACGCAGTTGAAGTTCATGAAAACGCCGTCGCCGAGACGGATATTGTAGCCGAAATCGCAAAAGAACGGCGGCCGGATCACGGCGCCGGCGCCGACATAAGCGAGGCGTTCGGTCAGCAGCGCATGCCGCTCCGCTACCGGCTTTGCCAGCGCCGCGTTGTAGCGCACCAGCCACGCCTTGGTCACGGACTGGTCAGCCGCGATTTCGGCATCGGGGCGATACAGCTCGCCCGCCAGCATCTTTTGCTTTTCGGTCTTGCTCAACGACGGCTCCAAGTTGGGATAAAGGACCGGACGTTGTGGCCCATGATTCACGTGTCTTCGGCGAAGGGGCACCCGGAATAGCCTTAAATGCTGATCTGGAGGGACTATATATGTAAACCGCGTCCGTGGTTGAGAGTCGTTTCGAGTTGCGCTTTGAATAAACTGCGCTAATCTATTGATTATTGGAGACAAATTCATGAGCTCAAAAACCCGCGCTCAGGCCTATGAGGATCTAAAGGACCTCCGCCGTCGTGGAGAATTGCAGCAAGTCCAGGACGTCAAGGACGTCCTGGAGACGCTAGCAAAGATCGGGTACAAGGAACTCAAGAAAAGTGGCGTCTTTCTCGTTCCCGGCTTCGCAAAGTTTGTGGTCGTAAAACACCCGGCAACAAAGGCTCGGACGCGCAAGGGCGTTAATCCCTCTACCGGCGAGCCGATGGTGTTCAAGGCTAAGCCAGCCCGCAGAGCGGTCCAGGCGCGCCCTGTCAAGCCGCCAAGCCGGGAGCACGAGCTATTCAGGGTGATGGAAATTGAAGCCCTCGCCGATCGCGTTTTCGGCGACGAGAAGAAAGCTGATATCTGGTTGCATCGACCAAACGCCTCCATGTCGGGTCAGGTACCGCTTAACCTGATGAAGGATGAACTGGGCGCCGCCGTCGTTCGCGAAGCGCTTGAACAAATCGATCATGGGATATTTGCCTGAGGCTCCGCAATGGAGCTATGGCGAATATCGAACTATGCCGATCTTTCCGGTCGAGGTGGGCTGCAGGCAGCCGGTCGATGGCACACGCGCGGTAAGCGGATTGTTTACTTGGCTGACCATCCGGCGAGCGCCCTGCTTGAGATGCTGGTCCATATGGACCGCGACCTTATTCCGGCCTCGTATCGCCTGCTGCGCATC
>JAUXWH010000201.1 GCA_030681365.1 Bradyrhizobium sp.
GGGTCGAGCCGCAGCAGCCGCATGCCATAGAGGATGCGCCGGTGCACCGGCTTCAGGCCGTCGCGGGCGTCCGGCAGCGCGCGGTGCATGATGGTCGAGAGCGCGTAAGCGAGGTAGCGCTCCTCGAGCGCGTCGCGCAGCCCGACCTCGTGGATCTCAGCCGGGTCTTCAGGCGGAATCAGTCGTTTTCCCATGGGGACGGGTTATCCGCTGACGGCGAATCGGGCAAGAAATGAATCGCGTTGCCCACCCCGGTGCTTTCCGACCAGGAGAGCTCCAAAAACTGCAGCAAAAACAAGCCGGGCGTACTGTACATGGGGTTGTTTTCGCGATTTTGGCAAGGGCTCCCCACCCCCGCGATCAGGCGCTAGGGCAACAGCGCCGCCGCCTTGGCCCGGTGCCTGGTCACCGCATTGATGAACCCGTCGCGGGCGTCGGAATGGCCCTGCCCGCGCGGCTCCAGCACGTGGCGCAGCAGGAACCGTCCGGTCAGGACAAAACCGTCCTGCAGGTCCTGGTCGGACCAGCCATTGGCGCCGCCGCCGCCCTCGCGCAAGAACGCCGGCAGCCGCAGCAGCCGGTCGCGCCAGGGATCGCCGGCTCGCCGCGACACCGCGCCGCCGGATTTCGGCGAGACATAGATCAGGTCCGAGGTCTCGCCGGTCGCGGCGCAGTTTTCCAGGTCGAGCCCGAAGCCGAGTTCGGTGAGCATGGCGAGTTCGAATTTGATCAGCTGAATGGCGGCCTCGCCGATATCATCGAAATCATCCAGCGTGCGTTCCAGCATTTCGTAGATGTCTTCATGCGGGTCGCGCTCCGGCAGCAGCCGCGCCAGCGAGGCCAGATGGGTCACGCCATAGGTCGCATGTGACGACGCCAGCACGGTGGCCGCGCGCAGCCGCGTGCCTTCCAGGACGTAATAGCCGAGATGCTCGTCGAGCCGCGCCCGCCACACCGCTGTTACGCTGTTGCCGGGCTGCAGCAAGGGGCGCATCCGCTTGCCGGCGCCGCCGCGCACCAGGCCGAGATGGCGACCATGGCCGCGCGTCAGGAGCTCGACAATGGCGGAGGATTCGCCATGCCGCCGCACTCCGAGCACGATGCCTTCGTCGGTCCATTCCATGGAAGGAAGCTTACAGGATTCCGATGCCAGCGTCATTCCGGGGCGCGCCCTGGCGCGAGCCCGGAATCTCGAGATTCCGGGTTCGATGCTTCGCATCGCCCCGGAATGACGCGAACGGAACATTCGCCCCCTCCATCCGTTGTGCCCGCTCTTCCCCCGGCCACGGCCTGACTTGACGGAGGTCTGCATGGATCTCCGCGGATTTCTTCTATTGGCAGAAACTGTTCCCCCGATCGAACTGCAGCAGCCCAAAGGCACTGCGCTGATCAATCTCGCGGTCGCCGGCCTGATCGTCACCGGACTGTATTTTGCCCGCGAAATCCTGGTGCCGGTGGCGCTCGCGGTTCTCTTCAGTTTCGTGCTCGCGCCCTTTGTCATCCGGCTGCAGTCCTGGCGGGTCCCGCGCCGGCTGTCGGTGCTGGTCGCGGTGTTCGTCGGCTTTTCGATCATCTTCAGCCTCGGCGGCCTGATGGTCTCGCAGGCCAACCGGCTGGCGGAGGAATTGCCCGGCTACCAGCAGACGCTGCGCGAGAAGATCGAGAACCTGCGCGGCGTCGCGGCCGGCGGCTCGAGCACGCTGGAGCGCGCGTCAAAGGTGCTGCGGGAACTGGACAGCGAGTTGCACAATCCCGCACGCGGGCAAATCATCGATGGCTTGCGGCGGCAGCCGAACGACAAGCCGATCCCGGT
The DNA here is from genome assembly GCA_030681365.1 of Bradyrhizobium sp. Lineage (GTDB taxonomy): Bacteria > Pseudomonadota > Alphaproteobacteria > Rhizobiales > Xanthobacteraceae > Bradyrhizobium. The sequence goes on from JAUXWH010000201.1 coordinate 1,814, forward strand.
CGAAATCAGGCAGCCCGATCCGGGCACGCTGACCACCCTGGTCGCCATCATCCAGCCGCTGATCCAGCCACTGACCACGACCGGCATCGTCATCATCTTCGTGATCTTCATCCTGATGCAGCGGCAGGACCTGCGAAACCGCTTCATCCGGCTGGCCGGGTCTCACGACATGCAGCGCACCACGGCAGCGCTCGACGATGCCGGGCAGCGGCTGAGCCGGTTGTTCCTGAACCAGATCATCGTCAATGCCTCGTTCGGCCTGCTGATCGGGATCGGTCTGCAACTGATCGGCGTGCCGAGCGCGCCGCTGTGGGGCCTGATCGCCATGATCCTGCGGTTCGTGCCCTATGTCGGCACGCCGATATCGGCGGTGTTTCCGCTGATCCTGGCGGCAGCCGTCGGCGCCGGCTGGGAAATGCTGCTGATGACGGTGGCGCTGTTCGCGACGCTTCAGGTCTTTGCGGCGCAGGTGGTGGAGCCCCAGGTATACGGACGCAGCTCCGGGCTCTCGCCGGTCGCTATCGTGATTTCGGCGTCGTTCTGGACCTGGCTATGGGGTCCGATCGGGCTGGTGCTGGCGACGCCCCTCACCGTCTGCCTTGTCGTCGTCGGCCGCCATGTCGACCGCCTGCAGTTTCTCGATGTCCTGCTCGGCAACGAGCCGGCGCTGACGCCGCCGCAACTGGTCTACCAGCGGATGCTGGCCGGCGACCCGATCGAGGCGTCGCAGCAGGCGCAGACCTTTCTCGGCGACGCCTTGCTGGAAGAATATTACGACACCATCATGCTGGACGGCCTGCGCCTCGCCGAAGCGGACGCGCGGCTCGGCCGGCTGAACCGCGAACGGATGGACCGCGTTCTCGCCACCGTCCACGAAGTGGTCGACGATCTCGAATCCCACGAAGACCGGGCGGTGGTTGAGGTCGAGGAGGTCGAGACCAGCCCGCTGGCCCGCCTGGACACCGACCTCGAATTGCCGGCAAGCGTACCGGAACGATGGCAGCGGCCGGGCGCGGTGCTGTGCATTCCCGGCTCCGGCAAGCTCGACGAAGCCGCCGCCGTCATTCTCGCGCAGATCATGACCCGCCGCGGCCTCGGCGCCGCCGCCGAGAAAGCCGACGCATTGTCGATGTCGCGGTTCTTCTCGCTCGACCTGTCATCCGCCGCCGCATTCTGCATCTGCTACGTCGGCAAACCGTCGGATGCGATGATTCAATACACGGTCCGCAGACTGAGCAAGAAGAGCAAGGGCGGCCGCATCATCATCGCGCTGCTTGGCAGCGAGAGCGATGCAGTGACGCCGGGAACGCGCGATATCACGACGGTGATCGGAAATTTCAGCGCCGTCGCGGACCTGATTGCCGAGACCGCCATCAAGACGGCCCGCGCCGTGGAAACCCATCCCGAGGCAGGCAAGGTCGCGGTCGACTGAAGGCTACGCGTTGAACCAGTCGCGCGCGTCGCCGGTGAAGGAGAAAAACAGGCCCGCCGCCGTCAGGGCGCACGAAACGACCTCGACCGCGCTGCTGAACTCCAGGCCCCTCAAGCCGATGACATGCACCAGCGTGATAGCGGAGAGCATCAAGGCGGCTGCCAGAAACCAGCGCGGCCAGCTCTTGCGCTGCCGCGCGGCAAGCTGAACGAAATACACCAGCAGCAGGATCAGCGCGGCCGCGATCAGGGTCTCCGCCATGATCATCGATTCCGTGATCTGCGCGGTCGGCGTGCGCTCACGGAATGCGACCGACAGCGCGTCGAGCGTCAGCGACAGATAGAGCAGCACTTCGAACCACAACACGTTTCTCGGTACGGTCATCGCGATGCCTTCTATTCCTTCGGGAATTCGAGGCCCATTTCACGGTAGCGGTTGGGATCGTCGCCCCAGTTTTCGCGCACCTTCACGAACAGGAACAGATGCACCGGCACACCGACGATCTCGGAGATCTCCTTGCGCGAATCCGCGCCGATCGACTTGATGGTGGCGCCGCCCTTGCCGAGCACAATCTTGCGCTGGCTTTCGCGCTCGACGAAGATGGTCTGCTCGATGCGGATGGATTTGTCCTTGCGCTCGGTCCAGCTGTCGGTTTCGACGGTGGACTGATACGGCAGTTCCTGATGCAGCTGGCGAAAAATCTTCTCGCGGGTGATTTCCGCCGCCAGATGCCGCATCGGCGCGTCCGACATCTGGTCTTCGGGGTAATGGTAAGGTCCCGGCGGCACCATCGCGGCCAGCATGTGGCGCAGATCGTCGACGCCATCGCCGGTCATTGCCGAAACCATGAAGGTCTCGGCAAATTTCAGCCGTTCGTTGGCTGCCTGCGCCAGCTTCAGCAGCTTTTCCTTGTCGACGATATCGACCTTGTTGATGACGAGGAGCTTGGGATGGTTGACGGTCGCCACCTTGCTGAAGATCGACTCGGCCTCCTCGTCGATTCCCTCGCGGGCGTCGAGCAGCACGCAGACGAGGTCGGCGTCGTGGGCGCCGGTCCAGGCGGTCGAGACCATGGCGCGGTCGAGCCGTCGCTTCGGCATGAAAATGCCGGGCGTATCGACCAGGATGATCTGGGCGTTGTTGTCGATCACGATGCCGCGGATCAGCGCCCGGGTGGTCTGCACCTTGCGCGAGACGATGGTGACCTTGGAGCCGACCAGCGCGTTGACCAGCGTGGACTTGCCGACATTGGGAGCGCCGATCAGCGCGACAAAGCCGCAGCGTGTCGCTACCGCCGGCGAAACGTCGCCCTCGTCTTCGACGTGTTCCCGGGGTTCAACCATCATCGTTACCGCCACCGACGCCCTCGACGCCTTCACGTTCTATCATTACGGATGCCGCGACCTTTTCGGCCGCGCGCTTGCTGCCGCCGAGGCCTTCGGCCGGCTCGAGGCCGGGCAAGTCCACCGCGACCCGGAACTGGGGATCGTGATGCGGCCCGGTGCGCTCGACCTCGCGGTAAACCGGGGTCGGCAGTCCCTTGCCCTGCGCCCATTCCTGCAGGACCGTCTTGGGATCGCGCAGCGGCCGGCGCGGCTTGCGCATCCGCTCCACCCAGTTGCGCTCGACGAATTGCGCCGCCGCGGTGTAGCCGCCGTCGAGAAAGATCGCGCCGATCACCGCTTCGCAGATGTCACCGAGCACCGATTTGCGCAGGCGCGCGCCGGCGCCGGCGCCGACCGCGCCGAGCTTGATGTCGTCGATCAGCCCCAGCGATTTGGCGACATCGGCACAGCTTTCCTTGCGCACGAGATCGGCCAGCCGCTTCGACAGTTCGCCCTCGTTGGCATTGGGAAAGGCGCGATACAGCATGTCGGAGACCACGAGCCCGAGCACGTGGTCGCCGAGGAATTCGAGGCGCTGATAGCTGTCACCGCGCTTGCGCGAGGATTTCAGCGCGGAGACGTGGGTGAATGCGGTCGCCAGCAGCTCGGGATCGGCGAATTTGTGCCCGATCCGGCCCTCGATCGCCGCGGTCGCAGCCTTGGCGCTGACCTTGCTGCGCTTCTTCTTCACCGTCGCGGGCTCGCTCCCGGCGTCGGGCTGAGCGCGTGCCTCGCTCGGCGCGGAGGCTGTCTGAAGATCGGGCGATTCGTCGTTCATCGCACGATTGAGAAAATGCGATTCCAGCGCACCGCGGTCGGCCAGCGCCAGAACATCCAGGCGGTTTCGCCCTCGGCAATGGAGAAGAAGATCATCTGGGCCCGGCCGACGATATTCTCGAACGGTACGTAGCCCACCGCCGACAACACCCGGCTGTCGGTGGAGTTGTCGCGGTTGTCGCCCATCATGAAGAGGTGGCCGGCCGGCACGGTATAGACCGTGGTGTTGTCGTAAAATCCGTTGTCGACGCAATCCAGCGACTCATAGGTGACGCCGTTCGGCAGTGTCTCCTTCCAGCGCTTGACCCGCGCCGTGGCGTCGGAGGATCCGCAAGGGTCTTCGCCGATGAAGTCGCTGAGCCGCTCGCGCTTGACCGGCGTTTCGTTGATGTAGAGGAGACCCTCCTTCATCTGGATGCGGTCGCCGGGCAGCCCGATGACCCGCTTGATGTAGTCGGTGGAATCGTCCTTCGGCAGGCGGAACACGATGATATCGCCGCGCGCGGGCTCGGAACCGAAGATGCGTCCCGAAAATATCGGCGGCGACAATGGGATCGAATAGTGGCTGTAACCGTAGGAATATTTCGAGACGAACAGGTAATCGCCGACCAGCAGCGTCGCCTTCATCGAGCCCGAGGGAATGTTGAAGGGCTGAAACAGGAAGGTGCGGATGACGAGGGCGATCAGAAGCGCATGGATGACGACGCGGATGGTTTCACCCAGGCCGCTTTCAGTTTTTGTACCGGATGTCACGCTCATCGCTTTCCCAATTCCCGTCGCGATAGACGCGCGGTGGCAGAGCATTTTCCTCACGCGAATCGCTCTCGTTTCGCGTCGAGTAAATGATCTTGATTCTGATATGTGAACCAGTTCCGGCGCTGCCTGAACTCGCCCTGCTTTGATATCCCTGCGGCGTTTTAGACGGTTGTTCGCAGCCACGCAATCAACGGTCGAATGAAAACTTGCTAATCCATTGAGCTGACGAGGATTTTTTAGTTTTTCACCGGACCGCGGAAGATGCCGGCCCGGGACCCCTCAGGCTTTGCCCGGATCGACCGCCGAAATTATGACGAAAGCCTGCGCCAGCGGCCAATCGTCGGTGATCGACAGGTCGATTCGCGCCTCCAGGCCCTCCGGCGTCAGCGCCGCGAGCCTCGCCAGCGCCCCGCCGGTGAGCTGCATGGTCGGACGCCCCCCCGGCAGGTTCACCACCCCCATATCCCGCCACCAGACGCCCCGGCGGATCCCCGTGCCCAGCGCCTTGGAACAGGCCTCCTTGGCCGCAAACCGCTTGGCATAGGTCGCCACCACCATCTTCTCGCTCTTGGCGCGGCGCCCGGCCCGGGCGCGCTCGGCGTCGGTGAAAACCCGGTCGAGGAAGCGGTCGCCGTGGCGCTCGATCACCTTGGCGACCCGGCGGATGTCGATCAGGTCGGAGCCGATGCCGATGATCATGCCCTGCCCGTCCGGCTCCCGGCATCGCCGCTGTCGAGCTTGGCGCGCCCGCGGTCCATCGCCGCCCGCATCGTCCGGACGGTCTCCCCGAGCCCGACGAACCGCGCCTCCCCGATCATAGAGTAGCCGATATTCAGCTCCATGATCCCGGCGACGCCCGCGATCGTCTCCGCGGTCGCGTAATCGAGGCCGTGGCCGGCATGGACTTCGAGGCCGGCCGAGCGCGCCAGTGCCGCGCCGGCGACGATACGCTGCCATTCGGATTCCGCCCTAGCGGTATGGCCGTCGACCACGGCGTCGCACCAAGCGCCGGTGTGGATCTCGATGACCGGCGCGCGCAATCTGGCCGCCATTTCGATCTGGGCGGGGTCGGCGGCGATGAACAGCGACACCCGCACCCCGGCATCATTCAAGCGCGCGATGAACGGCGCCAGCAAATTGTGTTGCCCGACCACATCGAGGCCGCCCTCGGTGGTGAGCTCCTCGCGGCGTTCGGGCACCAGGCACACCGCGTGCGGCTTGGTCGCCAGGGCGATCCGCAGCATGTCCTCGGTCGCCGCCATCTCGAAATTCAGCGGTTTTGAAATCTCCGCCTTCAGCCGCGCCATGTCGTCGTCGCGGATGTGGCGGCGATCCTCGCGCAAGTGAGCCGTGATGCCGTCCGCGCCGGCCTCGATCGCGACCAGGGCCGCGCGCACCGGATCCGGCCGCTCGCCCGCCCGGGCGTTGCGCAGGGTGGCGACGTGGTCGACATTGACACCGAGGCGCAGCGGGGGAGCAGGCATGCGGACTTCCGACGCAGTTTAGAGGACGACGAAGACGCTCGAACCGTCATGCGCGGGCTTCGACCCGCGCATCCATCTTCTTCGTAAAGATGGATTGCCGGGTCAAGCCCGGCAATGAGCCGTGTTAGCCATTGACGCGGTCGACCCGTGCGACGACGGCCTTGGCGCGCAACTGGGCGATGATAGCGCTGAGATGCTTCAGGTCATAGACCTCGAGATCGATGGTCAGCTCGGTAAAATCGGGCGAGCGCCTGGACATGCTGATATTGTCGATATTGCCGTCGTGCTCGGCGATCACGGTGGCCACCTGGGCGAGGCTGCCGGGCTCGTTGACGTTGTCGACCCGGATTCGCGCCGGAAAGCGCTGCGGCGTCGATTCGTCGACATCCCAGCGCACGTCGAGCCAGCGCTCCGGCTCCTCCTCGAAGTCCTTCAGCGCCGGCGACTGGATCGGATAGATCGTGATGCCCTCCCCCGGCGTCACGATCCCGATAATGCGGTCGCCCGGCACAGCGCCGCCGTTCGGCGCGAATTTGACCGGCAGGTCCGAATTGATGCCGCGCACCGGGATCGCCGACGGGCTGCGCCCGGGATCGGGCGCCGATTTCAGCTTCAGCTTGACCGCGAGGCTCTTCTTGGCAGCGCCATAACGCACCACCCGTTCTTCCTTGTAGTCGGGGTACATCGCGCG
>JAUXWH010000204.1 GCA_030681365.1 Bradyrhizobium sp.
CATCACCAACTCGACCTATACCGATCCGCGCCAGCGCCAGCTGTTCAAGAACATCATCTATCTCGGCGCGCTGTGCGCCCTGCTCGACATGGATGCCAAGCTGGTCGAGCAGCTGATCGGCGAGCAGTACAAGGGCAAGGAGAAGCTCTTGTCGTCGAACATCCACGCGCTGCATCTCGGCCGCGACTGGGCGCTGCAGAACCTGAAATGCCCGATCGGCCTGCGGGTGCAGAAGGCCGACAAGGTCGGCGATCGCATCTTCATCGAGGGCAACAGCGCAGCGGCTCTCGGCGCGGTCTATGGCGGCGCCACCGTATGCGCGTGGTATCCGATCACCCCATCCTCGTCGGTGGCCGACGCTTTCACCAGCCACTGCAAGAAGCTGCGGCACGACCCCGTCACCGGCAAGGCGAAATACGCCATCGTGCAGGGCGAGGACGAACTGGCCTCGATCGGCATCGTGATCGGCGCATCGTGGAACGGCGCCCGCGCCTTCACCGCCACCTCCGGGCCCGGCATATCCCTGATGACCGAGTTCATCGGCCTGTCCTATTTCGCCGAGATTCCGGCCGTGATCATGAACGTGCAGCGCGCCGGCCCCTCGACCGGCATGCCGACCCGAACCCAGCAATGCGACATCATCGCCTGCGCCTACGCCTCGCATGGCGACACCAAGCATGTGCTGCTGTTTCCGGAAGACCCGGCCGAAGCCTTCGAATTCGCCGCCCAGGCCTTCGATCTCGCCGAACGGCTGCAAACCACGATCTTTCTCATGCTCGATCTCGACATCGGCATGAACCACCGTCTCAGCCGCCCGCTGAAGTGGGACGACGCCAGGCAATACGACCGCGGCAAGGTGATGACGGCGGAGATGCTGGATGAACCCGGCCGCGACTTCGGGCGCTATCTCGACGTCGACGGCGACGGCATTCCGTACCGCACCTATCCCGGCACCCACCCGACCAAGGGCTCGTTCTTCACCCGCGGCACCTCGCGCAACCGCTATGCGATCTATTCCGAGGAAGGTCCCGTCTATGCCGACAACATGCAGCGGCTGGTGCGCAAGTTCGAAACCGCCCAGGACATGGTGCCGCGGCCGCTGCAGGCCAACGCCGCCAAGCCGACCAAATACGGCGTGATCTATTTCGGCTCCACCGCGCCGGCGATGGACGAGGCGATCGGGATCCTGGAATCGCGCGGACATCAGCTCGACCGGCTGCGCATCCGCGCTTTCCCGTTTCATTCAAGCGTCGCCAGCTTCATCGCCGACCACGACTTCGTCTATGTGGTCGAGCAGAACCGCGATGCGCAGCTTCGCTCCTTGATCGTCAACGAGAACGGCATCGATCCGGTTCGCCTGATTCCGATCCTGCATTATGACGGCACGCCGATTACCGCGCGCTTCATCGCCGGCGCGATCGGCGACCACCAGGATCAACTCAAGGTGACCCCGCTCCGCAAGGTGAAGTCATGACCTCTCAGTCGCTCTCTCAGGCGTCATGCCCGGCTTTATGCCGGGCATCCACGTCTTCCTTCTTTTCGACCAGGACGTGGATGGCCGGGCATAGGCGAGCGGAAGCGACGCCGTTCTTCGAACGGCTACGCCCGGCCATGACGAAGCGGAAACTGCGGGTGCTGTCATGACCTACATTGCAAAACCGAAATTCCAGCATCCGGGGCTTCCGAAGAACGATCTCGGCTTCACCCACCGGGATTACGAGGGCAAGGTCTCCACGCTGTGCGCCGGCTGCGGCCACGACTCGATCACCGCATCGATCATCGAGGCCTGCTTCGAACTGTCGATCGAGCCGCACCGGGTCGCCAAGATTTCCGGCATCGGCTGCTCTTCGAAAACCCCGGATTATTTCCTCGGCAATTCGCACGGCTTCAATTCGGTGCATGGAAGGATGCCGTCGGTCCTGACCGGCGCCAATCTCGCCAACCGCGACCTGATCTATCTCGGCGTTTCCGGCGACGGCGACTCGGCCTCGATCGGCTTCGGCCAGTTCGCCCATTCGATCCGGCGCGGCGTCAACATGACCTATATCGTCGAGAACAACGGCGTCTACGGCCTGACCAAGGGCCAGTTCTCGGCCACCGCCGACCGCGGCTCGAAGTCCAAGAAGGGCCTGATCAACAGCGACAGCCCCATCGACCTGGTGGCGATCGCGCTGCAGCTCGGCGCGACCTTCGTGGCGCGCAGCTTCTCCGGCGACAAGACCCAGCTGGTGCCGCTGATCGCGGCCGCGATCCAGCACAAGGGCGCGGCGTTCATCGACGTCATCAGCCCCTGCGTCGCCTTCAACAACCACGCCGGCTCGACCAAGAGTTTCGATTATGTGCGCGAGCACAATGACGCGGTGAACAGGCTCGACGTCATCAGCGGCCGCGACCCGATCACGGTGGATTATGCCCCGGGTACCGTGCAGCTGGTCGAGCAGCACGACGGCACCAGGATCGCGCTGCGCAAGATCGATGCCGATTACGATCCGCATGACCGGGTCGGGGCGATGTCGTTCCTGCAGAAGCACGCTGCCAGGGGACAGATCGTCACCGGGCTGTTGTTCGTCGATCCGGAATCGGACGACCTGCACAGCCATCTCGACACCGTCGAAGCGCCGCTCAATACGCTTGACGCCGGGGATCTTTGCCCCGGCTCCGCCGCGCTCGAGAAGATCAACGCGAGCCTGCGCTAGAGCGAGATGACTTTTGGTTGAATCGGCCGTCGGCGGATTCGGTTTACCTCTCCCCAGCGGGGAGAGGTCGATTTGCGTAGCAAATCGGGTGAGAGGGCGTGCTCTAACGTGAGACCGTAACCCCTCGCCCGGCGCTGCGCGCCGACCTCTCCCGAAGGGAGAGGTGAATTCCGGTGCTGCACCAACTCGTCCTGATCTCATCGCGCTCTAACGTCGCAACAACTGCGCCCACTCTGCCTCCAGCCGTTCGATCGCCGCGGGAAGCGGCAAGGCCGACAGCCTGTCACCGCTCTCGCAAAGCAGCCCGAGGCGCTTCAGCCGCGTCAGGGCCTCGCCGATCTCGAAATCGGCCGGGAAGCCGAAGCGGCGCAGCAGGAGCTCTTCAATGCTCGCATCGAGCGCCGCGCGCGTGACAGGCTGCGGCGCCACGATCAGGCAGTAATAGGCGAGCAGCGCTTCCTTCCATTCCTGTTCCTCGGCCTCGCCGATCAGGTAGTTGAAGATGCCGGAATTGTTGTTGACGTTGCGGTAATAGATATTGTCGGTGACCTGCTTTTGATGAAGCAGCGACTGGCGGTGGAAGTTTCCGCGCTGCCGCAGCATGAAGGCACCGAGCGCGAATAGACCGCCGAGCGCAACCAGCGCCTGCTCCATGTCGCTGTCGCCGGGCGTCCCGCTGACGCCGAGATAGAAGCCGGCGACAAAGAACAGGATCGTCAGGGTCGAGGCCAGCTTGACCAGGATCGGTATGCCGCCGACCACCGCCGGCACGCCGAGGGTCAACTGGTCCCACAGGCTCATCACAACCCGCACGTTGGGAAACAGGGCCTCGAGATCGGCGCGGGCGATGTGCCGGAAGTACTTGAACAGCACTGCGCCGCCGCGGATTTTCTGGCCGCTCTCTTTTTTTCCGCCCCAGCGCGGCTTGCGGGCGTCGGTCGGCGCATCGCCGCCGGGCCTGGTCGCGACCATCATCACCACGTCATCATAGATATCGACTTCGTAGCGACGTCGCCGAAAGCCCCACCACATGGGGACCTCGATGGTCTTGCGGTGGCTGCCGCGGCGGAACATGCGGACATCGCGATAGTCCCCGACCGGCGCCTTGATCTTCACCCGCACCAGAGCGTGCTCGCCAAACGCACGGATGATCTCCTCATGGTCAATCTCGATGAAATTGGCCTCCGTCAGGACACGGACGAATTCCTCGCTCAGGCGTCGATAGGCGGCCTCGAGATCCGTCGCAGGCGGGCAGGTCTGCGGATCGACCTCGGGGTCGAAGTGAAAATAGGCCTCGCGCAGCAGGTCGAGCTGTTCGAAATACTGGTAGTGAAGGATGGCGCCGAGCTGGCGCGCAAAGTGCCGGAATTCGGCCTGACCGGCATCGTCGAGGGCGCCCGCGGCCATCAGGCCGTCGATCAAATCCGCTTTCCGAAGCGGTATGAAACGATACCGCGACTCCGGTACGGCCGCTTCGCCCGGTACCCCCTTCACAAAACCACCGTCCTCGTTGGAGTAGTCACTGCAAGCGCGATCGGGGCAACCATACTCACATTTGCCCGAGCCGTCGCTTCTGTACAGGGTAGCGTCCTTGCTGCGGTTGCGCCACTACACCGGTCGATCAGCGTCATTGCGAGCGCAGCGAGGCAATCCATTTCGCGGCGGTGCCGGTCATGAGATGGATTGCTTCGCGCAGCCTGTCATCGGGCGGCGCTTCGCGCCGCCAAAGGAGACCGATGCACAGTCGCACTCCGCGTTCCACCGTCATACCCGCGAAGGCGGGGTATCCAGTACGCCGCGGCTTCTCGGGTCGACCGCTAGCATCTCTGGAATACTGGGTCACGCGCTTTCGCGGATGACGACAAGGGACCACAATATCTGCCGGTCCTTGCCCGCCCAATAGGGATCGCGGAACTGCAGTCGCGCGGCTATTTGTATCTGCGCCCATGAACGCCCGCAAATGCGTTGCGGCCGGTTTGGCGCATGGGCAACAGCTCACCCCCGAAAAACCGGCGATCCCGGGATTGATATAAAGCAAGCCCGTCCTTGCCGCGGCGTGACAGTCTGCGGCTCAGGCCGAAATTCCCCGCATGGCCCGTCGTGAAAATGCTGATAGCTGCACCCGATGAAATGACCGACAACCCGATCACGCCTCTTGTCACCCCCCTTGGCGCGACCTCAGAACAGCGGCTGGTCGCTCGCGCGCTCCGCCTTGGCCGTCGACTGAGGCTGGCAGGCCTCGAAGCCGGAGACTTCCATCAATCAGAAGTGATCACGTCGTCGCCATTGGTACTGCGTCTGGGCGGCGGAGGCTTTGCCGCATTGGTGCCCTTCGGTACCGTCGTTCTCATTGGAGTATCAAAGAGCGAGGAAGACGCTTTCCTGCAGGCGCTCGGCGACCGCGTCGAAAGCCGCCTGGACGCACCGGTTATCGTCGCGTCGGAAATCCGGATCGGAACGAGCGAGGGGATCGCGGGGGATATCATTACCGTCCCGGACCTGTCACCGCCGCGCCTTGTCGCCATTGTCGATGCGCTTGCCAAGAATGCCGCGCTCGCCTTTGAGGAAGAAGAAGTCAGAAAACTCATCGAGGTGCTCGAACCTTTCGCGAGCGATCTCGCCAGTTCCGGCCGGCTGCCGTGGAAGCGACGCCAGATGCTGCGCACTGTCGGACATTCCCTGCTGATCCATCATCGCCTTCTGGAGCGGGTCGAGGTGGAAGAAAGACCCGAGCTGTTGCCGGGCGATGGCGACACCGGACGTTTGCACGAGCGTTTGGCCGAAGCCTACCATTTCAAGAAGCGGGCCAAGGCCTTGTCGCGCAGGCTCGATGCGATCGAAGTGATGATGGCCGCGCTTACCGAACTGATCGACGCGCAGCGCGGGATCCGGCTGGAAACGATGATCGTGCTCCTGATCATGTTCGAGATTTCGGTTTACCTGTACGAGCTTTTCCTGAGCCCAGGCTGACTTCTGCGTCGCGCCCGCGGCATCACCGCCGGAACAATCGGCTCAATTGCCCCCAAAGACCGGCACCGCCACCAAACCGCCACCTCCGGGAGGGATCGATATGTTGTGGGTGGCGTTATGCCGCCGGGATACGCATATTCGTCTCATCACCGCAGCCTAACGACTTGTTGACAACCCGGTTTCCCGCCGGAAAAGGTGCGGAAACCCAGATCGAACAGAACAGGGCATCATGAATCCCGTCAAAGCACTCGAAAACCACGGCCAGGCCGTCTGGCTGGATTTCCTGGCCCGCGGCTTCGTCGCCAGGGGCGACCTCAAGCAGCTGATCGATACTGACGGCGTCAAGGGCGTCACCTCCAATCCGTCGATCTTCGAGAAGGCGATCGGCAGTTCGGATGAATATGACGGCGCGATTGGAAATGCCCTGAAAATGGGCGATCGCCCGGTTGCCGAGCTGTTCGAACATCTGGCGATCGAGGACATCCAGAACGCGGCGGACGTGCTGCGCCCGGTCTATGACCAACTGAGGGGCGAGGACGGCTTTGTCAGCCTCGAAGTGTCGCCCTATCTGGCGATGGACACCAAGGGCACCATCGCCGAGGCCGAGCGGCTGTGGCAGGACGTCGGTCGCAAGAACCTGATGGTCAAGGTGCCGGCGACGCCGGAAGGCCTGCCGGCGATCCAGCATCTGATCGGCAAAGGCATCAGCATCAACATCACGCTATTGTTCTCGCAGAAGGTCTATGTGCAGGTCGCCGAGGCCTATCTCGCGGGGCTGGAAAAACTGGTCAAGAGCGGCGGCGATCCCTCGCGTGTCGCCAGCGTCGCCTCTTTCTTCGTCAGCCGGATCGACAGCGCGGTCGACAAGGAACTCGACGAGAAGATCGCGCGCGCCAACGACCCGACCGAGAAGGAACGCCTGGGCGCGCTGAAGGGCAAGGTCGCCATCGCCAACGCCAAGATGGCTTATCAGGAATACAAGAAGCTGTTTTCCGGCGCGCGCTGGGACAAGCTCGCGGCCAAAGGGGCAAAACCACAGCGGCTGCTGTGGGCTTCCACCGGCACCAAGAACAAGGACTACAGCGACGTGCTCTATGTCGAGGAGCTGATCGGTCCCAACACCATCAACACCGTGCCGCCGGCGACGCTCGACGCCTTCCGCGATCACGGCACCCCGCGCGACAGTCTCGAGGAGAATATCGAGGACGCAAGGGACGTGCTTTCCGAACTCGAAAAATCCGGCATTTCGCTGGATGCCATCACCGCCGAACTGGTCAGGGATGGCGTCCGGCTGTTCGCGGACGCCGCCGACAAGCTCTACGGCGCGGTCGCCCACAAGCGCGCCAGCGTGCTCGGCGCAGGCATCGACCGTCAGCAGATGAAGCTCGGCGGCACCATCGCCAGGGCGGTCGAGAAGGCCACCGAGGACTGGCGCGCCTCCGCCAAAATCCGCAGGCTCTGGCAGCACGACAAATCGGTCTGGACCGGCAGCGACGAACATAAATGGCTGGGCTGGCTCAACAGCGCCGAGGCCGCCGATATCGCCGATTACGAGGATTACGCGCAGCGCGTGAAGGGGCAGAACTTCACCGACGCCGTGGTGCTCGGCATGGGCGGATCGAGCCTCGGTCCGGAAGTGCTGGCGGAAACCTTCGCGAAGCAGCCCGGCTCCCCGAAACTCCATGTGCTCGACTCCACCGATCCCGCGCAGGTCCGCACCCTGCAAGCCCGGATCAACCTCGCCAATACTGTGTTCATCGTCTCCAGTAAATCCGGCGGCACCACCGAGCCCAACGCGATGAAGGATTATTTCTTCGCGCGCGTGTCCGAGACCATCGGCGCCGACAAGGCCGGCCACCGCTTCATCGCGGTGACCGATCCGGGCTCCTCGCTGGAGAAGGTCGCGACCAAGCAAGGTTTTGCCCGCATCTTCCACGGCGATCCCTCCATCGGCGGCCGCTACGCCGTGCTGTCGCCGTTCGGGCTGGTGCCGGCCGCAACGGCGGGCATCGATGTCCGCAACCTGATCGACAACGCGCTCGCGATGGTGCGCTCCTGCGGACCCGACGTGCCGCCGCATGAAAATCCGGGCGTGCAGCTCGGTCTCGCCATGGGTCTGGCCGGGCTCGAAGGCCGCGACAAGGTCACCATCCTCTCGTCGTCCAAGGTTGCCGATTTCGGCGCCTGGGCCGAGCAGCTGATCGCGGAATCCACGGGCAAGGAGGGCAAGGGCCTGATCCCGATCGACGGCGAACCGCTCGGCGATCCCGCGCTCTACGGCAAGGATCGGTTCTTCATCGACATCCGCACCGAAGGCGAAGACGACGCGGCGCATGACGCGAAGCTGGACGCGCTGGAAGCGGCCGGGCATCCGGTGGTGCGCATCGTCATGAAATCGATCTACCATATCGGCCAGGAATTCTTCCGGTTCGAGATGGCGACCGCGGTGGCGGGTTCGGTGCTCGGCATCAATCCGTTCAATCAGCCCGACGTCGAGGATGCCAAGATCAAGACGCGCGAGTTGACCACGGCGTTCGAGAAAACCGGGAAACTGCCCGCGGAAAAACCAGTCATCTCTACCGCCGGGGCCGATCTCTACACCGACGACAGCAACGCGGCCGACCTGCGCAAGGCCGGCGCCGATGGCGATCTCGGCTCATGGCTGAAGGCCCATCTCGCCCGCGCCAATGCGGACGACTATGTGGCGCTGCTCGCCTATATCGAACGCGATGCCGCGCATATCGACAGCCTGCAGGCGATGCGGCTGGCGGTTCGCGACAAACGCCATGTCGCGACCTGTGCCGAATTCGGTCCGCGCTTCCTGCATTCCACCGGACAGGCCTACAAGGGCGGCCCCGACAGCGGCGTCTTCCTGCAGATCACCGCCGATGACGACAAGGATCTCGCGGTGCCCGGCCAGAAGGCCAGTTTCGGCGTGATCAAGGCGGCGCAGGCCCGCGGCGATTTCGACGTGCTGACCGAGCGCGGCCGGCGGGCGCTGCGCGTGCATCTGAAGGGCGATCTCGCATCGGGCCTGAAGCTGCTCGATACCGCCATCACCGAGGCCTTGAACTAGGATGACGAATGGGACGGCAAGTGTGCGCTGCCACCTCTCCCACGGGGAGAGGTCGGGTTGCGCAGCAATCCGGGTGAAGGGTTCAGGTCTATCGATGGACCGTACCCCCTCACCCCAACCCTCTCCCCATGGGAGAGGGGGCTCACCTTCACTGCCGAAACATCGAACTTACATATCAAGCAGTTTCTGAAGAGAATTTCAGGGAAGACAAAATGCAGCTCGGCATGATCGGCCTGGGGCGTATGGGCGGCAATATCGTCCGCCGGCTGATGAAGCACGGCCACTCCGCCGTCGTTTACGACAAGGACCCCAAGGCGGTCGCGGGTCTCTCAGCCGAGGGCGCAATCGGTGGCAGTTCGCTGCAGGATTTCGTAGCAAAACTGGAGCGCCCGCGCACCGCCTGGGTGATGCTGCCCGCGGGCGCGATCACCGAGGCGACCATCGACGAGCTGACAAAGTGGATGGAGCCCGGCGACGTCATCATCGACGGCGGCAACAGCTTCTGGCAGGACGACGTCCGCCGCGGCAAGGCGCTGAAGGAGCGCGGCATTCATTATGTCGACGTCGGCACCTCGGGCGGCGTCTGGGGCATCGAGCGCGGCTATTGCATGATGATCGGCGGCGACAAAGCGGTGGTCGACCGCCTCGACCCGATCTTCGCCGCGCTGGCGCCGGGCATCGGCGATATTCCGCGCACCGAGGGGCGCGAGGGACGCGATCCGCGCATCGAACAAGGCTACATCCACGCCGGCCCGGTCGGGTCAGGGCATTTCGTCAAGATGATCCATAACGGCATCGAATACGGCCTGATGCAGGCTTATGCCGAGGGTTTCGACATCCTGCGCAATGCCAATATCGAGGCGCTTCCCGCCGAGCACCGGTTCGATCTGGATGTTGCCGACATCGCCGAGGTCTGGCGGCGCGGCAGCGTGATCCCGTCATGGCTCCTCGACCTCACGGCGTCGGCGCTGGCCAAAAATCCGACGCTGGAAAACTATTCCGGGTACGTCGATGATTCCGGCGAAGGCCGCTGGACCGTCAACGCCGCCATCGACGAGGCGGTTCCGGCGGAGGTGCTGACCGCAGCCCTGTTCGCGCGGTTTCGCTCGCGCAAGGAGCACACCTTCGCCGAGAAAATTCTCTCCGCGATGCGCGACGGCTTCGGCGGCCACAAGGAGCCGCAGCAGCATCCCGGTCCGGTGCAGCAGAATGCACCCGACATCGTCAAGCCGAAGGCGTAACCGCCGATGCCTTCAGATCAGCCAGCGCAGAAAAAGCCCGAACCCTGTTGCTTCGTCATCTTCGGCGCCACCGGCGATCTCACCCATCGGCTGGTTATCCCCGCGCTGTATAATCTGGCGGCCACCGGACTGTTGCCCGACAAATTCTGCGTGGTCGGCATCACCCGCAAGGCGATGTCGAATGACGCGTTGCGCGACAGCCTGATGAAGGGCCTGCGCGAATTCGCCACCCGCCCGGTGGAAGATGAAACCGCCGAGCGTCTGCTCAATTGCGTCACCTGCATCGCCGCCGATCCCGGCGAGCCTGCCTCGTTCGACCGCATGAAGGCGCAGCTCGATGGACTCGAGGCTACCAGGCAAACCGGCGGCAACCGCCTGTTCTATCTGGCGACGCCGCCCGATGCGTTTGCGCCGATCGCCCGCGAGCTAGGGCGAACCGGCATGTTGAGCCAGCAGAACGGGACGTGGCAGCGGCTGGTGATCGAAAAGCCGTTCGGCACCGATCTGGCCTCGGCCAAGGCGCTGAACGCCGAACTACTCGGCATAATCGACGAACACCAGATCTATCGGATCGATCATTATCTCGGCAAGGAGACGGTGCAGAACATCCTGGTGCTGCGCTTCGCCAACGGCATGTTCGAGCCGATCTGGAACCGCAATCACATCGATCACGTCCAGATCACCGTCGACGAGAAGCTCGATGTCGGCCACCGCGGCGGCTTCTACGATGCAACCGGCGCGCTGCGCGACATGGTGCCGAACCATCTGTTCCAGCTGCTTTCGCTGGTCGCGATGGAGCCGCCGATCCGGTTCGATGCGCATTCGGTACGCGCGGAGAAGGCCGACGTGCTGGCGGCGATCCAGGTTCCGAACGAGAGCGACGCCTTGCGGAATTCCGTGCGCGGCCAGTACCAGGCCGGCAGCATCGACAATGTCGAAATCGGTGACTATCGCAGCACCGAGGAAGTCGATCCCGGCAGCACCACCGAGACCTATGTGGCGTTGAAGCTGACGATCGACAACTGGCGCTGGGCCGGGGTTCCGTTCTACCTGCGTACCGGCAAGGCGCTCGGGGTCAAACGCACCGAGGTGGCTATCAAGTTCAAGCAGGCGCCGTTCGCGATGTTCAGCTGCACCCCGGTGGAGACGCTGGCGCAGAATTACCTCGTGATCGGCGTGGCGCCGAACGAGGGCATCGCCCTTCAATTCAATACCAAGGTGCCCGGCCCCGCGATCAGGATCGACGGCGTCGAGATGAAATTCCGCTACAAGGACTACTTCAAGGCGGAGCCCTCGACCGGCTACGAGACGCTGATCTATGACTGCATGATCGGCGACAACATCCTGTTCCAGCGCGCCGACAGCGTCGAAGCCGGCTGGAAGGCGGTGCAACCGTTCCTGAATGCCTGGAAGAACGCCGGCGCCAACGGCTTGCTCGACTACCGGGCCGGCAGCGAGGGTCCCGATGAAGCGAACACGCTGCTGACGCGGGACGGCCGTAGTTGGCGAAAGCTCGGATAGATGGTCAACGACGCCAGCCATGTGATCGCGGTTGCCGATCCCGTCGAACTGGCGAGAATGGCGGCGGATCGCCTCATCGCGAGGATATCGGCCAATGCTGGCCGCGCAGCCATTTGCCTGACCGGCGGCTCCAGCCCGAAGCGGCTCTATCAGCTGCTCGCCACCGACGCCTATCGAAGCCGCATCCCCTGGGACCACGTGCACTGGTTCATCGGCGACGATCGTTTCGTCGCGGCCGACGATCCGCTCAACAATATGACCATGGCGCGCCGCCTTTTTCTCGATGCTTGCGCGCCTGAAGACACCATCCATCCGATTGCGACCGATGCCGCCGATCCGCAAGAGGCCGCGCGCCGTTACGAGGACGAGCTGAAATCGTATTACGGCTTCAGCCGCCTGAACCCTGCCCGCCCCTTGTTCGATCTGGTGCTGATGGGCGTCGGGCCCGACGGCCATATCGCATCGCTGTTTCCCGGTCATCCCGCCCTGCACGAGACCGAGCGCTGGGTGGTCGGCGTCCCCCAGGCGCCTGTCGAGCCGCGGCTGCCGCGGGTTTCCCTGACCTTGCCGGTGCTCGCGTCCTGCCATGAAATGCTGTTCGAGGCTGCTGGCGCTGACAAGCGCGCGATCCTGGCGCGGGTGTTCGACGGCGAGGATCTGCCGGCGAACCGTATCCGTGCCGCCGGCGAGACGGTCTGGCTGGTGGATCAGGCGGCACTGCCGGAGCATTTTCGTGGCCGATGAGATCGCCAAAACGCCGTGCGCGCTGATCGTGATGGGCGTATCCGGCTCCGGCAAGAGCACCATCGGCGAAGCGCTGGCCGAACGCCTGCGTTGGACTTTCGAGGATGGCGACAGGTTTCATCCGCCCGGCAATGTCGCCAAGATGAGCGCCGGCCATCCCCTGACCGATGAAGATCGCCGGCCCTGGCTGCAGGCGATCGCCGACGAGATCGACCGCCTTTGCCGCGCCGGCGAACGCGCGGTAATCGCCTGTTCCGCGCTGAAGCGCGCCTATCGCGATATTCTCGTGCATGGCCGCGACGATGTCAGGATCGTCTTTCTCGACGGCACGCCGGATTTGATCGCGAGCCGAGTTGCGGCGCGCAAAGGTCATTTCATGCCGCCGGAACTACTGGCCAGTCAATTCAGGACGCTGGAGCCGCCGGCGGGACACGAAAATCCCGTGACCGTGACGATCGACGCTCCGGTCGAAACCATCGTCGATGACATCGTCCGCCAGCTCAGGCCTGGCCCCGACAGCACCAACAGCAGGAACTAGCCATGCCCCGCATCGCCCTCGTCGTCTCCGATGTCGACGGCACGCTGGTAACCCCCGGGAAGGTGCTGACGGATGCCGCGAGGGACGCAGTGCGGCGGCTCGGCGATGCCGGCATCGGTTTCACCATTGTCTCCAGCCGTCCCACCGTCGGGATGCGCTTTCTGATCGAGCCGCTGGCGATCACGCTGCCGGTCGGAGCGTTCAACGGCAGCTCCATCGTCGACCCGCAACTGAACCCGATCGAGCAGCATTTGATATCCGCAGCCACGGCGCAAACCGCCCTCGCCATTCTCGATGAGTTCGGCGTCGATACTTGGCTGTTCACCAACGATTCCTGGCTCACCCGCAACGGCGATGGCGAATACGTCCCGAATGAAATACGCGCCATCCGGGCGGACCCGACCGTCGTCGCCGACTTTTCGCCCTACCTGACCGCCGCCTGCAAGATCGTCGGCGCCAGCAGCGACGCGGCGTTGTTGCAGCGCTGCGAAGCTGCGATGCAGGAGACGTTGGGCGGGCGGGCCACCGCGGTGCGGTCGCAAAGCTACTATCTCGACGTCACCCCGCCGGGCTGCGACAAGGGCACTTTCGTCCAGGCCATGGCGAAGCGCCGGGGCATTCCGACCGCCGCGGTCGCCACCATCGGCGACATGGAGAACGATCTGGCGATGTTCAGGACGAGCGGCGTCTCGTTCGCGATGGGCAACGCCGCCGACGCCATCAAGAGAATGACGACGCATGTCACGGCCTCGAACGAGGACGAGGGCTTTGCCAAGGCGATCGATTTCGTCTTGAAAAGAAATTCCGACGGCGACGCTCGCTGAGGCTCGGCATGCCCGGGCTTGTCCCGGCCATCCACGTCTTGCCTTCAGCGGAAGCAAGAAAGACGTGGATAGCCGGGACAAGCCCAGCCATGACGAAAACGAACTAGACCGTCCGCCGACGTCCGGCCACGAGGCTGTAGACGAACAGCACGATGATGGCACCAACGACGGCGCCGATCAGTCCCGCACCCTCGCCGGGCCCGTACCATCCGAGGGCTTGCCCCAGATAGCCCGCCACGAAGGCGCCGACGATACCAAGGATGGTGGTGAGAATGAACCCTGACGGTTCGTTATCTCCCGGCATGAGGAATTTGGCGATCACGCCGGCGACAAAACCAATGATGATGGTCCACAAGATACCCATTTCAAACTTCCTTCCTGATGCAGGTAACGCAGCGCCTTCGTGTTAATCGTTGGGTAGTCGTCCGCCGGGCGTATATTTGTCGACGGCTGCCGGAAGCTCGCGGGAAAGCCGCGCCAGGATCTCTTCCTGCGATAAGCCCGTCTGCTGCTCCAGCGCGGCCAGAACGTCGGGCCCGATCGCCTGCTTCAGTTGTGGCGGCGCCACTTCCTTGTTCGGACCGTTGTTGACCCAGGATTCGGCGGTCTCGCCCTGGCCGTTCTGCCTGAACTTCTCGAGCAACTCGCCGATTCCGCCGTTCAGCAGGCCGCCGACACCGGCGCCGCCCAGCACTCCGCCGAGGTTGCCCAACAAGCCTCCCAGCGGCGATTCCGGGGCGGCGCCACCGGGGTTGGCCTTGTTGGCTCCGGCCCCGCCCAGCATCTCCGCCAGCTTGTCCCGGTTCTGGTACCCGGCGATCGCAAGCAGTCCCAGCAGTGCAGTCATGGAGGGTAATCCGCGGCTCATCTTCGTCTCCCAAAGCGATTGTCGTCGGCAACGCCCACGGTTCCATTCAGTTCCAGATGCGAGATGTCAAAAACAACCCCATGTACAGTAGAAGGGGTGTTGATGAATCAGCGTTTTTTGGCGTCGGCCGGTTCGTCCACGAAGGCCACCGGCGTTCCCTTTTTGACATTGGCGCCCAGCAGGCCCGCGTCCCAGTTCGTCAGCCGAACGCAGCCGTGGGATTCGGCTTTGCTGATCCTGGACGGATGGGGCGTGCCATGAATGCCATATCCTTCCGCCGACAGCCCGATCCAGTATGATCCCGCCGGGTTGTTCGGCCCCGGCTTGATCGTGAATGGCTTGGTGGATTTCACGCCCTTGAACTTGTAGTCGGGATTGTAACGGTAGTTCGGATTGGCATCGGCGGAGACGACCTTGAGGCTGCCCGACGGCGTCGGCTTCTCTTCGCTTCCGACCGTCGCTGGGAAGAACGCCACAAGGGCGCCCGCGGCATCGAATGCCCTCACCGTCTGAGCTGCCTTGTCGACCTCGATGCGGGCGACCGTCAATTTGGCCGGCTTGTTCAGCACGTTGGCCACGAAAATGACTTCGCCGGCCTTGTCGAACTTCTTGCCGGGATTGAGGGCCGCGAGCAGGTCCTCGCTCATGTGAAACTTTTCGGCCAAGGCCTCGCGGGCGCTGGTGTAGCTGAGCGCCTTGAGGTCCTTCATATCGTCCATTTTCGCGGGCAGCTTTTCCAGGAACGGCCCCTTCACATCCTTGTCCGAGATCTTGTACTCGACGATCGCGGCATCTTCGCCGGTGCCGGCGAGTGCCTGCCAGATCTCCGGGTTAGGCAGCTTGTCGGAGGCGAGGCCCTTCGCCTCGGCGAAGGCCTTCAGGGCCTTCCGGGCATTTTCGCCGAGCTTGCCGTCGATCTCCCCTGGCGAAAACCTGACACGGTCGAGCCAAACCTGGATCTTGACGACGGCGGCATCGATTCGGTCATCGGCTGCCCGCTTGGCGGAATACTCGGCGTTGTTGATGGCCGCAGCGTCAAGGCCGGCGGCGGCCGCCGGGACCAGCAGCCAGATCGACAGCACCGTCGCGATGAACAAGCGGATCAATCCGGCAACCTCCAGCAAGAGTTCGAATGATCAAGAAGTCTGGGGCTCGCGGGTTCCGCGGCCGCCGAAGGATTTGTCGCCTTTCGTCAGCGAGCCCGCTAGGGCGTGTACTCATAAATCGGGGTTCGTCAGCGCGGCTTGACCCATGTCCGCTATCCGGCGCATTGCAGGCTCAGGTCCGAAAAGTGCCAGATTGCTGACAACCGCACCTCAGCAGCCCAGCTTAGCTATCTGTAGGCTGAGGACCGGCGTAACCTTCGACAATAGCCAAGTCCATTACTGACTTCCCCTCTCTGAGGGCCATAGCAGCGGCATACTCGGGCGAGCGGTAGCATTCGAGCGCAGCAGTGTAGTTTGGAAACTCAATCACGACTGCCCGAGAGCGAGGCTTTCCCTCGGGAGCCTCCGACTTTCCTCCGCGCGTCAGAAAACGCCCGCCGTATTTGCGAAACGCCTTCGCGTTTTCGGCCACGTATGCTTTGTATCCTTCGGGGTCATTTACATCCGCGAATGCAACCCAGTAGCCTTTGGCCATTATGGTTCTCCCAAAATGTGCGATGTAGATTAATCCAAGAACGAGACCCACGCCCCGCGGCGTGAGACTGAAACTTAGGACGCCGGTTTTGGACTACCAGCCCGCTGCGCGCGCTTTGCGATTGGCCAACTGGCTTCTACGTGTTTCATAAGATCGAGGCGGTGTATTCTGGGCCCTCGGGAGTGACACCTTTCCGTTAAAATGAGCAATTTGATCGGGGCAACTAGAGTATTGCGGCTAAACAGCCCATTTCCGAAATGGGTCCCGTTCTCGTCATTTCGAATCGCAGCAAAACAGGTAGCTGCTCGATCACCTCGCGCGGGCGAGCAGGGTCGGTGCCGCGCCACGTTCCTCAATCACGCGCTTGCTACTTCGTAGCCACTATCCTGACGCCGCCCATCCTGCGCTCTTGAATGAGGTCAACAAATCGGATGTAGGACTTGTGGAATGCATCGTGCCCCATTGGGGTGCCAGCCTGTCGGGCTTCTTCACGCAGCTGTTGATACATTGCCAGTCGCTCCTTCAGAATTGGTCCCCATTCTTCCGTCAAATCTTTTGACGAAATCACTCTAAGGCCAGCGCCTTCGACCAGGCTGCGATATTCGGCGATCGACCGAAGAGGCTGAATAGCCATTCCTTCCCACATCAATTGCGCATCAGCAGCGGTAAGCGGCTGATTAGCTATCCAATCTGTAAATGCCAATCGGCCATCTGTCCTCAGAATACGGAAAGCTTCGGCAACCGCTCTCTTCACATCAGGAACGTGGCAAAACGCCTCTTGGCTGACGACAACGTCGACGCTCGCGTCAGGAAGCGGAACGTCCATCACGTTGCCCTCGACGATTCGCGCAGTACCGTGAAGGCCAACGCGTCTGGTCAACTCCTGTGCGCCCGTGACCCGCGCTGGCGTCAATTCGATACCAGTGACGTCGGCTCCGTATTTGTGAGCCAGATAGCGCACCGTGCCGCCAAGTCCCGCACAGAAATCGGCTACGCGCGATCCATTGCTAACCTGCGCTCCTCGCGCCAATTCATCTGTAGCGGCGAGGCCGCCATAATGATCCTGGTCATGGGGAAATAGCTCTTCAGGACGTAAGCCGTCGAGATGGCCACGGCTCGCGCGTAGTTTCGTAAGGATGATTTCGCATGAGATGGGATGACGATTATAGAAATAGACGGTCTGTGAAGTTGCATCGCTCATGAAACTTGCCTCCATGGCTCGGGGCCAATCTTCGCAATCAGGTTAGGCTATCAAAACAGCAAATGGCGACGAGCAAAATAGGGAGCGGCGCTCAATTTGCGCTGCGAAAATTCTGAATGGCGCATGTCTCACATGGGTCATTCGCGTCGATGTGAACGGACCACGGCGACTTCCGGTCTAACCCGGCGAACGGCCATTCTCAGGACAGGCGAGCATGTCTCAAAGGTGCCATTGGCAGTCACGCGTTCTAGTCAGGGACAAAGCCACCGTTGGCGTCGAATACGGGCTGCGTCGAGAATTTATCGACCGAGGCAAGCTGCGGCAGCCAGGGCAGCGATGAGCGAAACCAGAATTGATGGGAAGGTATCAATTTTGCGCGCTGTGTAAGCGTCCCGACCCGCAAGGAAACGACTTTGGGCTGCTGCCCTGGTGGCGCAGAATAGATCGGGCTCCCACATTCTCCGCAAAAAGTCTGCTCGCGAGGTTTGCCACTCGCCCCGATCTTGACGTAGGTTTTCGGTTCGCCTCGGGTCAGACGGAAAGTCCCCGGTGTAGTGGCCACCACGACACGAAACGCGGTGCCCGAGAGTGCTTGGCAGTCCGTACAGTGGCAGACGACGACGTGCGCCGGGTTGACTTCGGCTTCATACTTGACTTTTCCACAATGGCAGCTTCCGTCCACTTGCATACGCAAGCCTCCCTCCCATCCGTCTTCGCTGAATGAAACCGGCGAGCCGCAAGCATAGCCCGGATCGGGACATCTGTCTGCTTTGGGTCAATCGCGTCGTTTCCACGACGCTAACGTGAAGTCCAGTTCACCCCCAATAGCAGACATCCGTCGAGCCCAAGGGGAGAGTTCAGCCCCTAAGGCGAAGTACCCGGTGCATTCGTTTAACCGCTTCGTCAGCCATTCATGGCGCGGCCAGTCCGTCTTATCTTCCGGGTCCTCACCCGCTCTCATTGGCCTGGCATGCGATAGAACAGACGCACTTCACCGCCCATTGGCATACTGCGCGATATTCGGTGAATGCGCCCGGCATCGGCCATCACGGTCAGCTGATGTCGGATTGTGGGGCGCGCGTACATACCGAGACGTTTCCAGATTGCGCTGGCCGTCCCTGCGTTGGTTTCGCCAACGGGAATTGCATTCCACAATTTGTTCAGATCGGCCTCGGTCATGCCAAGACTTTCCTGACAGAATAAAAACGGCGGGCCGCCCTTTAGCTGAACGCCAAGGCGAGCAGGCCAGAGCCGAGCAAGAAAAGACCTGCGATGGCTACTGCGAGGAATGCACTGGAGGCAAAGTCGTCAGGCATGGGCGTAAGCTTCGCTACACCACGAGTGGCAAACCTCAGGCGGCGGTCTTCACAAAATTGAATTTGCGGATTTCAGCCAACCGTGCCCGGCAATACTCACGGTAAAGCAAGCTGAGAAGTTTCCACATGATCGCACCCCGTTGTTTGATCGCGGAGTTTTGATATCAGGCCTCCGTTGCGGGACGGCTTCGCGGCCTCCGGAAAATGGTTTCGTGTGCGCCGCAATATCGCTTTCCCTAGAAAGGGGCCGGGCAATCGCGACCTTGGACAAAAGCCCCGGGCCTTGCCCGGCGCGACATGCCCATGTCGGCTTTCCCCCGGATAGCGGCCATTGAGCTGACAAGCCAGGGGGCTGTTTCGTGCCATTAGCAGACATTGCGACTGCGATTCACGAAGCGGCAAAGAGGTCCCAGCGTCCCGGCAGCCCCTTGAGTTCGCACGGTTCGCGGGGACTGAAGTTCACACCGGCGCCGGCTACGAGATCGGTCACGACGCGAGACACCAGAGTTTCGCCAGGGCGTGCTTCAGACATGATTCGTGCAGCAGTATTGACCGCGATACCGGCGATATCCTCGCCCCGCAGCTCGACTTCGCCGGTGTGCAGTCCGGCGCGAAGCTTGATTCCAAGTCGCGAGGTGCCTCCCGACAACGCCACGGCACACTTGATGGCGCGCCCAGGTCCGTCAAAAGTTGCCAAGATTCCATCTCCTGTCATCTTGATCAGACGGCCGCGATGCTGTTCGACCGTGCGACGCGCGAGCTTGTCGTGCTCATCGAGCAACCGATGCCAGTTGTTGTCACCAAGACTCACCGCTTGCTTTGTCGAGTCAACGATATCGGTAAAGAGAACGGTGGCGAGCACGCGCTCGATTTCGTCCACGACGACCTCGCGGCGGCCGGTGACGAACTCCTCGATGTCACCGATAATGGCTTCGATATTCTTCTGAGCCCATGGCCGGTGATCGCCGGCAGGGTACTCGACGTAGCGCGCGCCAGGAATGTGGGCCGCCAAGTAACGCCCGTTGGCAACAGGCACGGCTGCGTCAGCCTCGTTGTGCAGAACGAGAGTGGGCAATCGAAGTTGTGGAAGAATTGCGCGAACGTCGATCAACGCATTCGTCTCAAGCATCGCCTGATAGGCGCTGGGACTAACGATGAGCCTTTCGCCCTTGGCCCAGATCTTGATCGCTTCAGGATCGCCGACGAGACTTGGAGCGAAAGCCTTAGCTGACGCGCCGCTGCCCCAATACTTTACGGAGCGTATCATCTGCTCCAGGGGAAACATATGGGTGTAGTCATCGCAGTTGGTGAAACGGGCAAATCCACCATAGAGGATGAGATGGGAAACCCGCTCGGGATAGGTCGCCGAAAACAGCGCGCTCATCGCTGCCCCCTCGGAATAACCAAGCAGGGCCGCGCGTGAGATACCGAGCGCCATCATCACTGCATCCAGATCATCCATCCGTTCATCGAGCGTGGGGCTGCCAGCAACTCGGTCAGACAAGCCCTGGCCTCGCTTGTCGAAGCTGATTACGCGCGCGAAAGCGGAAAGCCGGTGTAGAAAGTCCGTGTAACCGGCCAGTTCATGGAAAAACTCAATATGCGACAGCAGGCCCGGAACCATGATCAGGTCGATCGGACCATCGCCCATCACCTGATAGGCGATACTGACGTTTCCGCTGCGCGCATAGCGGGTTTCGGGCAACTGGATAGGTGTCATCGCCCCGATTCCCCAGATTGCAGTAATTTATCGTACCTGACTTCCGGCTTGGCAGGAAGTCCGAGGCGAAGGGTCGAAGCATCAAGTCCGCTTCGGGTCAATCTCGACCAAATTGGTCTGGGCCATGTCCGGTTTGCCCCCGGTAGCGACCGGATCGCGGACATCCCGGTCTGGCACCTTTGTGCCAACTGCGGCCATTATCCCCTTTTCACATCGCCCCGTAACTGAGTAGCGCAATAGCCTTGATGCAGACTGAATCCGCCGTTGATATTAGCCGCAGAGCTCTTGTTGCCGCACAGAGACCTATGGGAACAGGCGGTCCGGACAAAACGAACATTTTGTGATGGCGGTCACAGAACGGGCAACGCGATTGAGCCATATGAAGCTACGGGAGAACGGCGTGAACACGTTCTCCCTCACGGATGGGCAAGGAAGCGATCGTCGCAACCACCCAGAGCTCACAAGGAACCCGTAACATGCGCTCCACCACGACAACCAAAACCACACCTGCCATGAAGACACTCACCTCAGATCAACTCGACGAAGTTTCCGGAGGGTGGGCGCTCATCGCTGCCGCCTTCAATGCAATGAAGACAGGCTCCCCGACGGGTGACCTTTGTGACGTGCCCAGCGTGCGCGCTAAGGCCCCCGGTTATTGCGCGCTTCCGAAAGCATGACCATACACGATCGCCCCCCGGCGATCGTCAGGCGATGAGCGCGGTGGGCGTAGGGGCGCATCGCGGCGGATACCGCGCTGCGCTCCCGCCATACCGTCACTGGTAGATTGCGCTGGGTCGATGAGCCCGAACTTTGTTCCAGGGCATGCTGGTGACAGACACGATGTCTGCGGCGTCGTCAATTCAACCACGTGTGTTAGGCTCTCGCCACATTTCGCAGATGGGTCAAACCGAGAAGAACGTAGTGCGGGCAAATGTCTTTCGTGTTTCCCCTAAAGCGACGTCGCCCAATGCAGTCGAAATGTCTCAAAGGTGTCAACAGGTGAGGCTCCGGTCGCCGTAGGAAGCGACCGGAAAACCCGCACTCAGCGCGCTTAGCTCCCCCCGGTCATTTGCTGCGTGATCCGAGCATATGGGTCGAGGCGTTCTGCTCCGTGCGTCTGGTCAAGGCCTCGCTCGCCCCCTTCAGGTCAACGGCCCCTCCGCTTACGGCCTTCAGTTCGTCGTTCGTCAACGCGGTCGCTTTGCCTGCCTTGCTGGTGTCCGGCGTCATGGTCTTGGACTTGCTCATTGAGCTGCGCTCCCTTGTACCGTGCATGGCGCGATGGCTAAGCCCATCGCTCCCCTAGTCGTCGCAGCGGGCAGACGGTCGGTTCGAAATCAGGCCACTGATATTTCAAAACCGCCCACTGATGGTCGAAACAGGCAGTATCCTCCCGCCGGTACTGGCCTGTTTTAACCCTCAGTGGCCTAAGTTGAATTTCGCAGTGGCCTAATTTGAAGTGTGATTCCCGTCACGGTGAGGCCGCCCACCGCCCGGCATACTCGCTCCAGTTCAACGGCGACACGTCGCCACAACACGGAGCGAGACAATGACCAACCAAATTCAAGAGATTTCGATTGACGACCTCGACCAGGTCAGCGGCGGAAAGTCCACCGCATACATACAAGCATGCCCAATAGGGAATCTCCTTGTTCACAAAGTTGATGGTATGGTCACGGTCGTATACTACCCACCCGGCTCATCTGCTGCACCTTCGCAACGCTGATCAGTGGTCTTGACGATGCGGCCTCGGTGGGAGGCGATGGCGGGGTCAATAAAGGTCTTTCTGGCTGCCGTCAGCCGCCTCTTCGTCGAGGCCCATGAGACGGCTATACCCGGCGACATCTGCCGCCAGAACCGCCGCTAGTCGCCGCTCCACTCGCTCGCCCGTCAAAGGTGCCCCCGATGGCCGCTAGGCGCATCAAAGCACGGCCGGCCGTTTGCGGGCGAGGGCTAATGTCCGCTCCGGGTCAATAGCTACCGAAGTGGGGCGTCCGCGCGACGTCCAGTGATCGCGACCGAATTGCGGACATCGCTGGTGCTCCGTTTCGTGCCAACAGCGACCTCGTCACCTCATTCGATACGTCGTCGGCAGTCGCGACAGTTAACGCCATTCGATTGCGTAAACATCAACGGGCTGCAGGAAGCCTTTGAGACGGCGGGGACCAATGCTTGAGACGTGCAAGCGATCCTGGATGCCATCCTGGACGGCACGTGATACAAGAATGGCATCGGGCTCGGCCAACTGACACAAGCGAGCAGCCAGTTGAACTGTCGTACCAAAGAGGTCGTTGCTGTCCGAAACCGGTTCTCCGACGTCAATGCCAATTCGTACTCGAAGCTTCTCCTTGCTCGCCAGATTGAATGCTTCAAACGCTTGCTGGATGGCACGGGCGCATTGCACGGAGGCGGCCGCGTCGGCGAAGGATGCCATGATGCCGTCGCCGGTGTGCTTCACCACCTGTCCACCCCTGTCCTTCAATGCACGGCGAACCAGCGCGTCATGTGCCCGAACCATCTCCAGAGATCGGGCATCGCCAAGACGCTCTGTCATGCTGGTAGAACCCACGATGTCGGTGAACATAATGGCCCGCAGGGCCGAATCGATTGTGACGTTGTTTGCCTCACCGCTCGGTTCCGGATCTGACACTCTACCCAGGAACGCCTGGACGGCTGAGAGGTCCACCTCGATCACATCCTTGGCCACCTCGCCATGAGCTTCGTCATGAACCCGCATCGCGGTCTGAATATCAGGTGCGTCAATGAGACAGAAGCCCGTGCCGCGCGATTCATCAAACCAATACGTCAGGAAACGCACTCCGTATCGATCTTGGACTTCCAGGTCTTTTCGATGCGCCTCGGCGATATCAGAAGCTGTCAGGCCTGAGAGATCGTGTCGGTCGAGGAAAATTGGCACTAGCGTTACTCCACCTGTTTCTTCAGACGGACTCGATTGAAATTTGAACCGAGCCAGGGTGTTTCGCCGAAAACGCCAATTAATGTAACAGCTTGGTAAAGCATTAAAAGCGCAGTATGCGCGAGCCGGGGCAATTCCTGCGCCCTATTGTCTGCTTTGGGTCAAAAACTGCCCTGCCGGTCACGAAGTTTGACTTCAGTTTTACCCCCAAGACCCGGCTCGGACATCGCAGCTGGTCCGGTTCGTGCCAACCGACGACGCCGCAGGAGCGTGGCACTCTTTTCTGTCGAGCGGTAAATCTAAACGGTCATTTAGCGGCTATCGGCAAGACAGAACGAATGATGCAATTGCTAGACAGCGTTTCTGTGCGAAACTCGGATCATTGCAGCAGGAGTGTTTCAGAGTGCCCTGGTCAGTATGGGTCGTCGCGCTGGCGCTCCTGGTGCAGGTGAGTTCTTTCGGCCACTCCCAGTTCTTTTTCTATGTTCGCCTTTTGTGGCGATGAATAATTACGTATGGAAGTGGTTTCCCGCTGCCACCGGAATGATGGCTAATGTGATGGGCGTGAAACGCCAGTACGTATGGGCGGCGCCCGCCGTTCTCGGCATGGGAATCTTGTTCATTGTGCTCGCGCAGCGGAAACCCGAAAGCTCATTCTACAAAAAACGCGGCTATTTTGTTGCTCGGATTTCTGGTGGCGGCCGCCGTCTCCGTTCATCAACTGAAGGGATTCGGCGGGGTTTGAGGCACATGGCAGTTCCAACCCCACACCAACACAGGAGCGGTCTGTCTGCTGGGTCAGACTCGGACCTGCTGCCCCCGAAAACCGGTTTCATTCTAACCCGTTGACCGGACATCGCCCATCGCCCGGCAGATTGCCCGTATCGGTTTGTGCCAAGTTCGGAATCGGCGGACCCTCTGCTTCGTGAATGCATCCCCGAGAGCGGCGCCTATGGCGCCGTCGGTCGGCCGCTTGGGTCGCTGAGCAGCTTACCCGTGACTTTGCTGATGAGGTGTAAATATGTGCATGCCGGACACTTAACTTGCTCATATTTCTGCGCCTCGTCATTTGACGCTTCCAGCGCAAACGGCAGCGGGACGTTCATTCCGGTTCGCGGAGATTGATACACCAAGCCTGCCATGGTCGGCAGTTAGCTCAGGCAATGCAAAGGGTCCTTGACGTAGGTCAATCCACCTTGGGTTTGAGTTGCCACGCACGGTAGTTGGCCTCGTGCTCGGCGATGAGACTGTGATGGAGGAGTTTTTCCATTAGTGCGCTCCCGCTACGGTAAGAGAGCACTACCCACAGTCACCAAAAGACGAGGATGCAATATCGGTCTAAACGACTGTCCTGCCGGTCCGGTTTCCGACTTACACGCGAAGCGTGTTGGTGTCATTATCAGATGTCGTATCCGCGATGTCCGATCCGGGTCAAAGACGGCGCTAAAAGCCCCTGAAACACCACTTCCGTATTACCCCGAATAACGGACATCAACAGACCAGCCCGTTTGGTCCGTTTCGTGCCAATACCGGAAGTCGTGCGCTGCGCTGACTTAAACTGCGGCATCAGCACTCGGGCAGCGCGCACAAAGCGACGACTGAGCCTTTTTGGTGTTGATGGAACAAACCGACGCCCTATCTTTTTGTTTTGTCGCGTTTGTTTCACGCGAAGCGGTGTCCACTTCGCTCGAAAGCGTTCTTGGCAAACCGGCGTCTGACGACGGGACGATCGCGAGGACGAAATCCGTCGCATCGATGATCCCCGTTGTCCATAGCCGCAACCACCGCTTGCTCTTCCGGCGCTACGAGCCCATTCTTGCCAGGGATCCAGGCCCCGTCGTTCGATAAGGTCCAGGATCTGATCGCGCCATCGCGGCTCCAGCGAGGTCTTGACTCATGAACTGCTCTTGTTGCGGTTCCGAGGTTCAGAGCGGCTTTGCATTCTGCCCGAATTGCGGCACAAGGCAACCGGACTCGTGCCCCGGCTGTGGTTATGTGTGCGCGCCAGAATTTGCGTATTGCCCGAATTGCGGCACCCTCGTCGCTGACGCCCGCAAAGCTGGCCGACAGCAATCAACACGGACCAGTTCGGCAACCTTCCCGACGGTGCCCCATTCACCGGCACTGGCGCCGATTGCGGCAGTCGAGGCCGACCAGGCATTTCGGCCGAAGCCGCACAAGATCGATACCGAAGCAAACCGCCGCACCATTACCGTGCTGTTTGCCGACCTCAGCGGCTTCACCACGATGAGCGAGCGGCTTGACCCGGAAGTCATGCAGGCGCTCCAGAATGAATTGTTCGAGGAGTTGACGGCAGCGGTGCAAGGTTTTGGCGGCTTCGTTGATAAATTCATCGGCGATGCGGTGCTCGCGCTGTTCGGTGCGCCGGCCGCGCACGAAGACGACCCTGAGCGCGCAGTCCGCGCGGCGCTCGACATGATCAAACGGACGGCGCATCTGGGAGAACGTTCGAAGGCATGCGCCGAAGATTTACCGCTCGTGCTTCATATCGGCATCAACACCGGGCATGTGGTTGCCGGCGGACTCGGAGTAGGCGTTGCCAAATCCTATTCCGTGACCGGCGATACTGTGAATACAGCCCAGCGATTGCAGTCGATGGCTTCCCCTGGCGAGGTGCTGGTGGGGCCGCTTACCTTCCGACTCACGCGGCATGCATTCTCGTACGAGTCACTTGGCGACGTTGCGCTGCGCGGCAAGGCGGGCAGCGTTTTGGTACATCGCCTGAGGGGACCGCTCGACGTACCGCGGGCGGCACGAGGACTCGAAGTACTCGGCCTTAGCGCGCCGCTAATCGGGCGCGATGCAGAGATCGCACGTATGACGGGTTGCCTTGATCTTGCTTGTGCCGGGGCTGCTCAACTGTTGCGGCTGGTCGGCGAAGCCGGCATCGGAAAATCACGCCTGGTGAATGAATTCGTTACCCGCGCTCGCGACGAGGACCGCTTCGCAGGCGTGGCGGTCCGGCGGGCCATTTGCTCGCCGCTGGGTGAACAATCCTACGGTACCCTTGCCGCGGTGCTGCGCAGCGCTTACGGCATCGCGCAGAAGGCTTCCGCGGCAGAGACCCAGGCCAAGCTGGCCGAGGCGCTGTCGGAGCTTGGCCTAGCGGCCGAAGAGGTCGCGGGCCTGATGCCGCTCTATTTCCATGTTCTCGGTCTCGGCGACCCCGACGCCGTCCTGCAGCATGTAGAGCCGGAGCAGCTCCGGCGGCAGATCTTCTTCGCGATCCGCACCATCTTCGAACGGCGTCTGGCGCTGTCGCCCCTCCTGATTATTGTCGAGGATCTGCACTGCGCCGATGCCGTGTCGCTTGAGGCGCTGCGGTTCCTGATGGATCGGCTGGAGCGCACGCGGCTGATGCTGTTGTTTACACACCGGCCAATGCTTGAGATGGATCAGTTTGCCTCAGGTCGAATTAGCCATACAACCCTTCGGCTAGTACCCCTTGGCGTCGCTGACGGACAAAAGTTGCTCGGTGCCTTCTTTAGTCACGGCTGGCGTGAACCGCCCGGAAATCTATTCAATCGAATTCTTGAACGCGCGAGCGGTAATCCGCTCTTCATTGAAGAAATCATACGCGGTCTCATCGAAGCTGGTGCTTTGGAACGTGATGGCTCGCATTGGCGGATCAAGTCCGATGATGCCGCCGCGGACATCCCGGCAAGCATTCAGGCGTTGTTGCTGGCACGACTGGACCGGCTGCCCCACGAAGTGCGCAGGTTGGCCCAGGAGGCAGCGGTCATCGGCCCGCGCTTCGATACAGCTCTGCTCGGTGCCACGGCGACCGAGCCGGCGAAAGTAGAAGCAGCTCTTGAACTTCTGTGCGACGCCGAGATTGTCGAGGAGGTAGCGGGTGCGAATTCGATTTCGTTGCAATCCTACCGTTTCACGCAAACCATGCTTCAGGATGTGATCTATCAAAATCTGTTGCTACAGCGACGCATCGAGATGCATAGCCGGATCGGCGCTGCCCTGGAGCGGTTGTATGGGGTCGACCCCGAGCGGCTCGAAGACCTTATACTGCTGGGACATCATTTCAGCCTCAGCTCCAGCAAGCCGAAGGGAGCGCGTTACCTGAGCGCAGCCGGCGATCGCGCCCGCGCGATTTATGCCAACGATGACGCCATCCGCCTCTATCAGCAGGCGCTCGCTGTGTTGTTGACCGTTGGCGATCAGAGAGCGGATCAACTCGTGCTATACGAGCGGATTGCCGACTTGTGCGGGGCGGCCGGCCGGCGCAGCACGGCCGAGGAACACTACCAGACGGCGCTGGAGGCTCACCGCGCCGCGGGAGACCGTGCCGTCGAAGCGCGAATACTGCGCAAGCTTGGCCGATTGCTATGGGATGCCGGCAAACGAAGTAAGGCGGAGGCGCATTATGCCGAGGCGGCTGCGCGGCTTGACAGGACGGAAGCGCCGATCGAGTGGGCTCACCTCTTACAGGAGCGCGGCCACCTCGCGTTTCGCACGGGCGATCACGCCGTGGCTGCGAGATTTGCAGACGAGGCTCTCGGCTACGCTCAATCTGTGCCGCCGGACATGGACAAGCAGGCCGGACTCGAAGCGGCTCGCGCCATTGCAGAGGCTCTCAACACCAAAGGGGTTGCACTGGCACGGCTTGGGCGATCCCGGGAGGCGGTGCGCGAGGTGGAGCGAAGCGTCGCAGCCGCCGAAGCCGCCGGCCTTCTCAACGCAGCCTGCCGCGGTTACACTAATCTCGGCGTGCTCTATACCATAGTTGACCCGGCGCAAGCCATAGAAGTGTGCCGGCGCGGCCTTGATGTTGCGCGTCATATCGGCGATCTCGGCTTTCAGGCGCGTCTTCTTGCCAATTTTGCCGTCGCCTGTTGCACCTTCACGGACAAATGTGCCGAGGAGGGCGTGCCGGCTGCCGAAAAGGCGATCGAACTCGACCGTGCGCTGGATCAGCGCGAGCATCTGTCCGTGCCATTGATCGTGCTCGGGCAAATCTATCAATGCCATGGCCAGCCGGAACTGGCCGCCCGCTGCTACAATGAGGCAATTGAGGTGGCGGGGGAAACTGGCGAGCCGCAGCAGCTCTTTCCATGCTATGATGGTCTCGCGACGCTGAACCTTGATCGAGGCGACATGCCCGAGGCCGAGCGGTATTTTGCTTTGGCACACGATCTCTGCGCCAAGCACGGGCTCGATCCGGAAGGGCTGATCGTCCTGCCATTTCTTGATTAATCAGAGCGAAGGAGGTCAACCATGTCAGAACGTCATGTCGATGGGCCACTGCAGCCGGGCGACCGCGCACCGAACATCGTGCTGGACGCGATCACGCGCCAAGGCAAGATCGCGCTGGATGACTTTCGCGGCCAAAGCCCCATATTGGTCGGCTTGTTTCGAGGCCTGCATTGCCCGTTCTGCCGGCGCCATATCGCGGCACAGGCTCAACTTGACACGGCCCTGCGCGAAAAGGGTGTCGAATCTCTCACGGTGGTCAATACGCCAATCGAGCGTGCGCGGCTCTATTTCCGTTACCACCCGTTGCCCAATTTGCTCGCCGCGTCCGATCCCGAGCGGATTTCGCACCGTGCGTTCGGCCTGCCCAATCTCGAGTTTACGGAGAGCGAAACCGAATGGCCGCGCAAGATAGGTATGAACACCGTGATGAGCATGCGGATGGACATACCGGGCGAACTGCCAGAGCCGATGAATCCGATGGCGGCGGCTGATGTCCTCAACAACAAGGACGGCTACGAAATGACCGAAGCCGACGAGCGCATGGTCGCAACTGGCCAAGGCCAGCTGTTTGGCCAGTTCCTGCTCGATCGGGAAGGTATCGTGCGCTGGAGCTTTACCGAAGTCCCCGAAGGCGGCCATCGCATGTTCGGGCGACCAAGCCCCCAAGAGCTGATGTCGGCCGCCTCCCAAGTATAGATTTCACCGGCTAATGGCTTGCCTTATGGATCAGGCATGATCACCGGGAAGCCGTTCTCAATCGTCTTGTAGGTCAGCACGGTAGCGGCGCCGACGAAGGACTCGCAGCCCTTAAGCAAGTGATGGTTCCGGAAGCCGCTCTTGAGGGTGCCGTAAACGAATACTCGATGCATCATGCCCCGCATCACCTTTCCATGTCGCAGAGGCGTCGGTAATCGCCTCCTCGCTTGTATGATATAGGGGACGAACAAGAGTTGCGGCCCATGTCTCAGTTGGGTTTTTGGACCTGAGCGCGACGGCGCATGAAGTCCGCTTTGCCCCGGTCAAGGACACCGCTAGCGCGACTCTTTACTTCCGAAAAGTGCCGATTTTGTTGCAAAAGTCGGTTGAGACGAACGGCGAAGCGTGATTCCGTTGTGTTGACGCGATTCTCGGCGAGGTCGATCCATGATGGGCCGTCTGAAGAGTGACCAAGGTCAACTGTTCTACAAGTTTCATCTTGGCGAC
>JAUXWH010000205.1 GCA_030681365.1 Bradyrhizobium sp.
GATGTTTCAGGATCTGCGGCGCCCAGTGGTCGCCTGATATCAGGATATAGGGAAACGATTTGTCGTCGCGCAGCTGCACGTTGAAGCGCGGCCGCAGCTGCTTGATCAAATTGGCTTCCAGCAGCAGAGCCTCGGTTTCGGTCGCGGTCGACACGATCTCGACGGTTGCGGTAGCCGCGATCATGCGCAGGATGCGTGCCGGCTGCGGCGCCGATACCCGGGCATAGGAGGACAGCCGCTTCTTGACGTTTTTCGCCTTGCCGACATAGAGCACGTCGCTGGCCGCATTGAGCATGCGATAGACGCCGGGCGAGGTCGGGGCATGGCGCACGGCGTGCTCGATCGCGGCGTGACCGAAGGCCAGTCGGCCTTCGGGCAGCGCTGAGCCTGTCTCGTCCGGAACCTCCGGCAGGCTCCCTTCGTCCTCCTCGGTGCCTGACGTTGCGGGATCGATGTCCTCCGGCGCCAGGTCCTGCGGCGGCAGATCCGCATTCGCGGACGGCGGCCTGCGGCCGCTGCGCTCCGCCGGCGGAACCGGAACCTGAGGGGTATCCTTGGGGGTGTCGGAAGAATCGTGATCCATCGGCCGAATACTTAAGCGCTGGCACGGTGCATCGCTAGCGTCGCGGCGGGGACGGCAGCCGCAACCTCAGCCCATCCCAATTCGCGCGGCCAACCGCGCGGTAAGACATTGTTAAGAATGCTGAGCGGGCGGTAACCGGGCTTAACAACCCTTTAACTTAAAACTCTCGATAAATCTTATCAGAAGAAGAGTGAATTCCGTAACCATGCGGCCTCGCGTCGCGCCTCCAATTTGGGCGCTTTGCGAAGCGGAACGGTCACGGCAGTTGCGTGGGGAGAGTACGATGAAAAAGCTTGTATCGGGTGCGGTGGCGCTGGCCGCCTTGGGTTCGACCTTGGGCTGGACTGTGTCGGCGCAGGCCGCCGACATGTACAATTACGGCGCGCGCGCTCCCTATACCGTCAACCAGCCACTCAATGCCTACAGCTGGGCCGGCCCCTATCTCGGCGCCAATCTCGGTTACGCCTGGGGATCGGTTCACAAC
This sequence comes from Bradyrhizobium sp., assembly GCA_030681365.1. GTDB lineage: Bacteria > Pseudomonadota > Alphaproteobacteria > Rhizobiales > Xanthobacteraceae > Bradyrhizobium. The sequence goes on from JAUXWH010000205.1 coordinate 1,068, forward strand.
AACCCGACCGAGCCTTCGGGTTTCGTCGGCGGCGTGACGGCCGGCTACAACTGGCAGACCGGACCATGGGTGTTCGGCGCGGAGGGCGACATCCAGGCGACCGGCGCCAACGATACATTCGCGCCGTGGAAATTCTCCAACCCGTGGTTCGGCACCGTGCGCGGCCGGGTCGGCTACGCCTTCAACAACATCATGTTCTTCGGCACCGGCGGTCTGGCGTTCGGCGAATTGCGCGGCGAAACCTTCGGACTGTCGGAAAGCCATACCAAGGCCGGCTGGACCGTGGGCGCCGGCACCGAATTCGGCCTCACCCAGAACCTGAGCGCCAAGGTCGAGTATCTCTATGTCGATCTCGCCAACTCCAACTTCACCATCACCGGAGCGTCGAACGGTTACCGCTTCGGACTGCTGCGCGCCGGCGTGAACTATCGCTTCTGACGACAAGAAACTTCCGAACAAGAAAAGCGTTACTGCAACCTCCCGGCCGCTTCCCGCGGCCGGGATTTTTTTGGTGTGCTCGCTACGCGCTATTCTCGTCATGCCCGGGTCAAGCCCGGGCATGACGAGATGAGAATCCATAGCTACGACGAAATCACCAGATTGACCGCCTTGGGGCCCTTGCCCTTCTTGTCCGGTTCGACCTCAAAGGTGATGTGCTGTCCTTCGGTCAGGTCCTTCAACCCAGCCCGCTCCACCGCGGTGATGTGAACGAATACATCGCGACCGCCGTCATCGGGCTTGATGAAGCCATAGCCCCGTTCTCCGTTGAAGAACTTGACGATCCCAGTCATGGCCATCGGGAAACTCCTCCCCCGTGCTGCACCGCCGCTACGCGCTGCAGGCGCGTATCAGCCCGACCGGACATTCGCTGCCGGATGGCAAGGCCATCTTTGCGGATTAGGCTGCACCGCCGATCCGTCTTGAAGTTATCTGAGGCCTCGTCACTCCGCCGCTACCATTCGCGGAAGCGGAACGTAAAGCCAGTCCCAATGGGCTGAGCATAATACGGTTCCCGGCAAATTGACTACCGTTCAAATCGGGGTTTTGCGGCGCGGCAATCCGGCGGAGCCTGCAGCGTCAGGGCTTGGGCACTTCGAGCCTGAAACGGCCGGCGCCGCCCTGGCCGAGCGGCTTCTCCAGTTCGGGCAGGATCGATTTCAACTCGCCCATCAGTGTCCATGGCGGATTGACGATCAGAAGCCCTGACGAGACGAGGCCCGGGGAGGCGGCCTGGGGTGCGACGCTGAATTCCAGCCGCAGGACTTTTCCGGGGGGCTTGCCGGCGCCGGCCGCCTCGGCGACATGCCGCGCCAGGCCGTCGGTGGCGCGCCGGCTCTTCACCGGGTACCACAGCAAATAGCTGCCGGTCGGCCATTTCGCGAAGGCCCCGGTAAAGCCTGCGGCCAGCCGTTCGAACTCGTCCTTCTGCTCAAAGGAAGGATCGATCAGCACGAGGCCGCGCCGTTCGTTCGGCGGCACGAAGGCCGGCAGCGCGGTCCAGCCGTCGAGATCGACCACCCGGGCCTGGGTGTCGCGCCTGAGCGCCTCGATCAGGCGCTTGCGGGCTTTCGGCTCGACCTCGCAGGCGGTGAGGCGATCCTGCGGCCGAAGCAGCGCGCGGGCGATCAGCGGCGATCCCGGATAGGCCACGAGGTCGCGTTGCGGATTGAACGCCCTGACGATGTCGAGATAGGGCTTTAGCAGCGGCTCGGTCTTTTCCGAGAATCGCGCCTGCATGATGCGGGCGATGCCGGTCAGGTATTCGCCGCCCCGGCGGGCTTCCTCGGAGGTCAGATCGTAGACCCCCGCGCCGGCATGGGTGTCGATGACGCGAAATGCCGCCGGTTTCTCCTGCAGATAGACGAGCATGCGCACCAGCACGATGTGCTTGATGACGTCGGCGAAGCCGCCGGCATGAAAGGCGTGTCGGTAATTCATGGCAGAAGGGTTACGACATAACCCCCGTCATTGCGAGCGCAGCGAAGCAATCCACCTCGCAGCGCAAATAAAGAAGATGGATTGCTTCGTCGCAAGTGCTCCTCGCAATGACGGCGGGATAGTTGTTCAGATAACTTTCAGCTCCCCCGCATCGGCGGCATCACCACCTCGTTGCGGCGGCAGGCGCGGCGGTCGGTCTCCTCGCAGGCGCGGAACTGGAGATCCTTGCTCATGCAGATGCGGACTTCGCTGAGCCGTTTCCTGCCGCAGACCACCGCGATCGCCGAGGCGCTGAGGCCCGGATTGACCTTGATGAAGGCCTCTTCGATCTCGGCCGGTGCGAGGATCTTCTCCGACGACAATTCGAGATATTCCGGCGGAATCTTGACGGCGGCGCGCGCCTTGCGGGTCGTCTCGAAATAGGCCCGGGGGCTGAGCCCGGAGCAGGTGCCGTGCTTGTCCCATTCGGCAAAGATCAGCCCGGGCGCCGGCATCAGATCCAGCATCGACGTCATGATATTGCGATCGAGCCGCGGCGACGGCCGCTGGCAATAATTGGGGAAGCCGCGCTCATATTGCGGCCACAAGCCGTGGACCACGAAGGCATAGGGCCGGCCGCACTGCATCTTCGAACGCCCGCTGGTGCCGCGCTCCGCTGCCTCCTCGCAGTAGGAAGGCGACCACGATAGCGAGAGCACGTAAAAATCAAACTCGCCGGGGGCATTCTGCCGGCGATCCTCTGCCGCCGCCGTCCCCGTCACACCGATCAGCGCCGCCGCGGTGAGCAGGACGAGGGGGATCAAAACCTGCCGAATCCAGACGCGTGAAAAGCGCAACATGACAAAGCCCCCAATACTCGGACCGCCCGGGAGCCTAGCAGGCAATCGGAACGTTTCAAGAACAAAATGAGAAGGCCGAATCAGGGCCTGCAGAGCGGAGCGATTGGAGAGCTCAGCTTCCGAAACAAGTCGGAAAACTCAGCGGCAACTCAGGGCCTGGCTGCCTTGCAGCGGGGATTATAGGCCCAGTTGCGATCGAGCCCGGTCACGCACCATTCGACGCCCTGGCCGAAACCGGCAAAGCCGCCGTCCTCGATGATCGAGTAGTGCACCTGGCGCAGCTTGCCGTCGCTCAGCATCACGTCGGCGCTGCAATAGCGGCGCGGAATATTGTCCGACTGCCAAGGCCGGAACGCGGTTTCGTGGATGCGGCCATAGGCGGTGATCGTGAGCGAGGAATTCCAGAAGCGGGTTTCCTTCTCCCAGAACTGGTGGGTGATGGTGCCGAGTGCTGCTTCGCATTCCCTGACCCGGCCGTCATATTTTGGGCCGAACAGGCCGAAATTCAGCTCAGCCGGATTGGCGGCTTGCGCCGGCTGGCCCGTGGTAAACAGACCCAGGACAACGCCGAGTGCTGCGCCAATAGCGGGTCGTTTCAGGGATGTGAAGAAGTTGCGCATGGGGAATTCCGCCGGTGTTCCAACGTCGCGGACGGTGCCGCGAAGCCCGCACGAGGTCAAGTGCAAGCCGGCCACACCTGCCGATAACCCGGCGCTCGGCCGTCCGCCGTTCTTTTCATGGCGGCCGATGCGCCTTAAGGTGTCGTCAGCCAAATGGAGTCTGCGATGCGAATGATTGGGGCTGCGAGCCTGTTTGCGATGGGGATGCTGGCGAGCGCGCCGGCGCAGGCCCAGTGGGTGCCGCCGTTCAAGGGCAACGACACCGGCGGCATCATTGCCTATGGGCTGGCGTCGCAGGCCGATGTCCGTGCCATGGCGATCGATCACTGCGCGGGTTACGGCAAGGTGGTGAAATTCCTCGGCGTGCAGGCCTATGAAGGCGGCTACATCTCGTTCGCCTGCCGCTGGGTGCCCTACGGCCGGGCGGACCGGCCGCTGCGCGTCTATTACTGAACCAACGATCCCGATCCGCCACAAGAATCCGCGGGAATGCGCAGCATGACGCGACAGCACGTTTCATTGGCATTGGCCGCTTGTCTGCTGGCGGGCCTGCCGCTGTCCGATGCGACGGCGGCGGAATTGCCGGTGCGCAAGGCGGGTCTCTGGGAAATGAAGATGCAGCGGACCGGCGGGCCGGCGCCCCAGATGACGATGCAGCACTGCACCGACGAGACCACCGACAAGGCGATGAGTTCGTCGTTCTCGCCGGCGTCGACGGACACGTGTTCGAAGCAGGACATCCGGAAGACCGCGACCGGCTATGTGACGGACTCCGTCTGCAATGTCGCGGGCGTGACCATGACCTCGCATTCCGAGATCGTCGGCGACTTCAATTCGGCCTACACCGTCAAGGCCACCTCGCAAAGCCAGGGCGGACCGCCCGGCATGCCGCGCGACACCGCGATGACGATCGAAGCGAAGTGGCTGGGCGCCTGCAAGGCAGGCCAGAAGCCCGGCGACATCATGATGCCCGGCGGCGTCAAGATGAACATCAGGGACATGGAAAAGCTCAAGGGCCTGCTGCCGAAGCCGGCTGCGAAGTAGGTCGCGGCGCTTACCCTCCCCTGGTGGGGGTGGGTCGCTCGCGTAGCGAGGGGGGTGGGGTGACAGTCTCTCATCTCGCTCACTGTTCGATACGATAGACCGTCACCCCACCCCGCCGCTCCTTTCAGTCGCGTCGACCCTCCCCCTCCAGGGGAGGGTAAGAAGTTACACCGGGATCCGCACCGCAGCGCGCAACCCGCCCATCGGGCTGTCGCCGAGCGTGATGTCGCCGCCATGGGAGCGGGCGATGTCGCGGGCGATCGCCAACCCTAGGCCGGTGCCGCCTTCGTCCTGGTTGCGGGCGTCGTCGAGCCGCAGGAACGGCTTGAACACTTCCTCGCGCATGCCGGCGGGGATCCCCGGGCCGTCGTCGTCGATCGTCACCGTGAGATAGCGGTGGTCGCGGTGGCCGGCGATCGAGATCGCGTTGGCGTGGCGCGCGGCGTTGGAGACGAGGTTGCCGAGGCAGCGCTTGAACGATGCCGGCTTCACCGTCACCACGGGCAGGCCGCGGAATGTCACGGTCGCGGCGTGGCCGTTGCGCTCGGCGTCGCTGCGCAATTCCTCCAGCGCCACCGTCATGTCAGTCGGCTGCGCGTGCTCGCCGCTGTCGCCGCGCGCAAACGCCAGATAGGCCTCCAGCATGCCGGCCATCTCGTCGACGTCCTTGCGCATGCCGTCGACCTCGGGGCTGTCGCCGATCAGCGCCAGTTCCAGCTTGAAGCGGGTGAGGATGGTGCGCAGATCGTGGCTGACGCCGGCC
>JAUXWH010000207.1 GCA_030681365.1 Bradyrhizobium sp.
TTTGGCGTGCTGGCTCCGGACCTGCCGGGCCATGGACGCTCAGGCGGCGCGCCGCTTGCGACTATCGCCGACATGGCCGACTGGACCGCGGCATTACTCGATGCGGCAGGTGCCGCGACGGCACGGCTGGTCGGTCATTCCATGGGATCGCTGATCGCGCTGGAGACCGCCGCGCGGCACCCGGCCAAAGTCTCGGCGCTGAGCCTGATCGGCACGGCGGCGACCATGACGGTCGGCCCCGATCTGCTGAGAGCCGCCGAAGCCAACGACCATGACGCCGTCGACATGGTCTCAATCTGGGGCCTCGGCTTTCAGGCCGAACTCGGCGGCAGCCTGGCGCCCGGCCTGTGGATGCACACCGGCGCGCAGCGGGTGCTCGAACAATGCCGGCCCGGCGTGCTGTTCAACGATCTCTCGGCCTGCAACGCCTATCAGGGGGCGCTTGCCGCCGCCGCACAGATAAAAGTCCCGGTCACGCTCATTCTCGGCGAACGCGACATGATGACCCCCGCAAGAGCCGGCAAGGCGCTGGCCGCCGCACTGCCGAATTCGCGCACCGTGGTGCTTCCAGGCGCCGGCCACATGATGATGGTCGAGCGGCCGGATGAATTGCTGGCCGCACTGCGGGGCTGAACCATCGATTGGGTTGGACGGGACGCCGCCTCAAGGAGGCGTCCCGTGTTTGCGATGATTTCAAAATACGTTCTGGGCAGGCAATTCACGCGCGCGCTTCAGGGGAAGAGCAAAGCGCTCTTGTATCCCGGCCGTGGAAGCGGCGTTGAAGTGCTGCCGATTCGTCCTTGAACGCCACGTTGAAGACCGCGCCCTTTTGGGTTTTTGGTTGAGCAATGCGTATGCCGTCAGGCCGACGCTTTGATTTCTGATGCGAAGTCGCGGTAGGAGCGCAAGGGACGGCCAAGGAGTTTGGTCAGACGATCAACGTCACCAGGTTCGGGGATCATTCCATCGCTCAGGAAACGATCGGCCATCAGGCGCATGTCGAACGCCATCCAGCCCGGCATGAACTTCCTGAGGTTCTCCTCGAACGCGGCAGTATCGTCACCGCCATAAGCGATCGGACGCCCCAGCACGTCGGACCAGATCGCGGCGACGTCTGCGCCGGTCAGCGTGTCAGGACCGACAAGATTGATCCGGATGAGCGGTAGTGGCGAAGGAGACTGCTCCCGGCGCATAAGCTCGATAGCCGCGACCTCACCGATGTCGCGGGGATCGACCATGGCGAGACCCTTGCCGCCGATCGGCATGGGATAAACGCCGTAACCAAGCACGACATCCTTGATCGTGAGATCGTTGTGAATGAAATAAGCGGGACGCAGGATGGTGGCATTGAAGCCCATCTGCTCGATCATCCGCTCGACCCCGAACTTGCCTGCGAAGTGCGGGACGTTGACGTAAACGTCGCTGTGAATGACGGAGAGATAGACGATCCGTTCGATGCCTGCCTCCCTGGCAAGGTTCAGCGCGGTCAGGGCTTGCGTGAATTCGTCAGGCACGACTGCGTTGAGGAGAAACAGTGTCGATGCGCCTGCAAAGGCGCTGCGCAGGGAGTCCACGTCGAGCAAATCGCCTTGAACCACCGCGACGCCCGCCGGGAGATCGGCCTTGGCAGGATCGCGGGCGAGAGCGCGGATGTCGGCGCCCCGCTTTACAAGCTGTTCGACAACGTGGTGGCCGATGGCGCCGGTGGCGCCGGTAACGAGAATGGTCATTTGAACGGTCTCCGGTTTGGATTGTCAGGACACCCTCTATTTGCTGTTTCACGTATGGTCCGATAGCCGCTATAATTAGACAGACTGTCTCAATGGTGGAACATGGACCTTTTGGCGCTTGCTGATTTCAACTTGGTGGCCCGCCACGGCGGGTTTGGACGCGCCGCTCGCGCCAGCGGCAGACCCAAGGCGACCCTTTCCCGGCGGGTCGCGGAACTGGAGGGGAGCCTCGAATTGCGCTTGTTCGAGCGAGGCGCCCGCACCCTCAAGCTCACTCAGGAAGGTCAGGCGCTTTTCGAGAGGACGGGAGCCTTGCTCACCGAACTCGACGAAACAGCGGCGGCCATCGCGGCGGGTGGAGCAAAGCCGCGAGGACGATTGCGGATAAGCGCGCCGCTGCTGTTCTCTCAAACCGCGATGGGCAAATTGTCCGCAGCGTTCGCCGTCAAGTTTCCGGACATCCGGCTCGAGGTGACCACGGAAGACCGGCCCGTGGACTTGATCGAGGAAGGATATGATCTCGTCATCCGGGTCAATCCGGATCCGGACGACAACCTTGTCGGACGAGCTTTTCTGCACGACCGATTGGTCATTGTTGCGGCTCCAGCCATGGCTCGGCCAAAGGGCGATGAACGCACTCCAGCTGTTATGCGTGGCGACGGAGACCGGAGTCTGACCTGGAACGTGACGACACGATCAGGAAAATCCGCCATCGCGATTGATCCAGTTCTTCGCTTGTCGTCACTCGTGATGGTTCGCGATGCGGTACGCGCGAGCGTCGGCGCGGCACGCCTTCCGGTATCGCTGGTAAGTCACGATCTGGCTGATGGTACGCTGGTAAAATGGGGAGACATCGAAGGGCCGGATATTCTTCTGTGGGCGCTCTATCCTTCGCGACGATTGTTGAGTGCTCGCGTATCTGCCTTCCTCGACTTCCTGAAAGAAGCGTTTCCAAAGGGAACGCCCGACGAACTCGCCTCCTTCATTTCTCGCTAGTGACGGGTGTTGGCAAGGTCGCTTCCCCATGTTGCGTCAACGGCCGGTTGCCGGCCAGTGCGCGCAGCAGCACGTAGAACATCGGCGTGAAGAAGATGCCGAATGCCGTCACGCCGATCATGCCGGCAAACACCGCGACGCCCATGGCATGGCGCATCTCGGAGCCCGCGCCGCTGGAGATCACCAGCGGCACCACGCCCATGACGAAGGCGAGCGAGGTCATCAGGATCGGCCGCAGCCGCAGGCGGCTGGCTTCGATCGCCGCCTGAACCGGCGTGCGCCCGGCGAATTCCAGCTCGCGCGCGAACTCCACGATCAGGATGGCGTTCTTGGCCGATAGCCCGACCAGCACGATCAGGCCGATCTGGGTGAAGACGTTGTTGTCGCCGTTGGTCAGCCAGACACCCAGCATCGCGGCCAGCAAGCCCATCGGCACGATCATGATGATCGACAGCGGCAGGGTCAGGCTCTCGTACTGGGCGGCGAGAACGAGAAATACCAGCAGCAGCGCGACCGGAAACACCACCAGCGACGAGTTGCCGGCGATGATTTCCTGATAGGTCAGGTCGGTCCACTCGAACGCGATGCCCTTCGGAAAGGTTTCGGCCGCGATCTTTTCCACCGCGTCCTGCGCCTGCCCGGTCGAATAGCCGGGCGCGGCGCCGCCGTTGAGGTCGGCGGTGAGAAAACCGTTGTAGCGCATGGCGCGCTCCGGCCCGGCGCTTTCCCTGATCTTCAGCAGCGCCGACAGCGGCACCATCTCGCCGGTGTCGGAACGCACCTTCAGCAGGCCGACATCATCGGCCCGCGCGCGGAATTTCGCATCCGCCTGGACGCGCACCGAATAGGTGCGGCCGAATTTATTGAAGTCGTTGACGTACATCGAGCCGAGATAGATCTGCATGGTATCGAACACGCTGGTGACGGGCACGGCGAGCTGGCGCGCCTTGGTGCGGTCGATATCGGCATAAAGCTGCGGCACGTTGACCTGATAGCTCGAGAACAGGCCGGCCAGCTCCGGCGCCTTCGACGCCTTGGCGATGAACGCCTTGGTGGCGTCGTTGAGCGCCTCATAACCCAGACCGGCGCGATCCTCGATCTGCAGCTTGAAGCCGCCGATAGTGCCGAGCCCCGCCACCGGCGGCGGCGGGAACATGGCAATGAAGGCTTCCTGGATCGCGGCAAACTTGCCGTTGAGCTGGCCGGCTATGGCGCCGGCGCTGAGGTCCGCCGTCTTGCGCTCCTCGAACGGTTTCAGGGTTACGAAAACGATTCCCGAATTCGAGCTGTTGGTAAAGCCGTTGATCGACAGCCCCGGAAACGCCACCGCGCTTTCCACGCCCGGCAGTTTCAGCGCGATATCGCCCATGCGGCGGATGACTTCCTCGGTGCGGTCCAGCGTCGCGCCATCGGGCAGCTGCGCAAAACCGACCAGGTACTGCTTGTCCTGGCCGGGCACAAAGCCGCCGGGCACCGCCTTGAACAGGCCATAGGTGACGCCGATCAGCGCGACATAGGCCACCATCACGACGGCGCGCCGCGAGATCACCCGCCTGACGCAGCCGCTATAGGCTTCCGAACTGCGATGAAAGAAACGATTGAAGCGCTGGAAGAACCAGCCGAGCAGCCGGTCCATGCCGCGGGTCAGCGCATCCTTCGGCGCGTCATGCGATTTCAGCAGCACCGCCGCCAGCGCCGGCGACAGCGTCAAGGAGTTGAACGCCGAGATCACCGTCGAGATCGCCACCGTGAGCGCGAACTGCTTGTAGAACTGGCCGGTCAGTCCCGTGATGAAGGCCAGCGGCACGAACACCGCGACCAGCACCAGCGCAATGGCGATGATCGGCCCGGTCACCTCCTGCATCGCCTGGTAGGCCGCATCTTTCGGCGACAGTCCCTGCTCGATGTTGCGCTCGACATTCTCGACCACGACGATGGCGTCGTCGACCACGATGCCGATCGCCAGCACCAGCCCGAACAGGGTCAGCGCATTGATGGAGAAGCCGAACACATGCATGACGGCAAACGTGCCGATGATGGAGACCGGCACCGCGATCAGGGGAATGATCGACGCCCGCCAGGTCTGCAGGAACAGGATGACCACCAGCACCACCAGCGCCACGGCTTCCAGCAGCGTATGCACCACCGCCTCGATCGAGGCGCGCACGAACTGGGTCGGGTCGTAAACGATGCTGTAGTCCATGCCGTCGGGCATGTTCTGCTTCAGCTCGACCATCATCTTGCGGACGCTGTCGGAAATCTGGATCGCATTCGAACCCGGCGACTGGAAGATCGGCACCGCGACCGCCGACTTGTTGTCCAGCAGAGAGCGCAGCGAATAATCCGCCGCACCGAGCTCGATCCGGGCGATGTCGCGCAGCCTGGTAACCTCGCCGTTGGCGCCGTTCTTGACGATGATTTCGCCGAACTCCTCCTCGGTCTTCAGCCGTCCCTGCGCGTTGATGGAGAGCTGCAGGTCGAGCCCGGCTTCGCTCGGCGACGCCCCGACCACGCCGGCCGCCGCCTGCACGTTCTGCGACCGGATCTCGCGCACCACGTCGGAGGCCGAAAGGCCACGCTCGGCGACCTTCTGCGGATCGAGCCAGACCCGCATCGAATAGTCGCCGGAGCCGAACAGCTGCACCTGGCCGACGCCCTCGATCCGCGCCAGCCGGTCCTTGACGTTGAGCACGGCATAGTTGCGCAAGTAAGTCATGTCGTAGCGGCCGTTCGGCGACAGCAGATGCACCACCATGGTGAGGTCGGGTGCGCTCTTGATGGTGGTAATGCCGAGGGTGCGGACCTCCGCGGGCAATCGCGGCTCGGCCTGCGCCACACGGTTCTGCACCAGTTGCTGCGCCTTGTCGGGATCGGTGCCGAGCCGGAACGTGACGTTGAGCGTCATCAGTCCGTCGGTGGTGGCTTGGCTGCTCATATAGAGCATGCCCTCGACGCCGTTGATCTGCTCCTCGATCGGGGTCGACACCGTCTCGGCGATGACCTTGGGATTGGCGCCGGGATATTGCGCGCGCACCACCACGGTCGGCGGCGCCACTTCCGGGTATTCCGAGATCGGCAGCGCCGGCAGCGACAGCAGTCCCGCCACGAAGATCAGCGTCGACAGCACGCCCGCGAAGATCGGCCGATCGATGAAAAATCTGGAAAAGTTCATGGCATTGTCTCGTCAATATCGGGGATGCGGAGCGCAACGGTCCCGGCGCGGCCGACCGTGATCGACCCCACTGATTCATTTCTGTTGTGTTCGCGATGCTGACGCGGTGGCAAAGCACCGCGATCAGGTTACTGGCGCTGCGCCACCTCGGTTGCGGCAGACGCGAAATTCATCGCCACCACCTCGGGCGCGACCACGGCACCGGGACGGATCCGTTGCAACCCCTTGACCACGATGCGTTCGCCGGCATGAAGGCCGCCGGTCACCACGCGCATGCCGTCGATCGAGACGCCGAGCGCGACTTCGCGGTATTCCGCCTTGCTGTCCTTGTCGACGACCATCACGAATTTCTTGTTCTGGTCGGTTCCGATGGCGCGCTCGCTGATCAACAGGGCCGGCTCGGCCTTGGGCTGTCCCATCTTGATCCGTGCAAACTGTCCGGGGATCAGACGTCCATCGGCATTGTCGAACACCGCGCGCACCCGCACCGTGCCGCTGCTCGCATCGACCTGATTGTCGATCAACTGCATGCGCCCCTTGTAGGGCGTGCCGTCGGAGGTGGCGGTGCCCATCTGCACCGGGATGCGGCCTATATCGGAAGGAGCGGATTCGTCGGCGAGGGTCTTCAAGGCGCGCGTCACCACCTGCTCGTCAGCATTGAAGCTGGCATAGATCGGATTGACCGACACCAGCGTGGTCAGCACCGGCGTGCCGGGTCCCGCGGCGATCAGATTGCCGACGGTGATTTCCAGCTTGCCGACGCGGCCGGCGACCGGCGCGCGCACTTCGGTGTAACCGAGATTGAGTTTTGCTGTCTGCAGCGACGCCTCGGCCGCCTTCAGGTTCGCCTCCGCCTCGCGGTAGGCGTTGACGCGACCGTCGAAGTCGCGCTGCGAGATCGTGCGCGAATCCGTCAATTGCTGGCCACGCTCGAAATCGCTTCTGGTCAAGGTCAGTCGCGCCCTGGCCGCGGCCACCTGGCCTTCGGCGCGGGCGACATCGGCGGCATAAAGCGACGGATCGATCAGGATCAGGAGGTCGCCCTGTTTGACCAGCGCGCCCTCGCGAAAGTGGATTTCCTGGATGGCGCCGGCGACGCGGGAGCGGATTTCGACCCGCTCGACCGCCTCCAGCCGCCCGGAAAACTCGTCCCACGCCACGGTCTTGCGGGGGGCGACCACCGAGACCGAGACCGGTACGGGCGCCGGCGCGGCAACTGCCTCGGCCTGCGCGCTGCCACCGCGGCCACCGAGGAAAGTCGCCGCGCCGGCTACAGCCAATACCGCCAGCAATAGCGAAACCCCGATCAAGCGATTGTTTTTGATGATTTTTTTCATGGCGACCCCAATTCGACCGGACATCCGGCGCTGCCAATCCCGGTTTGAACAGACGGGCGCGGATAGCGACACCCGATCCACGTCTACGCTGCAGCGCACACATTCGTAACGTCCGGTATAGATGGCCCATCGACATCGACTGTCAAGTCACTTATCTAACGATTGGTAGAAAACTAAAGGAGGGACCCATCATGGCCATGGGACGTCCCCGCGAATTCAATGTCGACAAGGCTCTCGACCTGGCGCTGCAGGTATTCTGGAGCAAAGGCTACGAAGGCGCGTCGATGGCGGACCTCACTCTGGCCATGGGGATCACCAGGCCGAGCCTCTATGCCGCGTTCGGCAACAAGGAAGAGCTGTTTCGCAAAGCGCTGGACCGGTATGTCGACGGACCCGGCGGTTACGTCCAGGTGGCTCTGGCAAAACCCACCGCCCACGCCGTCGTCGAACATCTCTTGTATAAGGCCGCAGATGCCGTCACCGATCCCGACCATCCGACGGGATGCCTGGCGGTTCAGGGTGCGCTGAGCTGCGGCGACGCCTCCGAATCCATCAAGCAGGAATTGATGGCGCGCCGCGCCGCCGGCGAGGAGGATCTGCGCAAGCGTTTCGAGCGGGCGATCGCCGAAGGCGATTTGCCCGCAGGTTCTGATGCCGCCGATCTCGCGCGCTACATCTCCGCAATCCTGCAAGGCATGGCGGTGCAGGCGGCCGGCGGCACCACCCGCGAGCAATTGCGCAAGATCGCCGAGATGACGCTGCGAACCTGGCCGCCGCCGGCGAGTGCCGCGGTCTGACTTTTTTCGATTCGGTGCGAGCGTTCAGCGCACCAGCCTGGCCGCACTTTTCGAGCAATCGGAAGACTTGCTCCTGCTTCCACTAGCCCTTGAGCAGGTTGGTTTCCGCTTCCGGTGATGAATCATCCGGCTGAAGGCTGGCCTCGCCCGTTTCGTTGCGCAATTCCCCCTCGCCAATTGTGGCCGGCAGACCTGCTTCCTCCTCGTGCAATCTTTCAGAGGCTTCCATGGTCGCGGCATCCGCCCGGCCGATGTTTTCCGCCCGAAATACCGGGATGCCTTTTGGAAATACCACCTCGCGCGCCGGATCGGGCAACTCGATACCGCCCTTGAGAAGCGCGTCCTTGGATAGCCGCAAAAGCGCGGAGTTGATCTTCTCAGGGGAATAAACCGCGCTGGCAAACCAGTAATAGACGCGCAGATTAACAGTGGCCGAACCGAGTTTCTTCGACGAGCACGAGCGGTTCCGGAGTTTCAAGAACAGCCGGATGTTGCTTGAGCACATTGGCGATCAACGATTGAGCCTTTGTCGTCGGCGAATCGTAGCCGATTCCCACTGCAAAATCGGCGCGTCGATTCTCGGCGCTGCTGTAATTCTTGATCGTACTCTTGTAGACTAGGGCATTGGGGATTTGCACGTAGTTGCCGTCCAGCGTTCGAAGCACGGTACTGCGGACGTTCAGATTCATGACAATGCCGACATTTCCGTCGACCTCGATCAGTTCGCCGGTCCGGAATGGATTTCGTATGCTGAGAAGCATGCTGGCGAGAAAATTCTCGGCGATATCGCGGAAGGCAAATCCAACGACGATGCCCAAGAGGCCGGTGCCGCCCAGGACGGTAACCGCAAGTCGCGTAAGGCCAGCGACCTGGAGCACGAAGTAGATACCCAGAAGGAAAATCGGGATGGAGAACGCCTGGACGGCCATGGAGAGAAGCAATGACGAGGCGATTCGTTTGGCAAGGAAGTACCGTACGACGATCGCCGTCATACGGGCGAGAAACCATGTAAGGAGGAGGATGGCAATCGCGAACACAGCCCATAGCCATGCCTGGGCGGCCTGACGGTACAGTCGCTCGAATTCATCTCCGGCCTGACCGAATGTCGAACCGACATCGTTCTCGACCGCGATCCGGTTCACGACGGCTACGGTCCCCTGTGTATTCTCTGCCAGCGCTTCGGCCCACCGCCTGCGCTCCTCGGTCTTCGTCCTGCCATCCAGAAAGACAACGCCATCACGCACCCCGACGCTGGGTGCCTCAAACCAATCGGTCGACAACAGAATTCGGTTGATGCGTTCTGCGATCGCGTTGTCGTCGGCCTCCGGTTCGACGAGGACGGGCTTCGCGACAGTGTTGTCCCCGTTGCTGACGGGAGGCTGCGATACGGGTGCGGCGGCTTTGGCAGCAGGGGCGAACGACATCAATGCGCCGGCAAGCGCGGTGATCAACAACCAGCCGCGAAGCCTTGCCACGAACGACCCAGAATCCTGCACTCTCTCAATCTCCCATCAACGGGTTCCGGACATGCGGCGATGGTTGATGTCGCGCGCCCGGCGCGACGCGAGCCATCAGCTCGAAGCCGAATCCACATCAGCCAACGCCGTCGGATTTTCGCCGGCCGTTGAAACGACACTCATCGATCCGTCGGTCTCCAGAATCACGGCGGAGATTTCGTGCAGCTCGCTCTTTCCATCGGCGCGGATCGCCGACATCACCTCTTGACGCGTTATCCGCTGGTGTCGCAGGGCACGGTCCAGGAACTCACCATGATGCAGCAGCAACGCGGGTTCTGATTTGACGATCTTCTCAACGCCGCGAGAACGCACGGAGAGCCAGGTTATTGCAAACTGCAACGAAATGAGAACCGCAAAAGCCGTAACACCTTCGGCCAGACTGATGGACTTGTTGAGCAGCACCGCCGACAGTGTGGAGCCTAACGCGACCGTAATGACCAGATCGAAGGCGTTAAGCTTCGTCAGCGTTCGCTTGCCGGAGATCCTGAGAAGCAGAACGAGTGCGGCATACGCGAGCGTGCCAACTAAAATCACGCGCCACAAATCGCTCCAGTTACCGAAAAGCATGGATTTGTCCTGCATCGGATCGAACAAAATTGCTCGCTTGAACGGCGACTTGCAAAGTCGGCCTACCGCAACGGCGGGTGTTGCACCATTGCAGGCACGGACCAACCCCGTCTGGGGCATATCGTTCAATATGTCGGTTTGCTCTGGGCGTGGCGGCGGAATCGAATTCGGCGCATTGGTGCCCAATCGGGTGTCGGTCCCGACACGGGACCAGGCGCGGCCCTCTGTTAAAATGTCGCACGACAATATACCGCCGATTACGAAACTCTGACTAGCGTTACAGCTTGTTCCCGGAGGCGTTGACCCTTCGTGAGTTCCGGACAGGCGTGTGCGGCAGGCCGTGGGAACGGCACTCGTGTCGAAATGGAAACCGGAGGCCCGGATGAATAGCCCCGTCATACACAATGAACTTCTTCGCAGCCTATCGCTGCAGGACTATGCCGCGATTTGCCCTTTTCTCGAGCGGGTGTCGCTGAAGGCCAACCGTGTTCTCCATCATGCGAGAACGCCAATGGACTACGTTTACTTCCCCGAAGACGGTCTCGTTTCGGTTTTGGCTGAAGTGGGAGATGGAAATCTTATCGAGGTCTGGCTGGTCGGCCGCGAGGGCATGGTTGGCACTCCCGCCATTCTTGGAGTCACCGTCTCGCGTCATCGCCGTATCGTTCATCTCGGAGGGCCTGCGCTCCGACTGCGAGTCGAAGACCTCGTAAATGCCATGAACGACCGCCCCTCCCTGCGCGCCCGATTTCTGCAGTATGCTCATTATGTGCTTCTGCAAACTTCCCAGATCGGCGCTTGCAATGCGAAACATCCGGTCGAGCAACGCCTTGCGCGCTGGATCCTGATGGCCGCTGACCGTTCCGCCGCGGACCGGCTACCGCTTACGCAACAGACACTCGCGCGCATGATCGGCGTGCGAAGGGCCACGGTGACGCGGTGCATTGCGGCTTTCGACCGGGGCGGCCTCATCACGACCGCTCGAGGCTCGCTGCAGGTCGTTTCGCGACCGAGTTTGGAGAGCGTCGCATGTCCATGCTACGGCATCATGCGCAACCAGTATTTCCAGCTGATGGGCGGGTCGCGCCATGGCGGCGTTCCCTACGACACCGGCGTTATCCGGGCCCATGAACACCTGGTCACTCGTGCAGCTCCCGGCACAAAACAGGCTGATCGCGAGAGCACTCGGTCTCGCCAACCGTTCTCTGACTAACCACTCAGCAGCCCGCCGCGAGCCAGCCACTCGTCTCTATCCGCTAGTTTACGACAGCAGTGCCGACTCGGCGGGACTTAGCATGATACCCGTCAGCGCGATGGCGGCGAACATGGTGGCGAAAAAGATCGTCATGATCAGGCGCAAGGGCGTACTCCCATTATAATTCATTTCTCATTGTGGGTAGACGCAATCAGGTCGAAAACGTTTCGGCCGTTCGGCCGGTGGTCGGTACACTATCGGACCGAGTGTGTTGGAAACTGTCCGGCTCGTTGATGAAGAGCGCCTCGGTACAGCGGCATCAGCTTCTTCTTTTCAAATTCTTCGTGCGCAAATACCGCCCGTTGATCCAGCCCTTGCTGCCGCGCCACTCAACACGGCACCAGCCGTTACTTATGCAGAATCGCGCGTTGACGAGTTTGCCACGGGGAACAACATTGATAATTGAGTAACTCGCACCCGGAGACGCTCTCAAGTTAACATTGGCAACCGTTCGCGCCGGCTCAGCCCTGGCCAGATCAGCCGGCAGACACATCGCGAATCCTGTGGCAGCCAGGATACCGATCGAAGTTTTCATGATGCTTTCTCCTTTCGCACGCGTCACGCGCAGCTTTATTGCCGCGGTTTACTGAACTACATCGACGTGCCGGCCAGACGATTGTTTCATTAATTCGCAGAAATGTTTCAGGATGGTGCGGCAGCGGACGCACTCTCTCGGCCGCATCGGCCGCGGCATCGAACATTCGGGCATTGCGAGCATTGGAAAACGACCGTTTGGTCTGCCAAACTCCAACTACGTGAGGAAAGCCATGCTCAGTCGCACCACTCTTGCAATTGCGATCGCCACCGTATCGACGATTGCCATCGCTCAGTCCAATCCGCCCGCCAGCAATAATTCGAGCACCAGCGCAGCGGCGCCACAGCAACCCAACTCGTCGATGACGACGGGAATGGCGGGTGACAAGGGCCTGCAGATCGCGACTTCGGCAACCGTCGCCGTGAGATTCGTTAATGCGAGGCCGGCGGACCTCATGACGTCCAGGCTGATCGGCGCCAATGTTTACAACAATCAGAACGAGACGCTCGGCGAGATCGAGGATCTCGTTGTCGAAAACGGCAAGACGCTCAGCGGCGTCGTGGTCAGCGTCGGCGGCTTCCTCGGAATCGGAGACAGCTATGTCGTCCTCGATCCCTCGACAATCGTCCTGAACCAAAAGGACGGCAATTGGCGCGCCTACGTCGATACGACGAAGGACACCCTCAAGAACGCGCCGAAATTCACATACACCAAAAAGCAGGACTGATCGGAAATGGCCTGAACGGGTGCATCACCACCGTTCAGGTCCGGCGGCGTCTGCCATCGGCCCCGAAATCCGAGGTTGCTAGCTCGCCGCTGCGGCCGCCGGTTTCGCCACGGTCACCGCGAGCTTGCCGTAGCGATCGGTGAACGCTTCGGTGTCGATTTCCTCGAGCTTGATGGCGCCGCTCATGACGCCGGCTTTCCAGGCGTCATGTTCGGGGTCCTCGCGGAATTCCGGCATCACTTCTTTCGCGAACAGTTCGAGCGAGTCGCAGATGTGCTCGTGGCTGTTCTTGCCGGCCTGGTTGAGCAGGATCACCTGGTCGATATGTGAACTTCGAAAACGCCGCAGCTTCTTTCGGATGGTTTCAGGCGAACCGATCAGGCCGCCGCGCAATGCCGCTTCCTGCGCCTCCGGGTTCTCGCGCTTCCACTTGTTGTATTCGTCCCACATGTTGACGGTGCCGGGATCGGGACGCTGGCGGTTCTGCGAAGCACCGTAGAAGCGCAGCGCGAACTGGAAGAAGGTGGCGCCGTCCGCCCGCGCGCGGGCCTCCTCGGCGGTCTTGGCGCACAGGAAGAACGACACCAGCGCCATGTTCGGATTGATCTGGTAGTCGGCGAGCTTCTTCAGCCGTTTTGTAATGGCGTTGTAATAGGCGTGCACCCACGCATGGGCGGCATCGGCGCTGACGAACTGGAAGCCGAGCGCACCGAAGCCGTGCCGGCCGGCGCGTTCGATGGTCGGCAGTTGCGAACACGCCATCCACAGCGGCGGATGCGGCTTCTGCACCGGCTTCGGCACCACGTTGCGCAGGGGAATGTCGAAATACCTGCCGTGATGCTCGCTGCCGCCGTCTTTGAACATCGGGAAGATGGCGGCCACGGCTTCCTCGAATACTTCCTTCTTGGTCTCCATGTCGCGGCCGAACGGCGTCAGTTCCGTGATCGAGGCGCTCTCGCCCATGCCGAATTCGCAGCGGCCGTTGCTCAGGAGATCGAGCACCGCGACCCGCTCGGCGACGCGCGCGGGATGGTTGGTGGTGAGCTGGAAGATGCCGTGGCCGAGCCGGATGTTTTTGGTGCGCTGCGAGGCCGCGGCAAGGAACGATTCGGGGGACGGCGAATGCGAGTATTCTTCCAGGAAATGATGCTCCACCACCCAGGCGTGGTCGTAGCCGAGCCGGTCGGCGGTCTCCAGCTGCGTCAGCGCGTCCTGGTAAAGCCTGAGTTCGTCGCCGGCTTGCCAGGGGCGCGGCAATTGCAGCTCGTAAAAGATGCCGAACTTCATGACGTTCCTCCGTGGCCGGCTTGTTGTTGCCGGTATTGTAATAGCCGGCGAAGCCGAGTCCACCGCCAAGCCAATTCCGCAGGGTGGAAGAAGGGACGTTAGGTCGCGGGCAAAGGGTGGGAACCCGTGTTAGAATTGATCCAGATCAAGACGCGATTCGATTCGAAGCCCGAAACTGATCGATAGGTGGCGACCCTGATGTCGTCGATCATTACATTTTGAGTGAGACGGAACATGTCGGCCACTGGCAGCGACACGGGTGGACGGCCGCGCCGCAGGCGCATGGAAATCTTTGCGTTTCTGTTTCTGACGGCGGTGCTGTTGCCGGCCTTCGCGGTCGCCACCGTCGGCAGCTACGGGCTTGGTGTCTGGGTGTACCAGATGCTGGCCGGTCCCCCCGGCCCTCCCCCGCGCTAACGCCAGCCATTTCAAGGAATCCCCCCGTGGCCAGACCTCACAACGCCATCGATCGTCGGGCCCTCATCACGGGCCGGCTCCTCAATGCAGACCAGGTGATCGCGCCGCCCGGCGGCGAGATCGCCAGCATTCTGGTGCAGGCCCGGCCGGAACGCCTCGTCGAGGTCGAAACCGCCATCGTGGCGCTGGCCGGCTGCGAGATCTACGGCCGCGATCCCAAGGGCAAGCTGGTGGTCGTGGTCGACGCGGCCGACGCCGGCGCGCTCGGATCGACGCTCAACACCATCGCGCTGCTGCCCGACGTCTACACCGCCTCGCTCGTCTTTC
Organism: Bradyrhizobium sp.; assembly: GCA_030681365.1. Classification (GTDB taxonomy): domain Bacteria; phylum Pseudomonadota; class Alphaproteobacteria; order Rhizobiales; family Xanthobacteraceae; genus Bradyrhizobium. The sequence continues at coordinate 14,665 of JAUXWH010000207.1, forward strand.
ACGCCATCGACGCAAGCTGACGTCGGGAGAATTGTCATGACCGCACCCAAACTCGACCGCCGCCAGGTTCTGAAGCTGGAGGCCGCCGCGATGGCGGCGCTGGCGGGCGGCATGGCCACGCCGGCGCTGGCGGCGAACGTCGTCACCGACCGCGCCACCAGCGAGTTGAAATGGGACAAGGCGGCGTGCCGGTTCTGCGGCACCGGCTGCAGCGTCATGGTGGCGACCAAGGACAATCGCGTGGTCGCGACCCATGGCGACATCAAGTCCGAGGTCAACCGCGGGCTCAACTGCGTGAAAGGCTATTTCCTTTCCAAGATCATGTACGGCCACGACCGTCTCACCAGGCCTATGCTGCGCAAGACCGGCGGCAAGTACGACAAGAACGGCGAGTTCACGCCGGTGTCGTGGGATGAAGCCTTCGACATCATGGCGGAGAAATACAAGGCGGCGCTGAAGAAGCGCGGTCCCGCCGGGGTCGGCATGTTCGGTTCCGGCCAGTGGACGATCTGGGAAGGCTATGCCGCCGTCAAGCTGTTCAAGGCCGGCTTCCGCACCAACAACATCGATCCCAATGCGCGGCACTGCATGGCTTCGGCCGTGGCCGGCATGATGCGCACCTTCGGCATCGACGAGCCGATGGGCTGCTACGACGACATCGAAGCGGCGGATGCCTTCGTGCTGTGGGGCTCGAACATGGCCGAGATGCACCCGATCCTGTGGACCCGGGTGACCGATCGAAGGCTCTCGGCCTCGCATGTCCGCGTCGCCGTGCTGTCGACCTTCGAGCACCGCTCGTTCGACCTCGCCGACATCGGCATGATCTTCAAGCCGCAGACTGACCTCTATATTCTCAACGCCGTCGCCAACCACATCATCAAGACCGGCCGGGTCAACAAGGAATTCGTCGCCGCGCACACCATGTTCAAGCGCGGCCAGACCGACATCGGCTATGGCCTTCGTCCCGAGCATCCGCTGCAGAAGAAGGCGACCGGTGCCGCCAAGGCCAACGACTCCACCGACATGAGCTTCGAGGAATATGCCAAATTCGTCGCCGACTATTCGCTGGAGAAGGCGGCGGAGATGTCGGGCGTGCCGGTCAACCGCCTCGAGGCTTTGGCCGAACTCTACGCCGACCCCAAGATCAAGGTCACCAGCTTCTGGACCATGGGCTTCAACCAGCATACCCGCGGCGTCTGGTGCAACAACCTGGTCTACAACATCCATCTGCTGACGGGAAAAATCTCCGAGCCCGGCAACAGCCCGTTCTCGCTGACCGGCCAGCCCTCGGCCTGCGGCACCGCGCGCGAGGTCGGTACCTTCTCGCATCGCCTGCCCGCCGACATGGTGGTGACCAACAAGAAGCATCGCGACATCGCCGAGAAGATCTGGATGCTGCCGGAGGGCACCATTGCCGACAAGCCGGGCTATCACGCCGTGCTGCAGAGCCGGATGCTGAAGGACGGCCTGCTCAATGCCTACTGGGTTCAGGTCAACAACAATTTGCAGGCCGGCCCCAACGCCAATGAGGAGACCTATCCGGGATTCCGCAATCCGGAAAACTTCATCGTGGTGTCCGACGCCTATCCGTCGGTGACGGCGCTCGCCGCCGACCTGATCCTGCCCACCGCGATGTGGGTGGAAAAGGAAGGCGCCTATGGCAACGCCGAGCGGCGCACCCAGTTCTGGCACCAGATGGTCACTGCCCCCGGCGAGGCACGCTCGGACCTGTGGCAGCTGATGGAGTTCTCCAAGCGATTCAAGATCGAGGAAGTGTGGACGGAAGAGCTGCTGGCGAAGAAGCCGGAGTACCGCGGCAAGACGCTGTTCGACGTGCTGTTCAAGAATGGCCAGGTCGACAAATTTCCGCTGTCCGACATCGAGGCCGGTTACGCCAACGACGAGTCGAAGGCATTCGGCTTCTACGTGCACAAGGGCCTGTTCGAGGAATATGCCGGATTCGGCCGCGGCCATGCGCATGATCTGGCGCCGTTCGATACCTATCACCGCGAGCGCGGACTGCGCTGGCCCGTCGTCAACGGCCAGGAGACCAGATGGCGCTTCCGCGAGGGGCTCGATCCCTATGTGAAGCAAGGGGCGGGCGTGCAGTTCTACGGTTTTCCCGACGGCAAGGCGCGGATTTTCGCCCTGCCGTTCGAGCCGGCGGCCGAATCCCCCGACACCGAATACCCGTTCTGGCTCTCGACCGGCCGCGTGCTGGAGCACTGGCATTCCGGCACCATGACCCGCCGTGTCCCCGAGCTCTACAAGGCGTTCCCGGAAGCCGTGTGCTTCATGCACCCCGACGATGCCGCCGAGTTGAAGCTGCGGCGCGGCGACGAGGTCAAGGTGCAGTCGCGCCGCGGCTTCATCCGTACCCGGGTCGAGACCCGCGGCCGCAACAAGACGCCGCGCGGACTGGTATTCGTGCCGTGGTTCGACGAGGCGCAACTCATCAACAAGGTGACGCTGGACGCCACCGATCCGATCTCGCTGCAGACCGATTACAAGAAATGCGCCGTGCGCATCGAAAAGGTCAGTTCGACATGACCCGAAAACCCCTAGCCTTGCTGCTCCTCATCGCCATCGCGGCCGGATCCAGTTCGCTGCTGGCGCAAGGGCTGAATTCGGGCCTGCGCGGCCCGACCCCGCTCAACGAGGAGGGACCGGCCCCGCCGATGACGCCGATGCGCAATACGTCGGAGAAGGAGGTGCGCAACTATCCGGAGCAGCCGCCTGTGATTCCGCATTCGATCGAAGGCTATCAGATCGACATCAACGGCAACAAATGCCTGTCCTGTCATGCCCGCGCCCGCACCGGCGAGTCACAGGCCCCGATGGTCTCGATCACCCACTTCATGGACCGCGACGGCCAGTTCCTGGCCTCGGTTTCGCCGCGCCGATTCTTCTGTACCTCCTGCCACGTGCCGCAGAACATGGTGAAGGCGCCGATCACCAATGATTTCGTGGACGTCGACACCCTGATCGGCCGCGCGACGCCGGGAGGCCGCCGATGAGCGCGGTCGACCCGTCGGCGCCGCGGCCATCCTGGCTGGCACGGATCTGGAACTTCATCGTCGAATTGTGGGACGTGCTGCGGCGGCCGAGTTCGGTGTTCGGGCTCGGCGTGCTGGTTCTGGCCGGCTTCGTCGCCGGCGTGATCTTCTGGGGCGGCTTCAACACCGCGCTGGAAATCACCAATACCGAAAAGTTCTGCACCGGCTGCCACGAGATGAAGGACAACGTGTTCGCGGAACTGAAGAGCACCGTGCATTTCACCAACCGTTCCGGGGTCCGCGCCAGCTGCCCGGACTGCCACGTGCCGCACAACTGGACCGACAAGATCGCGCGCAAGATGCAGGCCTCCAAGGAAGTCTGGGGCCACCTGTTCGGCACCATCAATACCCGCGAAAAATTCCAGGAGCACCGCCTCGAACTGGCGCTGCACGAATGGGCGCGTTTGAAGGCCAATGATTCGCTGGAATGCCGCAACTGCCACAGCTCCGAATCGATGGACATCACCAAACAGTCGCCGCGCGCCTCGGTGGCGCATCAGCGCTTCCTGTTCACTGGCGAAAAGACCTGCATCGACTGCCACAAGGGCATCGCCCACCAGCTGCCCGACATGAAGGGCGTCCCTGGCTGGCAATAACGCAGGGCCGGCGGCTTGCACTGATGGCCCTAATGGTTAGCTTGGGCGGGATGAGTCGCGGCTGATGCCGCCTCGGCCATCCTCCATTCGAGCCCCCATGACCACCTTTACGCCCCATCAGGACGCTGCGCTCAAGGCCGTTGCCGACTGGCTGAAAGCCAAACCCGGCAGGAACGGCACGCCGCCGGTGTTCCGGCTGTTCGGCTATGCCGGCACCGGCAAGACCACGCTGGCGCGGCACATCGCCGAGGGCGTCGACGGCGGCGTGAAATTCGCGGCCTTCACCGGCAAGGCCGCCTTGGTGATGCGCAACAAGGGTTGCGACAACGCCTCCACCATCCACTCGCTGATCTACCGCGCGAAGGAATCCGGCGTCGAGCAGCCGAGTTTCGAATTATGGGACGACGCGCCGGCCTCCAAGGCCAAGCTGATCGTGATCGACGAATGCTCGATGGTGGACGCCGAATTGGGGCGCGACCTGATGTCGTTCGAATGTCCGCTGCTCGTGCTCGGCGACCCCGCGCAGCTGCCGCCGATACAGGGCGGCGGCTTCTTCACCGATTGCGAACCCGACGTGATGCTGACCGAGGTGCATCGCCAGGCCCAGGACGACCCGATCATCCGGATGTCGATGGACGTGCGCGAGGGCCGCGACCTCGACATCGGCCGCTACGGCGAAAGCCAGGTGGTGTCGCGCGACGAGCTCGATCCCGACAGGGTGATGCAGGCCGACCAGGTGCTGGTCGGCCGCAACAACACAAGACGCGCCTACAATATGCGGGTGCGGCAGAAGCAGAACATCGAGGATCCCTTGCCGGTCGCCGGCGACAAGCTGGTCTGCCTGCGCAACAACCGCAAGAAGGGCCTGTTCAACGGCGGGCTGTGGCGGGTGAAGTCGCGCGCCACGTCGAAATCCGCCATCATCACCATGCGCTTGTCGCCCGATGAGGATTTCGGCCACAAGGTGACAAAGGTCTCGGTGCGCGGCGACTGCTTCGGCGGCGCCATCGACACCATCCCGTGGGAACAACGCAAACCCTATGACGAATTCGACTACGGCTATGTGCTGACGGTGCACAAGTCGCAGGGCTCGCAATGGGACGACGTGGTGCTGTTCGACGAGAGTTTCGCGTTCGGGGAAAGCCGCGCCCGGTGGCTCTACACCGGCATCACCCGCGCCGCGAAGCGGCTGAGCGTGGTGATCTGAATCTTCTCCATCCTACGTTTATTGCATCCGTCGCGGGCATCTCGACAAACCACTCCCTCGGTTGTCATCACCCGCGAAGGCAGGTGATCCAGTATCCAGAGACGTCAGCGATGGAATCAAAAGGCCGCGGCGTACTGGATCCTCCGCATTCGCGGAGGATGACGAGTTGTGGAGCTCGATGGGTTGACGCAAAGCTCGGGCGCATCGCGCCGCGAGAGGGCGGATGCACACCCGCTCGACGCGGATCCGTTGTTTGGAATTGAGATCGGGGCTTTCACCGCGTCATTGCGAGCGAAGCGAAGCAATCCGGCTTCTGTTGTATCGCCGCATGGATTGCTTCGTCGCAAACGCTCCTCGCAATGACGCTGACAGGCTCGAGCAATGTAGGGTGGGCAAAAGCGCGTCTTCGCGCTGTGCCCACCATTCCTGATCTCGACGGGAACTGGTGGGCACGCTGCGCTTTGCCCACCCTACACTTTACGAACTACTTCAGCGTGATCGCGAGCCCGCTGAGATCCACATTCGCCATCAGCCCGGTCTGGCGGCCCGACAGTTCCAGCACCGCGCCCTTCTGGTTGGTCAGCACGATGGCGCGGGCGCCACGGCCGACCGCGAGGCCGGCGCCGGCCGCGCCATAGACGCCGGCGACGTCGGAGGGGCGGTTGATGTTGCTGACGCGACCGCGCAGCACGGTCTTGGAGCCGCCGAACACCAGGCCGTAATCGAGGCCGCCGGCGGACAGCGCATAATTGCGGCCGCGAAAACTCAGCGTGCCGCCACCGCCGGAGCCGCCGATCACCCAGCCCGCCTTGTAGATCGTCAGTTGAACCCTGCCTTCGTCGGCATGGGAGGCGGAGGACAGCGCGAGGCCTGCGAAGGCGGTCAGCGCGAGCAGCGCGACGCGGATGGCGGAGACATGGTTCATGGATCTGGTTCCCTTGGGATTCTGGAGGGCGGCGTTGCGGGGCGCATCGAATCGCTGCCGCCACCGTAGCAGATCCCTACGCCCTCCTGAATCTCACTTCCGCGATCAGGGCCTCGCGCGCCGCCGACAGCGCCTGGAAGGCCTGTGCGCTGCCGCCGGCGTCGGGATGCGCGGATTTGGCGGCGCGCTTCCAGGCGCGGTGGATTTCCGGCGCGGACAGGCGGCGGTCGAGCGGCAGGCCCAGCAGTTGCCGATACCCTTCCTCCGGCGCCGGCTGCGGCACCGGGATATCGCGCCGGCCGAATTTTGGCGTGGTGAGCGTATGCAGGACCGCGCGAATGATGCCAAGGCGGCGCCGCGCGGCCTCGGCGATGACGGGGTCGGCCGCTGCCGCCGCGGCGTGGCGCAGGATCGGCAGCGCCTGCGCGGCCGCCTGCCGCAGCAGCACCTCGGCGGCGGTCCGCGCCATCACGTCGGCGAGACGCGCGGCTTCGCGCCAGTCAGGCGCGGGCGCCTGCCAGATCCGGTCGAGGTCGAGCTGCCATTCGCCTGATTTGCTATCCATGGTGCGGCACCGAAGCGAATGGATACAATGCACCGGTAAAGCTTTCCGTTTCCGCGTCGATCAATTTGAATTAGTTTGTAACCATTCACAAAATCAAAAACACCGAGGAAACCCCATGCCCCTTCTCGAAAACCACATCGCGGTCGTCACGGGCGCCGCTTCCGGAATCGGACGCGCGATCGCCGCAGGCTACGCCAAAGAGGGCGCGCGCGTGGTGCTGCTCGACATGAACGAGGCGACGCTGGCCGAAGCCGTGGGCGACATCCGCGGCGCGGGCGGCAAGGCGGAGAGTTTTGCGCTCGACGTGACCAAACGCGACGACTGCGTCGCGGTCGCGAAAAAGATCGCCGACAGCGTCGGGCAGGTTTCGATCCTGGTCAACAATGCCGGCATCGCCCGGCGCAACGGCATGCTGGGCGCGCCCGAGGCTGTGATCAGCGACTGGGAAGACATCATCGCCATCAACCTCACCGGCGTCTTCAATGTGACCTACGCGTTTCTGGCGCCGTTGCGCGCTGCCAGGGGGCGCATCGTCAACATCGGCTCGATCCAGTCCTTCGTGCATCTGCGCACGCCGAGTTCGCCGGCCTACACCGCCTCGAAGCACGGCGTGCTCGGCTTCACCAAGGCGCTCGCCGCCGAGCTCGGCAAGGACGGCGTGCGCGTCAACGCGATCGGCCCGGGATTCATCGAGACCCCGCTGAACGAGAAGGTGCGCGCGACCAATCCGGACCTGGTCAAGGTGTTCATGGACCATACTCCGCTCGGGCGCCCCGGCAAGCCGCAGGACATCGTCGGCCCCGCGATCTTCCTCGCCTCGGACCTCTCCGCCTATGTCAGCGGCTCGATCGTGATGGTGGACGGCGGCTACCGGACGATCTGAGGCGCGCGCGAGCAACAACATTCATCCCGTCGTCGTCCGGCTTGACCGGACGACCCAGTATCCAGAGACGCCAATGGCTTGGTCGAGACGCCGCGGCGTCGGATCGGTTCCATTCGCCGTTAGGATTTCGTTAACCAAATCACCCCACCTTGCACATTCTGGGGGTCGTTTGTTCTCGATGTTTCCGCTCCATGTCCGGAGGGGGCGTTGATCGGGAGGTGTCGATGATCCGTGAGTCCGAAGTGCCGTTGCAAATCCCGCCGCAAGCCCCCGCGCCGTCCGTTCCGGCGCCTTCGCTGGCTCCCAATGAAATCGTGCCGCTGCTGATCGGCGCCACCGTCGGCGAGGTCGAACGCGAACTGGTGCTGCAGACGCTGGGGCGCTGCGACGGCAACCGCACCCGCGCCGCGCGCGTGCTCGGGGTCTCGGTGCGCACCTTGCGCAACAAGATCCGGCAGTACACGGCCGACGGCATCGAGGTGCCCGTGCATCACGAGTAGCGCGCCGCTACGATCGGGGTTTGACAGTCCGGCCCGGCTTGGCCAATTTGGGCGCCCGCCTCGCCACGGACCGATTGCCCCATGTCCAACGCCCCGCATTTCGACATCGACGTGCCGGCCTTCTGGGCCGACCCTTACCCGACCCTGGCGCGAATGCGCAAGGACGCGCCGATCGCGTTCGTGCCGCAGCTCGGCTCCACCGTCTTCACCCGGCGCGACGACATCTTCACCCAGGAAAAGCGCATCGACGTGTTCTCCTCGCACCAGCCGGCCGGGCTGATGAACACGCTGATGGGCCACAACATGATGCGCAAGGACGGCGAGGCGCACATGGCCGAGCGCGCGGCGATGTTTCCCTCGGTGTCGCCACGCACCGTGCGCGACACCTGGCGCCAACAGTTCCAGGCCCATGCCGACCGCATTCTCGACGAATTGGCGCCGCGCGGCGCCGCCGACCTGTGCAAGGCGTTCGCGCTGCCGCTGTCTGCCGAATGCCTGAAGGACATCACCGGGCTGACCAACATGCGCTTTGCCGACATGGACGCGTGGTCGCAGGCGATGATCGACGGCATCGCCAACTACACCGGCAACAAGGAAGTCGAGGCGCGCTGCCATGCCGCCACCGCGGGGATCGATGCCGCGATCGACGACATGATCCCGGTGGTGACCAAACATCCCAACACCTCGATCCTCAGCGTGCTGCTGGCCGCCGGCCAGCCGATCGACAGCATCCGCGCCAACATCAAGCTGGCGATCTCCGGCGGGCAGAACGAGCCGCGCGACGCCATCGCCGGCACGGTCTGGGCGCTGCTGACGCATCCGGCGCAGCTGGCGCTGGTGCGCGAGGGCAAGGCCAAATGGCTCGACGTGTTCGAGGAATACGCCCGCTGGATCGCGCCGATCGGGATGTCGCCGCGCCGGGTAGCAAAGCCGTGCTCCTATGGCGGCGTCGATTTCGAGCCGGAGGACCGGGTGTTCTTCATGTTCGGCTCGGCCAATCGCGACGAGGCCTGCTTTGCCAATCCCGATGAATTCGATGTCACCCGCAACACCCAGAAGAGCATCGCCTTCGGCGCCGGCCCGCATTACTGCGCAGGCGCCTTCGCCTCGCGCGCCATGGTCGCCGACGTGGCGCTGCCGAGCGTCTTCGCGCGGTTGAAGGGCTTGCGGCTGGACGAAAGCGAGCCGGTGCGGATCGGCGGCTGGGCGTTTCGCGGACTGCTCAACCTGCCGGTCATGTGGGACGCGGGTTAGCGCGCGCGCCAGCAACGCCGCGATGATTGATGTTGATCGAATCCGCCCGCGCCATCGGCGCAATTGATGCTGTCATCGAACGTCTGGTAGAAATTGCCCCGGAATCATCGCGGGAGTGAGCAAGTGGCGGACGATAGCGTTATCCGGCAAGGCAAACAGGGGCCGCAGGGCCCGCGTGGCGAGCCGGGGCGTCCCGGTCCGCAAGGGCATCCCGGACGTCCCGGCCTGGAAGGTCCGCGCGGCAAGCCGGGCCCGCAAGGCAAGCCCGGACCGCAGGGCCCCCGCGGCGAGGCCGGTCCACAGGGCAAACCCGGACCGCAAGGGGAGGCCGGGCCGCAGGGAAAAGCCGGGCTGCAAGGCCCGCGTGGCGAGGCCGGCGTGCAAGGCAGACCGGGCCCGCAGGGCGAGCCGGGTCCACGCGGCGAAGCCGGACCGCCGGGACAATTGCCGTCGATCGATCAGGTGATGCCGTGGCTGCACCTCGTGTTCGACGCCTATGAAGACTACAAGCGGACGCGCGAGCGCGAAGCTGCCGAACGCGAGGCCGCCGAACGCGAGGCGCTTGCGGCGGCCGAACAGGGCGATGACGACGGCGACGATGACGATGACGAACATCGCAAGGACAAGAAGAAGCGGCACAAGCACAAGGACAAGAAATAGCGGAGGATGACAAAGCACAGCCGTGTCTTTGCCCATCCTGCGCCGCCTCACCGCGTTTCGACCGTGTCGTTGCGCGGCAGCAGGCCCATCAGCCGGAATTGCCAGCGCATCGCGCGGTACCAGAAATAGCCGGCCACGGCGCCGCAGACCGACAGGATGACGATGTTGGCGGGCTCATACGCCCCGCTCCACCACAGCATGCCGCCAACCCAGAACACGGCGAAGAAAACGGAGCTGAGTTTCAATCGGGCAATGGGATTCATGGCGCGTCTCCGATGGCTGAAAACTTCCCGCCATCATGGGCGGCGCGGTCCGGCCACTCCGTGAGGCGCGTCACGCAACCAGCGCGCCGCCGATTACCCGAACCGCAGCCTCGACCGCTCCTTCGCCTTCTCCGCCTCGATGTCGCGGTCGCGCGCCGGCGCATGGGTGTGCAGCGAGGTCAAAAGCCGCCGGGCCGAATCGGAGACTTCCGCCACCGCGCGGTCGAACGCCTCGGCATTGGCCTGCGACGGCTTGTTGAAGCCGGACAGCTTGCGCACGAATTGCAGCGCGGAGGCGTGGATTTCGTCGTCGGTGGCGGGCGGCTCGAAATTGAACAGCGTCCTTGATGTTGCGGCACATTTGTCTTCTCCCTTGCCCGGGCTGGCCCTCATCGGCACCCCGTTTCTGTCGAACCGAGGACGAATAACCGGCGGCAAACCCTACATCGCGGCCCAGTTTTGTCATAGAATGGGCGGCACATTCACCCCTGCCGCCGCACCGCGCGCCAGCCTGGAAGCGAGTTCCACATGAGCCATGTCACCTACAAGATCGTCGAGCACGACGGCGGCTGGGCCTACACCGTCAATGGCGTGTTCTCGGAACCCTTTGCGACGCATGCCATGGCGCTGGCCGCCGCCAAGCGCGCCGCCGCCGAGCAGCGCGTGCCCGGTCGCACCGAGGCGATCGAGTACGAGACCGCCGATGGCAAGTGGCACACCGAAACGGCCGCGGGCAGCGACCGCCCCGATACCGACGTCGAGGACAAGCCATAGCCGCAGGGATCGATCGGTGCGCGGTCAAGGCGTCGTCGTTGCGCTGTTCCTGGCGATCCTGGCCCTCTTCAGCGCTTCGCCCGCATTCGCCTGCGCCTGCTGCACCCGGGAGGGCCAGCGCAACGTCGCCACCGTCGCGCTGGATTCCGGCAAGCGGCAGGAGATCGAGAGCCTTCGCTTTGCCGGCAAGGCCACGCTGTTCGCGGGCGAAGGCGATGCCGCCGATATCGCGGGCATCACGACACCGTCGGCAAGTTACCAACTCACGGCAAAGTGGCTGGACGACCGGCTGGAGCTGTCGTTCCGCGACCAGCCTGGCCGCACCGGCATGTTGTCGATGGTCCGGCCGAAAACAATGTCGGTATTCGAGGTCGACCCGCGCGACCGCCCCGACCGGGGGCAAGGGCCCGCGCTTTACAAGGAATGGAAACTCTCCGCGCCGGCCGCCGGCAGCGGCGTATTCCAGCCCGGCATCGCGCCGCGCCAGCTGCTGACGCTGATCCTGCAGGGCAACGGCAACAGCTGCACCAGCGCCATCGACTTCTCGCACTGGACGTTGGTGATGCAGGGTCCGAAAGCCAATTACACCCTGTTCGGCGATCTGGTGACGGCGAAATAGCAGCGACGCTCGGCTATCCCGACGACAGATGAGGCATGGTAAACTCATGCCCGGCACGCAGCAGGTCTGCTAGAGATTGCGCTCCGGAGATGCCTCGACGTATTCGATCTCGCGGCGGAAATCGCTCAGGGCGGCCTGCAGCGCCTTGACATCTTTGGGGCCGGCCTCCGTCACGGTGAAGATCGACGCCAGTTTCGGCCGCTTCTGGCCGGGAAACAGGCTCTTGGCGGCAAAACCCGAGCGCTTCAGCGTCTCGATGATTTCGAGACGCTTGTCGTGGCTGACATCATCGCCGAATTTGAACTGAACCGACATTCCCTATAGCTAGCCGTTCCCATCGCCTTATCAAGACGGCCTGTCTTACCGCTTCGACTTTTTAGCCTTCTTCCTGGCTTTCCGTTTCGCCTTCTTCTTCGCCTTTTTCTTCGCCTTTTTCGCCGCACCGGGTGTCTTCAGCGCGGCCGCCAGATTGAGCAGGCCGGTTCCGTATTCATGGGTGAACTTCTTCCCCTTCATGCCGGCCACCTTCTTCGTGGTCGAGGTCAGACGCTTCACCACCGCATCGGCCGCCTCCTTCGACTTCGGGGTATCGCCATAAACCAGCGCAGCCGCGCCGGCCACATGCGGCGTCGCCATCGAGGTGCCCGGCCAGGAATCGTAATCGGTGGTCTCGGCAAGGCTTGCCTGGACGCGCGGCACGGTGGACAGGATGTTGACGCCGGGAGCAACAAGGCCGATGTGGGCGCCGGTGCAGGAGAACGACGCGCGCCTGTCGGCCTCGTCGACGGCCCCGACGGCGAGCACGCCGGGATAGCCGGCCGGATACTCCTTCGGATTCCCTTTCTCGAATTCGTTCCCCATGGCTGCGACGACGACGACGCCGGCATCCGCCAGTTCCTGAAAGATGGCCGCTTCGGCCTTCGAATGCCCGACGCCGCCGATGCTGAGGTTGATGACCTTGATGTTCGAATCCAGCGCGGACGCCAATGCCTTGCTGTAGAATTCGAAGTTGAAATTCTGTTCCTCGCTTCCCGCCTTGACGTCGTCGAAGATCTTCCAGCAGTGCAATCGGCAATTCGCAATCCCGGCGATCCCGACCGAGTTGTTCACCAGCGCGGCGATGGTGCCGCTGACATGCGTTCCATGGCCGAGGAAATCGCGCGCGCTGTTGCCATCGTGGTGATATGCCTCGATCGCCTTCTTCAGATCGGAATGTCCATCATCGATACCGCTGTCCAGCACGGCGACATGGATGTTCGCGGCGTCGGGATGCGATCCCTCGAACCACTTGATCGCAGTGAGTCCCCATTGGCGGTTGATCATCGGATCGGCCGCGCTCAACCAGCGATTCGGCACGGGCTCGACGAAATCGATGGCGCCCGAGCTGCGCAGCCGTTTCAGGAAAGCGGGCGTAAGCTTCTTGTCCTTGACCTCAACGAGCTGGAATCCGCTCAATGATTTTCTTGGCTGGGTCGACGATGTCGACGATCTCGCGAGCGCACGATGAATGCCTGCGAGCGCCATGACCCCGGGCTGTGCGGGCTGCGTCGGCGCATCGGTGACAAATAGCGGTTTCATCGACGAAAGGCCGGCCACGTTCCTGAGCAGTTCGAGCGGGCCGGCAACTTCGTCCGGCATCGCACGCGCCGCCATTCTGGCGGTTGCGGTGAGCGCCAGCGGATGGGCCGCGACGTCTCTGACCGCCGAAGTCTTGAAGCGAACGATCAACTGACCCGCGACGTGGTCGCTTTGTCGGGATCTGTGCAGTTGTGCATGCCGGGATGATCCGCCGGCCGACGCGACCTCGCGTGTCGTTCGTGAAGCCATAATGGTTTCCCCCTCTGCCAAAGATACTAAAAATTCGCTCTATAGGAGAGTATATTCGACAATACTACCGTGCGGAATCGCAGCGTCAAGCATCGTTCACTCGGACATGCGGCGCGGCGCGAAGCGCTGCAGCGGCCTTGCGAAGCCGCCACCCGGTGGTAGTTTCACCGGGCATTCGCAACGGAGAGAGCCCTTGACCGACTTTACCGCCGGCGACCTCGAGACGATTTATCCAGCCCCCTCGCCGCGCGTGATCGCCAAGGCGCGCCCCGGCATCGACGCGCATGCGCAAAAATTCATCGCGATGTCGCCGTTCTGCGTGCTCGCCACCTCCGGCTCCGACGGCAGCGTCGATGCGTCGCCGCGCGGCGGCAATCCCGGCTTCGTCCACGTCGCCGGGCCGAACCAGCTATGGATGCCGGATCGCTCCGGCAACAACCGGATCGACAGCTTTCGCAACATCGTCGAGGGTTCGGGCTTCGTGCAGCTGATCTTCTTCGTGCCGGGCATCGACGAGACGCTGCGCGTCGGCGGCAGGGGCAAGCTGTCGGCCGATCCGGATCTGCTGGCCTCGATGATGGAATTCGGCAAGCTGCCGCGCGCGGCGCTGAGCATCAGCGTGACCGAAGCCTATTTCCACTGCGGCAAGGCGCTGATGCGTTCAAAGCTGTGGTCGCAGGAGAGCCGGGTCGAACGCGCGGTACTGCCCAGCATCGCCGAGGTGATCCACGACCAGACCAGCCTCGGCGAGCCGGAAAGCCAGACGGTGGTCGAGGCGCGTTACAAGGAGCAGCTGTGAGAGATTTGGGAGCGCGACCTGAGCGCGCTCCATGATTTCGCGCGCTCGAAGGCGTGGATGGCCGGGTCAAGCCCGGCCATGACGAGCCGTTGCGTTCGTCGTCCTAATGCTCGCTCTCGAGCCCGCCGACATGCTTCTGCGTGTACAGCTCAAGCCCGATGCGCTTGATCAGGTCGAGTTGGGTTTCGAGGAAGTCGATGTGGTGCTCCTCGTCCTTCATCAGGCTCTCGAACAGGTCGCGGCTGACGTAATCCTTGACGCCGTGGCAGTAGGTTGCGGCTTCCTGGTAAAGTGTGCGGGCGGCGATCTCGGAGGCCAGATCGCAGTCGATGATTTCCTTGACGTTCTGGCCGATCCGCAAGGGATCGAGCACCTGCAAGTTGGGAAAGCCGTCGAGGAACAGGATCCGGTCGGTGAACTTGTCGGCATGCTCCATCTCCTCGATGGATTCCTTGCGCCAGACCTTGGCCATATCCAGCAGGCCCCAGTTGTTGAGCAGCCGGTAGTGCAGCCAATACTGGTTGATGGCGGTGAGTTCGCTGCGCAGACCCTTGTTGAGGTATTCTATAACCTTCGCATCGCCCTGCATGTTGTTTCTCTCCGCGTACGAGTCAGTAACTTAGAATTCTTCTAAATCAGATCCCAGGCGGGAGCAAGCCTGTGCCGGGCGGAACCGGAGGCGAACGACACTTCCAGAGATTTTTGCCGATTTCAGGAGGCCGCGAGCGCGAACTCGGTGTGCGCGTGCGGCTGCGCGCTGGCCGCCTCGCTGTGCGGGCAGCCTGCACAGCAGGACTTGGCGCAGGCGCCCAGGGCCTCGTCGATGATGGTCTTGATGGTGCGCGCGCATCGGCCGCATTCGGCGCTGCAGCCGAGGCAGCCATAGATCTGCTTGGCATTGCGGGGAAGGTCCGCGGAAGCGCTGACGGCGCTGCGGATATCCTGGTCGCTAATGACGTTACAGGAACAAACAATCATGAAAACGGCAGGCCCATCGGTGATGCGTGGCCCCACAGATATTGAAGGGCGGCGCGGGATGCAAAAGGAAAAGCCCCATTTTCAAGCAATTCCAAACTGATGCCGTGACAGACTAGAAGCGCTCCAAAAAGGGCGGTTGCGATAGATCAAGAGGCGGCTCAGGCGTCGGCTTGCGCGTCGGAAAAAGGACCGACTCCGGCCCGAATTTCCCGCCAGATCGAGCCGCGCCCGTTCATTGAACATTCAACTGAAATGTGGAACTTACGCGCGGGACAGACCCTCCCTGTCCCCCGCTCCATGAGAAAGGTGAAGCCATGAGGAAGACATTGATGGCGCTCGCTGCCGTCGCCACCCTGGCTGTTTCGGCCGTGGCCGTGCCGCAAACCGCCGAAGCCCGCAACGGCCGGATCGCCGCCGGTGTCGCAGCCGGACTGCTCGGCGGCGCCCTCGTCGGCGGCGCGATCGCAGCCGGGAACGGATATTACGGGCCGGGCTATTACGGCCCAGGTTATGGCTATTACGGCGGACCGGCCTATGTTGCGGCGCCCGACTGCTTCTGGCAGCGCCAGCGGTTCTGGGACGGCTATGGCTGGCGGGTTCGCAGCGTTCGGGTCTGCGACTAAGCCCGTTCATCTTCAGTACAAGCCAACGCGGCGTCCCGGGAGCACGGCGTTTCCGGGACGTTTGGCGTTAATGGCCTGAAAAAGACCGTTTTTCCCGGCAAGTACTGGCTCAGCGTTTACCTTCGATTGACCGTTGTGCGCTTTCTCTAGTGCGACGGCCGTTTTCGAAACCCGCATGCAGTCACCCTAAACCCGGTGCCGCCGCCAGGCGCCACCTCCAGGAGAGCCCAAGAGATGAAGAAGACATTTGCTGCCTTCGCCGCGGTCGCAACCATCGCCGGTTCGCTTGCCGCGACTCCCGCCAGCGCGCAGCGCGGCGTCGGAGTCGGCATCGCAGCCGGGCTGCTCGGCGGCGCCATCATCGGCGGCGCGATTGCTTCCAGCCGCCCGGCTTACGCGGCCCCTGCCCCGGTTTATGTCGACGACTACCCGGCCTGCCGACTGGTGCGCGAACGCTTCTGGGACGGTTACGGCTGGCGGGTTCGCCGCGTCGAGGTCTGCGATTGATCTGACGGCGCTTCGAGACGTGAACTTCAAACCCGGCCCATGTGGCCGGGTTTTTCATGAGAGTATTTGATCTGCTTCAGCGCGCCGCGCCGAGCGAGCGCAGCACGGCTTCGCTCGGCCAGCAGTCCACCTTGAGGCCGGCGGACTTCTGATAGGCGCCGAGCGCGGCGCGGGTCTTCATGCCTGCCTTGCCGTCCACCTTGTCGCTGTAGAGGCCGATGCGCGCGAGATGGCGCTGCATCGCTTCGACCGCCGACGTGCGCAGCTGGGTCGAAGCCGACCACGGTGTCGCGAACCGCTGCGGGCTTACGATGCGGTCGGCGAGATGGCCGACGAACAGCACGTACAGATCGGAGAAATTGTACTCCTTGATGACGAAATAGTTCTTCGTGGTCAAAAACGCCGGACCGTAGATGCCCTCCGGCTGCAGCAGGGAGGCCGGCTGCGCCAGCTCGGCCGCGCCGAGTTTTTGCCCGCGCACCGGCACGAAACCCTCGCGCAGCCATTGCCCGATCGGCTTTGTCACCTCGGGCACGCCCATGGTGCAATCGGCATTGGCAGGCGCGCGCACTTCGTAGGCCCAGCGCACGCCCGGCTGCCAACCCTTGTTGACGAGCTGTTGCGCCGCGGATGCCAGCGCATCCGGCACCGAATGCCAGATGTCGCGGCGGCCGTCACGATCGAGATCGATGCCGTGCTTGTCGAGTTCGGAGGGCAGGAACTGGGTGAGGCCGGTGGCGCCGGCCCAGGACGAGCGCAGATCCTTGCGCGTCACCTCGCCGTCGCCGATCAGCTTCAGCGCCGCAATGAATTCGATGCGATACTGCTCCTTGCGGCGGCCGACATAGGCCTGCGTCGCCAGCACGCGCAGCCCGTCATGGGGCAGCCTGTGGCGGCCGTAATCGGTTTCGCGGCCCCAGATCGCCAGCACGACGCTGCCGGGCACGCCGAAGCGCGTTTCGATCGCGCCGAGCGTGGCGCGATGTTTGGTCATGAGCCGTCGGCCCTCGGCGGCCAGCCGCGCGATGCTGGCTTCCTTGAGATAGTCGGCCGGCACCTGCACGAACTCGGCCTGCGACGGCGCGCCGGTCGCCGGACGCCCGGGCAGGATCAGGTCGGGCAGCTTGTAATCCGGCTCGAGGCCGCGGGTCTCGGCGTCGAACACCGCGCGCGGGACGCCCGCCGCCTGCGCTTCCGGCCACAGCGAGGCGATGAACCGGGTGAAGCCCGGGTCCGCGGCGCGGCCGGGCTGCACCGCGGCCAGCAACATCGCCGCCGCCAACAGGAGTGCCGGTATCGCGCGGTTTCGCAAAGCCAAACTCCCCGCCAACGGCATGCCCTGCATCAATGCGCTATAGCGCGTTTCGCTTCTTCGGTGGCGAGATTCGACAGCCGGTCGACATAGGCGATGCCGATCGCCGACAGGATGAAGACCGTGTGAATGATGGTCTGCCACATCACGCCGGTTTCAGTGTAGTTGCCTTTCTCCGATCCCAGCGCTCCCGCCTCGATGAAGGTGCGCAGCAGATGGATCGACGAGATGCCGATGATCGCCATCGCGAGCTTGATCTTGAGCACGCTGGCGTTGACGTGGCTGAGCCATTCCGGCTCGTCCGGATGAC
>JAUXWH010000210.1 GCA_030681365.1 Bradyrhizobium sp.
TGCCGGCGCAGGCGCAGGTAGTGGCGGCGTTCAGCGCGCCGACCGAACCGTCGGTCAGCGCCTTCACCAGTTTCCCGGGCACCAGCGCCGTCTCCCTGCGCAGGAAGCTCAGCGCGAAGGTCACCGCGGTGGCGTAAAATACCGACAGCGCCGGCGAGTAGCCGATCACCATGAACACCACGACGGCAAGCAGCGAAATGAAGTGAAAGCCGTAACGCCTCGTCATCGCGCCGAGCGACATTTCCGGGGTGAAATCGACGTCCTTGGCGCCGTATTTCTTGGCGTCGAGTTCGACCATGATCAGCAGCGACAGGTAGTAGAGACAGGTCGGGATCAGGGCCATCCAGATCACGTCGAGATAGCTGATCTTGAGGAACTCGGCGATCAGGAAGGCCGCGGCGCCCAGCACCGGCGGCGACAGGATGGCGCCCAGCCCGCCAGCCGCCAGCAATCCGCCGGCGGCGTTCTTCTCGAAACCGGCCTTGGCCAGCATCGGATAGGCGACGGTGCCGATCATCACGGTGGTGGCGACGCCCGATCCCGAGGGGCCGCCGAGCAGGAACGACGACAGCACCACGGTGCGTCCGGCGCTGTTCGACTTGCCGCCCATCAGCGCCAGCGAGAAATCGATGAAGAACTTTCCGGCGCCGGATTGCTGCAGGAACGCGCCGTAGATCGTGAACAGGATGATCAAGGTCGCCGAGACATCGACCGCGACGCCGAAAATGCCCTCCAGCGTGATGAAGAGGTGGCCGACCAACCGGGGCAATTCGTAGCCGCGATGGGTCCACGGCGCCGGCAGATGCGGGCCGAGCATCGCATAGGCGATGAACAGCAGCGCGACCACCGGCATGATCGGGCCGGTGGTGCGGCGGGTCGCCTCCAGCAGCAGCACGATGAACACGATGCCGACGATGACGTCGAGGCGGTCGGGCGAGGTGGCGCGGTCGGTAAAATCCTCGCCGCCCCACAGCGCATAGACGATGGTCGCCACCGCGAACAGGCCGGGCACCACGTCCCACCAGCGCACCCGGTTGCGAAACCGCGTCGCCAGCGGAAACAGCAGGAAACTCAAAATCAGGGTGAAGGCGACATGGGTATAGCGCAGTTCCTGGGTCGGCACGATCGCATAGGCCGCGTAGAGGTGGAACAGGCTCATGGACACGGCAAGGGCGGTCGAGATCCGGCCAGGCCAGCCCATCAGCCGGTTGGCCGCGCCCTCTTCGGCCTCGATGAAAGCCTCGGCCTTGTGCAGGGCCTCGTCGGAAATGACGATGACGTCGTCATTGGGCGCCGATTTGCCCGGCGCTCGATTATCTGCGGCCATACTTCCCCCGGAACGCGTTTGACATGGCCGAGCCTACTGGCCGCGCCCCTGATTACGGCGCATTGATCCCGGTTTTCGGCAGCCGTGGCAAGGGCTTCCGGGAGAATTTCGGCCGGTTCCCGCGCCGCTGCGGGATTGCGCCCTTGGGGTGGCCGAGGGCGTGACCCTGGGACGCCATTCGGGCTACAAGGCCTCAACCATTTCAAGTCAGGGAGAGAAAGTCGATGGATCGGCTCAAGGGCAAGACAGCGATGGTGGTCGGCGCCGGTTCGATCGGGCCGGGCTGGGGCAACGGCAAGGCGACCGCGGTGACCTTTGCTCGCCAGGGCGCGCAGGTGTTCTGCGTCGACCGCAACGGCAAGGCCGCGCAGGAAACCGTCGATATCATCACGTCAGAGGGCGGCAAGGCGGTGGCGTTCACTGCCGATGCGTCGAAAGCCGGCGACGTCGAGGCGATGGTGGCGGCCTGCATGAAAGCCTATGGCCGCATCGACGTGCTCGACAACAATGTCGGCATCGCCGAGATGGGCAGCGTGGTCGAGGTCACCGAGGCGGACTGGGACCGCGTGTTCGCGGTCAACCTGAAAAGTGCCTTCCTCGCCATGAAGCACGTCATCCCGGTGATGGAGAAACAGGGCGGCGGCTCGATCATCAATATTTCCTCGATCGCCTCGATCCGCCATCTCGGCATCTCCTATGTCAGTTACGGAACGACCAAGGCCGCGATGAACCAGATGACGAAGACGACCGCGGTCGAATTCGCCTCAAAGCATATCCGGGTCAACGTCATCCTGCCCGGCCTGATGAAGACGCCGATGGTCGAACATTCCGCCGGCCTCGCCACGAGCTATGCCGCCGGCGACGTCGAGGCGATGTGGCGCGCGCGCGACGCCCAGGTGCCGATGGGACACACGGGCGACGCCTGGGACGTCGCCAACGCCGCGCTGTTCCTCGCCTCCGACGAGTCGAAATACGTCACCGGGCTGGAATTGATCGTCGATGGCGGGATTACGGTGAAGGCGGGGAGCTAGGAATAGCCCGGTGCTCGTGCCCCGGACGCTGCGCAGCGCGCCGCACCGCGTCCGGGACACGGATGCTGTCCCTACTGTGCCATCGCCAATATGCCGCCCGCGAGGGAATGCCACGCCGCGGTGGTGCTGATCGGCCAGTTCAGCAGTTTGAGGGCGATCAGCGCGATGCCGCCATAGACGTACACCGGGTGCGGACGCCCGCGCGTGCGCCAGTCGTGGACAACAGCGACCACCAGCAGCAGATAGGCGACGAAGGCCGGCGGGATGGTGATAAATACCGGCGGCGGGCCGATGGCGCCGGACGGCGCCAGGAACGTCAAGAACCAGCGCGCCACCGCGGCGTCGAGCAGCGAGATGCCGGCCAGCAGCATCAGGCGCTTGTGGATCTCCTTCTCCCGCACATAAGCGATCGCCAGCGTGAACACGGCCGCGAAAAACAGCATGCCGCTGAGCGGCACGATCACGAACGTGATTCCCTCGTCAGTCATGCCGATGGCGGCGGAGCGCTTCATCGCGCTGACCGCCACCAGGAAACCGGAGATGGTCATCGCGGTCGCCAGCGACACGCCGATCAGGCCCATGGACCGGTGCCGCCTGACCTGGCCGGACGCGGCGAGCCAGCTCTGGAAAGCGAAATAAAGCGTCCAGGCGAAGAACAGCAGGCCGTGAAAATGCACCGCCGGCAGCGGCGGAAATTTCCCCGCTGCCATCGGCATGAAGTAGGTCGGCGCGAAGCCGAGGAAGGCGACGGCGACGCAGGACAGCGCCATATAGAAATAGAAGTATTGTGCGTGGGATGTCGCGCCCGCACGGGTGCGCTGGTCGTCGATGAAAATTGTCATGTGCAAACAGGTCTCCGAAATGAACTAGTGAGTCTCTGGAATCGCATTTTGGTTCAAGGAATTTTTGTTATCCGGCATAGCCGCCCTGATCGAGAAATTCCTGCTCTTCCGCCGTCATTTTCCGGCCCAGAATTGGATTGCGGTGGGGGAAGCGGCCGAAGCGTTTCACGATATCGCGATGGCGCTCGGAATGGGCGGAGTCCGGCGGGCCCAACGGGCCGCATAGCGCCACGGATCGATCCTGATCGGCGAGATATTCGGAATGAGCAAACGGCAGATAGAAAAACGTCCTGAGGTCACGCGGCATCTGCCGATCATGGCCGGCGTCGACCGCCGCCGCCGCGATCCGGCGCGCCGCCGCGTCGGTCGCATACATGCGCGGCGTGCCACGGAAGGCGTTGCGGGGAAATTGATCCAGCAGCACCAGCAGCGCCAGCGCGCCTTCTGGCGTGGTCATCCAGTTGTCGAGATCGCCGCGGGCCGCGGCTTCATGGGCTTCGAGAAAATTTTCGCGGAAACGGCGGTCGAAATCCGCGTCCTTGGCGAACCACATCGAAGCGCCGGCCTGCCGCCAGAATTCAACCACCTCGGCCGCGGACGGTGCCCCGGTGTCGCCGGACCGCAGGTCCCTGCCGGCGTGAAATTCCTGTTCGACAAAGGCTGCGCGGCTCGCCGGCACCGCCGGGAAGGGAAACTGATTTGAGCCTGACATCGTCATCTCCATGGATAATCGCGTTGACGAACGGGCCGTTGCGGCGGCTCGTTCTCGGAACGCAAGTTCGCAATTGGAACGTGATGAATCCAGTGATATGATTTAACCGACATGCTGAACAAAATTAACCTGGCCCGCGCCGATCTCAACTTGCTGACGCTGTTCGAGGTAATCCTGCGCGAGCGCCATGTCGGCCGCGCGGCGATCCAGCTCAATCTGACATCGTCGGCCGTGAGCCATGGCCTCGGGCGGCTGCGGCGGATGCTCAACGATCCCCTGTTCCTGCGCACGCCGAAGGGCGTGGTGCCGACGGCGCGCGCGGCGGCATTGGCCGGACCGGTCGCCGATCTTCTGGCGCAGGCGCGCAACGTGTTGGCCAGCGCGGCGCCGTTCGACCCCGCGACATCGACGCGGCGCTTCGTCATCGGCGCGCCCGACGGTTCGGTGTTTCTCACGCCGTTGCTGGCGATCCTGCGCGACCGCGCGCCCGGCATCGATATCGGGATGCGGCAGCTGCTGCCGCCACAGGGCGGCCAGTCGGTCGAGCAGGCCTGGACGCCGGTGTTCGCCGAACTTGAAACGGGCTCGATGGATATCGCGGTGGCGCCGATCGATCGAGTGCCGCCGCGCTTCGTGGTCCGGACCATCTATGACGAGGATTTCGTCGTGGTCGCGCGGGCGCGCCATCCGTTCGCCGCACGCCCGACGCTGCAGCGCTTCTGCCAGATGCGGCATCTGGTGGTGTCAAAGACCGCCGATCCCCACGGCTTCGTCGACGACGCGCTGGCCGGGCTGGGGCTCGCCCGTCGCGTCGCGCTGACCGTGCCGGATTTCGCCTCGGCGCTTGCGACGGTGGCGGAAACCGACTTGATTGCGGCGATGCCGCGGCGTTTCGTGGCGATGCATGCCGCGCGCTTCGCGGTGGTGAGCAGGGAGGTTCCGCTGCCCTTGCGGGCATTTGCGATCAAGGCCGCCGTGCCCAGGGTGGCGCTGATGGATTCCGGCGTCGCCTGGCTGTTCGACGTGATGGGCGAGGCGGTCCAGGGCCGCGGTGTCAAGGCCAGGCGCGTGGCGAAGGCGCGCGTCGCATCATGACCGCATCGGCGAAGCTCCGAAGCAGCCTGGTGGCAGCCCTGTTGGCAAGCGCGCTGTGGTGCGCGGCGTGCCCCGCGCATGCCACCAGCGCCGAGCCCGCCGGCGATCCGCAGGTCGACCCCGCGCCCTGCGTTGCCGCCGCGGCGGCCGATGATGCCGACAGGGCCGTCGTCCTGTGCGGCAGGTTGATCAACAGCGAGAAGACGCCCCGGCCCGACCGGATCAAGGCGCTGGTCGCGCGCGCCGGCGCCTACCAGCGCCAGGACCTGATCGACCGCGCCATCGGCGATTACGACACCGCGCTGCAGCTTGATCCGACGCTGGCGGACATCTTCTACAGCCGCGGCGAACTCTGGCGCAGGAAGGGCGACCGGCGCCGCGCGCTGGCCGACTTCGCCGCCGCCGCAAGGCTCAACCCCGATCACCCGACGGCCAAGGCCAGCCATAAGACGTTGGCGCAGGAGCTGGAGCGCCTTGGCGCGTTGATGGCAGTTTACGGCAAGCCGGGCTTCAATTGCGCCACCACCCGGTTCGCGGTGGAAAAGGCGATCTGCGCCAGTCCGGAACTGATCAATCTCGACCGCGAGATCAACGCGGTGAACGCCAAGGTGGTGCGCGCGGCTTCGAGCGACAGTCCGCGCGCCGGCCGCGCCCTGCAGCGCGAGCAGGACGAGTTTGTCGATCGTCGCAATGCCGGTTTCGGCAAGCCGGGATATGATCTGGGCCAGGAAATGCGCAAGCGGCTCGACCATCTGCTGGCCGTCGAGCGCTACTAAAGCCTCAAACCCGCGTTATCCTGATGCTGCGGGTGTTTTCGTCTTGAATTGATCCCGCCGGACGTGACAATAGCCGGCAGAAAAATGTGCCTGTCTTTGATCTCGGTCATGGCCGGGCTTGTCCCGGCCATCCACGTCTTGTTTCGTCGCTCAGCACGAAGACATGGATGCCCGGGACAAGCCCGGGCATGACGTCGAAGTTGAATCGACAGCCCCGGGAGCGACGCCATGAACATTCAGAACACCAGCCGCTATCACGAGGTCCACGCCCGCTCGCTCCGGGATCCCGAGGGCTTTTGGGGGGAGGCGGCGCGCGAGATCGACTGGATCGAGCCGGCGAAAAAGGTGTTCGACCCCGCGATGGGCCTCTATGGCCGCTGGTTCGCCGGCGCCCTGGTCAACACCTGCTACAACGCGCTCGACCGCCATGTCGCGGGCGGCCGCGCCGATCAGCTGGCGCTGATCCACGATTCGCCGCTGGCAAATCCTTCGGGACCAAGCGCCGTCACCAAATTCACCTATGCCGAGATGCTGCACGAGGTGAAGACGCTGGCCGCCGTCATGCAGGATTTCGGGGTGACCAAGGGCGACCGCGTCATTCTCTATATGCCGATGGTGCCGGAAGCCATGATGGCCATGCTGGCCTGCGCGCGGATCGGCGCGGTGCACAGCGTGGTGTTCGGCGGCTTTGCCGCGAAAGAGCTCGCCACCCGGATCGAGGACGCCAAGCCGAAACTGATCTTCTCGGCAAGCTGCGGGCTCGAGCCCGGCCGCCTCGTGCAGTACAAGCCGTTGCTCGACGAAGCCATCAGATTGTCCAGCGTCAAGCCCGCGACCTGCATCGTGCTGCAGCGGCCGCAGCTGGGCTGCGATCTCACCGCCGGGCGCGATCACGACTGGGCCGAACTGCGGGCCAGGGCCATCGCCGCGAAAAAATCGGCGGACTGCGTCCCGGTGCTGGCGACCGATCCGCTCTATATTCTCTATACCTCCGGCACCACGGGCAAACCGAAAGGCGTGGTGCGCGACAATGGCGGGCATCTGGTCGCGCTGAAATGGTCGATGTTCAACCTTTATGGCGTCAAGCCGGGCGAAGTCTGGTGGTGCGGCTCCGACATCGGCTGGGTGGTCGGCCACAGCTACATCATCTACGGCCCGTTGCTGCATGGCGCGACCTCGATCATGTATGAGGGCAAGCCGATCGGCACGCCGGACGCCGGCGCGTTCTGGCGGGTGATATCGGAGCACGGCGCGGTGGCGCTGTTCACCGCGCCGACCGCGTTCCGCGCCATCAAGAAGGAAGACCCGGACGGCAAGTTCATCCGGCAATATGATCTCTCGAAATTCCGCACGCTGTTTCTGGCCGGCGAGCGCGCCGATCCGCCGACGGTGGAGTGGGCGGAGCAGCAGTTGAAGGTGCCTGTCATCGATCACTGGTGGCAGACCGAAACCGGCTGGTGCATCGCCGGCAATCCGGTCGGCCTCGGGATGCTGCCGGTCAAGCACGGCTCGCCGACGGTGCCGATGCCGGGCTATCAGGTCGACGTGGTCGATGAGGCCTCGAAACCACTGCCCGCGGGCACCATGGGTTCGATCGTGATCAAGCTGCCGCTGCCGCCGGGCTGCCTGCCGACACTGTGGGAGCAGGACGAGCGCTGCAAGGAAGCCTATTTCGCCGAATTCCCCGGCTACTACAAAACTTCCGACGCCGGCTACATCGACGAGGACGGCTACGTCTTCGTAATGGGCCGCACCGACGACATCATCAACGTCGCCGGCCACCGGCTCTCCACCGGCGGCATGGAGGAGATCCTGGCCGCGCATCCCGACGTCGCCGAATGCGCGGTGCTCGGCATCAAGGACGCCATCAAGGGCGAGGTGCCCTGCGGCCTCCTGGTGCTGAAGGCCGGCGTGACGCGTAGCCATGCCGAGATCGAAAAGGAGATCGTGGCGCTGGTGCGCGAGAAACTCGGACCCGTCGCGGCGTTCAAGCTCGCGATCACGGTAGGAAGGCTGCCGAAGACGCGCTCCGGCAAGATCCTGCGCGGCACCATCAAGAAGATCGCCGACGGCGACACCTGGGCGATGCCCGCAACCATCGAGGATCCCAAGGTGCTTGAGGAGATCGAGGGCGCGCTGAAGGGCAGGGTGTAGGAACCATCAACGCCGTCATTGCGAGCCAACGGGTCGCGCGAATGCACGCCCGATGACAGGCTCCGCGAAGCAATCCATCTTTCGCGCAACGGGCAAGAAGGCTGGATTGCTTCGTCGCAAGTGCTCCTCGCAATGACGGACGAGGGTCCTTGTTCCGCCCCCGACCAACGGAAATGCCTTGATTTCGGTGGATTGCCGGGTCAAGCCCGGCAATGACGAAATGAGATAATGGACAGAACATGCGACGTTTCCCCCGGCTCCTCCTCCCGCTGCTCCTGCTCGCGCCCCTGCTTGCGGGCTGCCTCGAGCGCGGACAGCCGACCATGACCGACACCTCGGGCGATGACGATTCGTTCTGCGCCCGCAGCCATGCCGCCGGTTCGCCGGACTATGTCAATTGCCGCAAGAACCGCGACGTCCAGCGCGCCAATGCCAACTCGCGCATCGACAAGCGGCAGCGCGACCTCGGCGAATACATGCTCAACAACCCGTCGCGGCCGTAAGCGCATGATCCGGAAAAGCGGGTACCGGCTTTCCGAAAAGAGCATGCTCAAAAGAGCATGCTCAAAAGAGGGAGACCACCATGAACGAAGACAAGTTCAACGCGAGCCTGCGCGGCTTTCTCAAGAAGGTCGGCATCACTTCGCAGCGCGAGATCGAGAAAGCGGTGCGCGAAGCGGTCGCAGCCGGCCGCCTCAAGGGCAACGAAAAGCTGCCGGCCAAGATGGTGCTGACCATCGCCGGCGTCAGCCTGACGCACGAGATCACCGAAGAGATCGAACTGGGGTGAGGTAAGCGATCGCGGCTCCTTTCTTCTCCTCTCCCCTTGTGGGAGAGGGTGGCACGAATGAGCGCAGCTCATTCGTGACGGGTGAGGGGTCTGTCTCCGCGGATGGAGACCCCTCATCCGGCGCGGATTTCATCCGCGCCACCTTCTCCCACAAGGGGAGAAGGAAGAAAAAACAGCGCTTCACCAACTCACTCATCACCAGGGACATCACCACATGGATATCAAGGTACGCGACTCGAACGGCGCACTGCTCGCCGAAGGCGACAGTGTCACGCTGATCAAGGATCTGAAGCTGAAGGGCTCCTCTACCGTGCTGAAGCGCGGCACCATGATCAGGGGCATTCACCTCACCGACAACGCCGACGAGATCGAAGGCCGCACCGACAAGGTCAAGGGCCTGGTGCTGCGCACGGAGTTTCTGAAGAAGGCGTGAGCGCTGGTCTAACTCTAGCGCGACAGATTGCCGAGTTTGGTCCCGATCGCGACGGTCATCAGTCCGAAGCCGGCATAGGCGAGATATTCCGGATGGTGACAGAACATCTGCGAGGTCGAGCAGACCTCGCCGGCCCAGGAGGTGCCGGCGGAAATCTGCGAAGCCGCTTCCTTGAACAGGAAAGCGGTCCCGCCGAGCAGGATCGCCAGTAGAAACGAGATGACCGCCATGTTCGATATCGTCCTGTCGTCAGCCGGCCTTGTCGGCTTTTGACGGCCAAAAAAGTATCTCCGGATTAGTACGGGGATTGTCGCAACGGCCGGCGGGAAGTTGAGGGCAAACTTCGGCCGGCTCAAGCCGCGAGATCGCAAAGGTGCGTTTGCTCACGCACCCACAACTGTCAGCACCCGCGCAGGCGGGTGATCCAGTATCCCAGAGACGGCAGTGATTGAATCGATAGGCTGCGGCGTACTGGATCCCCGCCTGCGCGGGGATGACGAGTGGTGGTGGAGCAGCAGCGTGCGCCGCCAACGTGAGGTCGCCTCACACCATCGCGACACCGCCTCACTCCGCCGGCGCTTCCGCTTCCGCTTCGTCGCTGGTTGCACTCGCGCCGCGGCTCATCATGAAGCCCAGCGCAAGGCCGCCGATCGCCAGGATCGGGATCAGCTTCTTGACGCCGATGGCGCGGACCAGCTGGAGGCCGGCGGCCAGCAGCATCGGATCGGCCAGCATGTTCGAGGCCGCCGATTTCGCGGAAC
This sequence comes from Bradyrhizobium sp., assembly GCA_030681365.1. Taxonomy (GTDB): domain Bacteria; phylum Pseudomonadota; class Alphaproteobacteria; order Rhizobiales; family Xanthobacteraceae; genus Bradyrhizobium. The sequence continues at coordinate 9,922 of JAUXWH010000210.1, forward strand.
GGGCGGCTTCTCTCGCAGCCTCCTCGGCGCGGGCGCGGACCTTGTTCTGGTGCACCCTGTAGCAGACCGCCGCGATCAGCATCACCACGAAGAAGACGCCGGCGCCGGCCAGGCAGGCTTCGACCGGGCCATATTTCTGCAGCACGAACACGAACAGCGCCGCGCACAGGAACGAAGTGGCGATCAGGAGCGCGAACGCCGCCGCGGCAGCCAGCGAGGTCAGCCGCACCGCGGTGCCGGTACTGTCCTTGAGATCGTCGATCATTCGCGAAAACATCTAACGCCTCGATTTGAAAAGAATTTAAGCAAAAGCGATGGCGGCGCGTCGACGCCGCCATCCGGTCGGGGTCTGGATGTTCGTGTCACGCCGTCACCGGCGTCAGCTCCAGCGGCGCCGACTTTACCGGCGCCATGCCGCGCCGATCAGAAAACCGATGCCGAGTGCTATGCCGACGGTCGCCAGCGGCCGCTGGGTGATGACGTCTTCCAGCGACTCCTCGAGCGACGAGGCGGCGTCATAGGCGGAATCCATCATGGCGCTGCCGCGCTCCGAGATGTCGTCGACCGCCGAGTCGACATTGGCGCGGGCTTCCTTGTAGCCGCGGCGCGCCTGCTTGCCGGCGCTGCCGGCGAAGGCGTTCAGTGCGTCGGTAATTTGCTCGGTCAGGGCGGAAATATCGTTTTTCACGGCTGCTACATCCTTTTCGAGGTATTCGTATTGCGTAAGCCACAAACGTCTGGATTTGCGGGAAGTTCCCGACCCAAACCGCAGCGGGATCAGTGCCCCGGCAGCTGCGGCGAATCGTCGGGCAGCAGATGGTCTTTCAGAACCAGGCCGACGATCAGAATCGGCGACGCCAGGAAGGCGCCCATCGGTCCCCACAGCCAGGTCCAGAACGCCAGCGCGACGAAAACCGCGAGCGCGTTCAACTGGAGCCGTCGGCCGACGATGACAGGTGTGAGGAAATGGCCCTCGAGAAAGGTCATCGCGGCAAAAGCCGCGGGTCCCAGCATCCCCGCGCCCAGCGTCGGGAAGGCGATGACGCCGACCACCGTCAGAATCACGAACATGAACACCGGCCCGATGATGGGAATGAAGTTCAGGGTCGCGGCCAGCGCGCCGAGCGCGGCCGGGTTCGGCATGCCTGCCAATGCGCAGATGATGCCGGTCGCCACGCCGACGCCGAGGTTGATCACCGTCACCATCAGCAGATAGCCGCCGAGGTGCTCTTCGATCTCGTTGACGATGCGCAGGGTTCGCAGCCGCGATTCACGATCGCCGAACGTCATGACGATGGCGCGACGCAAGTCCGGCCAGCTAACGATGAACAGGATCAGGGTCGCCAGGAACAGCAGGAATTCGGCGAAGGTCGGAGACAGGAATTCGACGGTCGGCTGCACCCATTCGATCTTGGGAAGCGTGAACGACGCGCCCGGCAGCGCGTCGGATCCGCCCAGCGCCAGCTGCAACTGCTGCCACAGCCGGACGGGGCCGTCGAACACATGAAGCTTGTCCTTCATCAGCGAGCCGAGTTCGGGAAGCCGCGGGCTCCATTCGATGACCGGGGCCGCGATCAGCCCCACGATGAAGGCGACCACGGCGCACGCCGCGGCCACGATGAGGACCGCGGACACCGCGCGCGGAATGCGGCGCTGTTCGAAGTATCTCGCCGCCGGCGCCAACATGGTGCCGATCACGAACGCCATCGTGACAGGCAAGAAGAATGCCTTGGCGACATAGAGCACCGCGACGATGCTAATGACGAGCAGCGAGACCAGCGCGAATGCCACCACCTCGGCGCGCCGGATCACCGGCGGCTGGTCAGCCTTGCTGTCGGGCAGCGGCTTGCTTGCCGGCTCTGCGGGCGCTGCACGCTCATTGGGAAGGACACGCAATTGGCTCTCCCCCGCGCTACGGCGATGTGGCTTGGCTTCGCGGTCGCGCTGACGAACCGGGCGATAGGCCGGCATAACCCGCGCGGGAACTGAAAGTTCCGTCGCAAAAACGTGATGGGCCTTCAGGTTGACAGGCGCCCGCGGCCCTCGCTTCGACCGGAACCATGCAGCCCCGTCCGGGTTGGTTGGCCGGAGCATCACATGATGCGCGTCGCATCGGGGCAGATCATGGCACAGACAATCGCAAGCAAGCTTCTTTCCTGCCGCGCAACCGGCGCACTGGTCCTCGGCATGGCGTTGATCTTTTCGCCGCCGCTGCTCGAAAGCGCGAGCGCCCAGGTTCTCGGTTATGCCTCCCACGCACCGATGTCGTTTCCGTCCGACAACGTGATGGTTCAGCCCGAGGACGACGGCGACGACAGCGCGGCGGCGATGCCCGAGCGGTTGAAGCGCACCATCGTTGCCTTCGACACCCGCGAAGCGCCCGGCACCATCGTGATCGATACCGGCAACACCTACCTCTATTACGTGCTCGGCCAGGGCCGCGCGATTCGCTACGGCGTCGGCGTCGGCCGCGAGGGATTCACCTGGTCCGGCGTGCAAAAGGTCACCAGGAAGGCGGAATGGCCGGATTGGACGCCTCCCTCCGAGATGATCGCGCGCCAGCCCTATCTGCCGCGCTTCGTCGCCGGCGGCCCCGGCAATCCGCTCGGCGCGCGCGCCATGTATCTCGGCTCCAGCATCTACCGGATTCACGGCACCAACGATCCCTCGACCATCGGCAAGTTCGTGTCCTCGGGCTGCATCCGCCTGACCAATGAAGACGTCGCAGACCTGTTCAGCCGCGTCACGGTCGGCACCAAGGTGGTGGTACTGCCGAAGAATGCCCCGCTGATGGCAACCCGAAGCCCGGCGACCAGGACGACGATCAGCGTTCGTCCGGCGCAAGCGCAGCGCCCCGTCGCCACCACGAACGTCCCGGGTCGCCAGGCGATGAACCTTTCGACGTCGTCGCTGTATTAATCGGGAGACCGGGATGAGTTGGCTTTCAACAAGGCAGTTGGCATTGGGAGCGGCGGCCGTGCTGTGCGCCTCCGCGCTGGCGCCTGCCGCTCAGGCGCAGGACTTTTTCTCCCAGCTGTTCGGCGGCTTCGGCCGCTCGCGCGCGCCACAAATCCACATGCCGTTCGCCGCCGATGACGGTTCGGTTGTCGCCCCGCGCCGCGAGGCCCGGCCGCGCTATGGTGTCGGCCAGGCCTATTGCGTGCGCACCTGCGACGGACGCTATTTCCCGGTCAACGGGCCGGACAAGCAGAGCCGCGCCGAGGCGTGCGATAATTTCTGCCCGGCCAGCGACACCAAGCTGGTCTTTGGCAGCAGCATCGACAACGCCGCGACCGAAACCGGCAAACCCTATTCCGAACTGCCGAATGCGTTTCGCTATCGCGAGGAACTGGTCGCCGGCTGCACCTGCAACGGCAAGGACCAGATCGGCTTGGCGCGGGTCGAAATCGACGACGATCCGACCTTGCGCAAGGGCGACATCGTCGCCGCCGCGGACGGCCTGATGGTCGTCGGCCGTCCCGACAAACGGGGCGCGTCGCTCAACTTCTCGCCGGCCCCCGACCGCCTGCAGGCCCGCTATCAGCGCGTGCCGGTGATGGCGCGAGAGTAAACGCAAGGCCGCAACAAAGCTCGTCATGGCCGGGCTTGACCCGGCCATCCACATCTTTGGGCTCCCCTCGGCCGCCGCGGCGAATTTTGACAGTTTGTTGCCGTAAAACGACGGGGCATTTGAAATCATTGGGTTTTTGAGGAAAAAATAAAGTTCCGTTGTTGGAACCCGACGCGCCATCTGGTGTTAAATTAAATAGCCAGTCGCACTTTCACGACGCCTCAGGGGATCCGCATGCTCATCAGCGCACTCGTCACATTTCTCGTCGTTATCCTCATTCTCTATTTGATCAACCTCTTGCCCCTCGACGGCCGCGCCAAGCAGATCGCCCGCGTCGTGGTTATCGTCATCGGCGTGATCTCGCTGCTTAAAATGCTCGCGGTGTTTTAGTTAGTCCGATCGCGACATCCCAACGAAAGAGCCCCGGCCAAAGGCCGGGGCTTTTCTGTCGTCGGAGTTACTTCAAACCCTTGAACCAGTCGTCCACATCCTTGTGGATCTGATCCTTGGCGAAGCCGTAGCGCTGCTGCAGTTTGCCCTCCAGCTGCTCACGGCGTCCCTCGATCACGTCGAGATCGTCGTCAGTAAGCTTGCCCCATTTTTCCTTGGCGGCGCCCTTGAACTGCTTCCAGTTGCCTTCAACCCGGTTCCAATCCATCGTCGTCTCCTTGTAGTTGAGATGGTGATTCAACGGGCAGGAATGCCGGACGTTCCGAAGGGAACTGCGGCAAGCTGTCGTTGCATGCCGATTTTTTTCGCTCCTGCTGTCAGCCCGCCGCTTTGGCTTCCCGGCGCCGCGCGGTGAGGATGAACTCGGTGTAGCCGTTGGGCTGCTCGCGCCCCTTGAAGATCAGGTCGCAGGCGGCCTTGAAGGCGACGCCGTCGAAACCCGGCGCCATCGGCCGGTATTCGGCATCGCCCTTGTTCTGTCCGTCCACCACGACCGCCATCCGCTTCAGCGATTCCATCACCTGCTCTTTGGTGATGACGCCCTGGTGCAGCCAGTTCGCAAGATGCTGGCTGGAGATCCGCAAGGTGGCGCGGTCTTCCATCAGGCCGACATCGTGAATGTCGGGCACCTTGGAGCAGCCGACGCCTTGGTCGATCCAGCGTACGACATAACCCAGAATGCCCTGGCAGTTGTTGTCGATCTCCTGCTTGACGTCGTCAGGCGCCCAGTTCGATTGCGACACCGGGATGGTGAGAATGTCGGACAGCCTGGCGCGCGGGCCGCCCTTGGCGAGTTCCTGCTGGCGCGCCTGCACGTTGACCTGGTGATAGTGCAGCGCGTGCAGCGTGGCGGCGGTCGGCGACGGTACCCAGGCGGTAGTGGCGCCGGCCTGCGGGTGGCCGATTTTCTGCGCCAGCATGTCCGCCATCTTGTCCGGCGCCGCCCACATGCCCTTGCCGATCTGGGCATGGCCGGGCAGGCCGTCGATCAGGCCGTTGTCGACGTTCCAGTC
>JAUXWH010000216.1 GCA_030681365.1 Bradyrhizobium sp.
CGGCGCGCGGGCAAAATCTCCGAGCGGGACTGGGTCGATGTCGAGGCCGGCATCGCCCGCAGCTACGGCACCTGCATGACCATGGGCACCGCCTCCACCATGACCGCGATCGCCGAATCGATCGGCATGACCCTGCCGGGCGCCTCGTCGATCCCGGCCGCCGACGCCGGCCACATCCGCATGGCCTCCGAATGCGGCCGCCGGGTCGTGGAGATGGTGTGGGAGGATCTCACGCCGCAAAAGATCCAGAGCCGCAAGGCGTTCGAGAACGCGATTACGGTCGCGATGGCGATGGGCTGCTCGACCAACGCGATCATCCACCTGATCGCGCAGGCGCGCCGCGCCGGCCAGGACATCGGTCTCGACGATTTCGAGATCGCCAGCCGCAAGGTGCCTGTCATCGCCAACGTCCGTCCCTCCGGCGACAAATACCTGATGGAGGATTTCTTCTATGCCGGCGGGTTGCCCGCCCTGATGAGCCGGATCAGGCAGCATCTGCACCTCGACGTCATGACCGTGACCGGCATGACGCTTGGTGAGAACATCGCACGCGCCGAAGTGTACGATGACGACGTGATCCGCACGGTGGAAAACCCGATCTATGCCGAGGGCGCGCTCGCGGTGCTCAAGGGCAATCTCGCGCCGGACGGTTGCGTGATAAAACCGAGCGCCTGCGAGCCGCGATTCCTGAAGCACACCGGCCCCGCGCTGGTGTTCGATGACTATCCTTCCATGAAGAAGGCGATCGACGATCCCGATCTCGACGTCACATCAGACCATGTGCTGATCCTGCGCAATGCCGGGCCGCAGGGCGGGCCGGGCATGCCGGAATGGGGGATGCTGCCGATCCCGACCAAACTGGTGAAGCAGGGCGTGCGCGACATGGTGCGGCTATCCGATGCGCGCATGAGCGGCACCAGTTACGGCGCCTGCATTCTGCATGTCGCGCCGGAATCCTTTATCGGCGGGCCGCTGGCGCTGGTGCGCAACGGCGACCTCATTACGCTGGACGTCGATGCTCGCACCATCAACCTCGATGTGCCGGAAGCCGAACTGGCAAAGCGCCGCGCGGAATGGAAGGCGCCGGAGAAGCGCTACGAGCGCGGCTATGGCTGGATGTTCACCAGGCACATCAAGCAGGCCAATGAGGGCTGCGACTTCGACTTCCTCGAAACCGGCTTCGGCAAGCCGGTCGATGAACCGTCGATTTATTAGGTCGTCGTTCCGGGGCGATGCGTAGCATCGAACCCGGAACCTCGAGATTCCGGGTCTGGTCCTTCGGACCATCCCGGAATGACAACGCAGGGGACCGAACCCATGACCCAACTCAGCGACGCCACCCGCGCCAAACTGAAGACCATCTCCACCGCCACCGTGGCCACCGCGCTGTTCAAGCGCGGTTTTCGCAGCCAGTGCATTCAGGACGTCCACCCGCTCGGCCCCGATCAGCCGACGCTGGTCGGCGAAGCCTTCACCCTGCGCTACATGCCGGCGCGCGAGGACCTCAACAAACTCGACGTGTTCCGCGACCGCTCGCATCCGCAGCGCAAGGCGATCGAGGACTGTCCGCCGGGCGCGGTGCTTGTCATGGACAGCCGCAAGGATGCCCGTGCGGCATCGGCCGGCGCCATTCTGGTGACGCGGCTGATGCAGCGCGGCGTAGCCGGCGTCGTCACCGATGGCGGCTTTCGCGATTCCGCCGAAATCGCCAAGCTCGGCTTTCCCGCCTTTCATCACCGCCCCAGCGCGCCGACCAACCTGACGCTGCACCAGGCGATCGAGATCAACGTTCCCGTAGGCTGCGGCGATGCGCCGGTGTTTCCCGGTGATATCATCCTCGGCGACAGCGACGGCGTCATCGTTATCCCCGCGCATCTCGCCGACGAAATCGCCAATGAAGCGTTCGAAATGACCGCGTTCGAGGATTTCGTCACCGAACAGGTGCGACAAGGCCGCGGCATCTTCGGGCTCTACCCCGCCACCGATGAGCAGACGCTGGTCGATTTCGCGGCGTGGCGGAAGGCGACGGGGCGGTAGTCGCGACTCTAGCGTAATCCGGGTTGTTTCATCAGCCGCACTTGCGGCGTGGTGCGTTGCTGATCCGGGGTCCATGTAATGGGCCCCGGCTCTGCGGCGCATCGTGAAGAACGCTGCGCCGCGTCCGGGACACGAAGCTTATGCTTCACCCTTCTCCGCCATCCCGACCGCCCATAGCGCGAACCCATAGGCGATCGCGACTTCGTCGAGCCGGTCGAACCGGCCGGAGGCGCCGCCATGGCCGGCGCCCATGTTGGTGCGCAGCAGGACCGGGCCGCCTGATATCATGGTGGCGCGCAGCCGCGCGATCCACTTGGCCGGCTCCCAATAGGTCACGCGCGGATCGGTCAGCCCGCCCATCGCGAGGATCTTCGGGTAATCCTTCGCCGCGATGTTGTCGTAGGGCGAGTAGGACAGGATGGTGCGAAAGTCCCTCTCGCTTTCGATCGGGTTGCCCCATTCCGGCCATTCCGGCGGCGTCAGCGGCAGGGTGTCGTCGAGCATGGTGTTGAGCACGTCGACGAACGGCACCTCGGCGACGATGCCGGCGAACAGTTCGCCGGCGCGGTTGGCGACGGCGCCCATCAGCATGCCGCCGGCGCTGCCGCCATGGCCGACGATGCGCTTTTCGCCGGTGTATTTCGCGGCGATCAGCGCGCGCGCCGAGGCCGAAAAATCATCGAACGAGTTGGTCTTCTTCTCGCGCTTGCCGTCGAGGTACCAGCCCCAGCCCTTGTCGGCTCCCCCGCGGATATGGGCGATGGCATAGACGAAGCCGCGGTCGACCAGCGACAGCCGATTGGCGGAGAACGACGCCGGCATCGCCATGCCGTAGGAGCCGTAGCCGTACAGCAGCAGCGGCGCGGTGCCGTCGCGCTTGAGGTCTCTGGCGTGCAGGATCGAGACCGGCACCTGCGCGCCGTCATGCGAGGTCGCCATGATGCGGGTGGTGACGTAGTCGGCAGGGTTATGGCCGGACGGTATCTCCTGCCGCTTGCGTAGAGTTCGGCTGCGGCTGGCCATGTCATAATCGTAGACTTCCGACGGCGTCGTCATCGACGAATAGGAAAAGCGCAGATTCGTGGTCTCGAACTCGTAGCCGCCCATGGTATCGAGCGAATAGGCCGCCTCGTCGAACGCGATGGCGTGCTCCTCCGAAGTCGCGAGATCGCGGATGATGATGGCGGGCAGCGCATTGGCGCGCTCCAGCCGCACCATGTGGCCGGCATAGAGTTCGACATCGAGGATGTAGATGCCCTCGCGATACGGGATCAGGTCGCGCCAGTTGGCGCGCTCCGGCGAGCCAAGCGGCGCCGTGACCACCTTGAAGTCGATGGCGCCGTCGGCATTGGTGAGAATGAACAGCGCGTCGCCGCGGTCGGCGACCGAATATTGCACGCCTTCCTCGCGCGCCGCGATCAGAAGCGGCGGTGCGGAAAGATCGGCAAGATCGAGCAGCCGGTGTTCCGAAGTCTCGTGGTCGCCGCCGGCGATCACGCAGAACCGGCCGCTGGAGCTCTCATGGATATGGGTGAACCAGCCGACGTCCTTTTCCTCGTAGACCAGAATATCATCCGCCTGCGGCGTGCCGAGCCGATGGCGCCAGACCTGCATCGGCCGGTGGTTGTCGTCGAGTTTGACGTAGAAGAAGCTCTGGCTGTCCGCGCTCCACACCACCGCGCCGTCGGTCTCCTCGACCAGGTCGTCATGGTCGGCGCCGGTCGCCCAGTCGCGCACCCGGATGGAAAAATATTCCGAGCCCTTGATGTCGGCGCTCCAGGCCACCTGCCTGTGGTCCGGCGAATGCCGCGCCCCGCCGAACCTGAAATATTCGTGGTCGGCCGCGAGCCTGTCGCCATCGAGCACGATCTCGACTTCGCCGCCGTTTCGCGGCATACGGCCGAACATTTCGTGCTGGCCGCCCTCGCGGAACTTGCGCAAATACGCATAGGGTCCATCCGGCGCGGGCACGCTGGAATCGTCTTCCTTGATGCGCCCGCGCATTTCCGCCACCAGCATCTTCTGCAAGCCGGCGGTGTGGCCGAGCAGGCTTTCGGTGTAGTCGTTCTCGGCTTCGAGATATTTGCGGATATCCGGGTCCAGCACCGCGGGATCGCGCAGCACCTCCTGCCAGTTGGCATCCTTCAGCCAGGCATAATCGTCGACGATGGTAATGCCGTGGGTGGTGAAGGAATGCGGGCGGCGCGGCGCGATCGGGGCGGGCGTCTTGCTGGTTGATTGCGTCACTCGGTTCCTCGTTCGTCCAGCGGCCATTGCCGCCGGGCCTCTGATCTCGGTTTTGAAATGCGATCCGGCCACTCGCAAAGGGCGGCGGCGATCCCGGGCGCGAAGCCCGGTGATTTCCCGGCTCGTGAGTTACGCCCCCACGCTCTCGCCCAGCCAGTCGATCGCGGCTTCGGTGCCGCCGTTGCCGTGCGGAATTCCGAGCGCCTTCAACCCGACCTCGATCACGCCGAGCGTGCCCAGGATCATCGGCGCGTTGACGTGGCCCATATGGGCGATCCGGAACGCCTGTCCGGAGAGTTCGCCGATGCCGACACCCAGCACCACCCCGCATTTTTCCTTGCAGTAGCGCTGCAGCGCCACCGGATCATGGCCGTTCGACATCATCACGGTGGTCACCGTGTTGGAGCGTTCGGCAGGCTCCGCGACGTTGAAGCTGAGCACCTGGCCCTCGGACCACACCGCGACCGCGCGGCGCACCGCTTCGGCCAGCAGGCGATGGCGCAGGAATACATTGTCGAGCTTGTCCTCGTACAGCATGTCGATAGCCTGGCGCAGCGCGAACAACAGGTGCACCGGCGCCGTACCGGCGTATTTCTGGTAATGCTCGCTGCCTTCGCGCGCGGTCCAGTCCCAATAGGGCGTGCGCAATCCCGCCGTCTTGTGCGCCTCGCGGGCGCGGTCGTTGGCGGCGACGAAGCCGAGGCCCGGCGGCGCCATCAGGCCCTTCTGCGAGCCGGACATCGCGACGTCGATGCCCCAGGCGTCCATCTCGAACGGCATGCAGCCCAGTGAGGCCACCGCATCGACCATGAACAATGCCGGGTGGCCGGCCGCCTTGATCGCCTTGCCGATCGCCTCGATGTCGTTCCAGGCGCCGGAGGCGGTATCGACCTGCACCGCGAGAATGGCCTTGATGGAGTGATCCTTGTCCTGCCGCAAGCGCGCCTCGACTTCGGCGGGGCGGATCGAACGGCGCCAGTCGCCCTTCAGCACCTCGACCTCGATGCCCATGGCGGCGGCGGCCTGGCCCCAGCCGATCGCGAACCGGCCGCTCTCCAGCACCAGGATCTTGTCGCCGCGCGACAGCACGTTGGTGAGCGCCGCTTCCCAGGCGCCATGGCCGTTGGCGATATAGATGTAGGAGCGCCCCTTGGTGGCAAACAGTTTCGACAGGTCGCGCAGCAGGCTGTCGGTCATCCCGATCATCTCTGCGGAATAGATGTCCAGCGCTGGCCGATGCATCGCCCGCAGCACTTCGTCGGGCATGGTGGTGGGCCCGGGGATCGCCAGAAACTCCCGGCCCGCGCGAACGGTCATTTTGTTGTTCCTTGTTGTGATTGCTTGAGGGAGGGATGCAGGGGAATAGCGGGGAATTCAAGTCGGAATGGAATGATAATGCATTCACTTGGTCGCGCCAACCGACCCCGTCATCCTGAGGTGCCGTCGCCCTTGCGACGGCCTCGAAGGATGGCCGCGAAACCGGCGTCAGTCATCCTTCGAGGCTCGCCGAAGAGGCGAGCACCTCAGGATGACGCGCAGAGAAGAGTTTGCCGATTCAGATCCATCCCTGCGGCCCGCTATTTTCGCAACCTGTCCGCCACCGCGCCCCAGATCCGGTCCTTGATCTCGGTCGCGGCGGGGCTGGCGATCACGTCGGCGGGGCCGGTCTGCCTCCGGCAGGCTTCGACCAGCCGCAAGATCCACACCTCGCCGTCGGTGTAATAGCGGTCGCCGCCGCCGTTGCGTCCGGCCAATGTCGGTCCGATGCCGGTGACCTGATATTTCGCCTGCACCATGCCGGCCGCCTCCAGGTCGGTGGCGAGAAACTGCCGCTCGGCGTCGATATCCGCCCCGATGTGGTGAGTGACGGCGCCGGTGTAGTGACTGACGCCGACGCCGCGATCGAAGGTGGCGGCGCCGAGCCAGACCGGCCGGTTCTCCTCGCCCTGGTCCAGCACCTTCCACAACCGCATATGATGGCGGCGATCGGGGCTGCGCCCGTCAGGCTTCTCGAAAGCGAGGTCCTCGCGACGGCCGAGATAATACAGATGGCTGACCGGCGCCGCGCGATAGGGCCGGTCGAGCAGCACGCTGCCGACGATTTCGATCGACGATTTCAGCGTGACCGGATCGGCCGGGTACCAGCCGGCGGCGTGCATGGCGCAGAGCACGTCCCTGTTGTCGCCGACCAGGCCGACATTGACGGGATCGCCGGGGATGTCCTGCGCCGTTCGCGTCACCATCGGCAGCTCGGCGAGGCCCTTCTGGTGCTCGTAATGGGTCCAGAACGCCGGCAGCGCGACATAGGCCGCTAGCGTGTAGGCGGCGACCACCGACAGCAGCAGCAGCGCGGCGCGCTTCACCGCGCTAGCGCCGGGTCTCGCGGCAGCCGGCGGCTTCGGCCTCCTCGACCGAGCAGAACCAGCGCGTGCCCTTGCTGATCTTCATCTGGATCTTGGCGTACCAGCGGCTGGAAGGCGTGTGATAGATGCATACGCCGGAGCGGTTGACGTTGCCCTTGATGGTGCAGTCGGGCGAGGGCGCGACCGGTCCCGACGCCGAGGCCAGCAGGATCGCGCGCGCGTTCTCCGGAGGCTTGACGGCGCCGAGAATGGCGGTCTTCTTGTTGCGGACGCGCCAGTCCCACGGCGCGATGAAGGCGCCCTGCCACATCCCGGCCCGGGCCTCGCGCGCGGCCTTGTCGTCGGCCTCGTAGTCGCGGGAAAACCGCGCATAGGCCAGCGCCCAGCCGTTGCGGACCAGCCATTTCTGGATGTCCTCGCCGTCGACATTGCAGCGCGCCACGATGCGGCCGCGGCGGTCGGTGACATGGCGCCGGTGGCAGCTCCAGGTCCTGGTGCCGGCATGTTTGATCAGCTCGTCGCGCGCCGCGGCCCCGCAAGCCCAGCGCTCGCCTTTGGTGTTGAGGCAGAGCTGGTCCAGTTGCGGCGCGTCGATGCCGCCGAGGCGGATGCGGGAATTGCCGATCTGGATGTGATCGGCCTCGCGGATTTTCGGAACGCCGGTGATGTCGGCGGCATCGGCGATGGCAGGCAGCAGCAATGCTAACAGCGCGATCAGGAATTTCATGAACAAACGGCCGCCTACCATGAGGAATCGGCTAATCAGGCACCGCGATTGTGGTGCGGATTGGGCTGGCGCACCAGCGCAGGGTTTTTCAACTTAACGCGATGATCTTCTTACCCTCCCCTGGAGGGGGAGGGTCGGCTCGCATCGCAGATGCGAGACGGGGTGGGGTGACGGTCCATCACCTCGCGCACTATTTGCGATGAGAGACTTTCACCCCACCCCGCTCGCACCGGACGATGCTGCGCATCGCCGGACGCGAGCGACCCTCCCCCTCCAGGGGAGGGTAAGTGCACCGAGCGCCTTACCGCGTGCGCCCCGCCATCATCGCGCGGCGCGCCAGGGCCAGGCCCATCAGCACGAAGGCGGAGGTGACTTCGGGGCCGCCGACCAGGATCCGGGTCGGGGTCTTCATCTTGTTCCACTCATAGGCCTTGAACGGCCCGTGCCGGCCGCCTTCGCCAAG
>JAUXWH010000217.1 GCA_030681365.1 Bradyrhizobium sp.
AGCGCTGCGGCAACGGCCGAGCCGACCGAAACTGGCGGCGCGCCGGGTAACAGCGCAGGCCACGGTAATTCCCAGGCATCGTCACACTCGGCCTCCGCAAGCGCTGCGGCAACGGCCGATCCGACCGAAACTGGCGGCGCACCAGGTAACAGCGCGGGCCACGGCAACTCGCAGGCAGCGTCACACCCGCCCTCAGCAAGCGCTACGGCAACGGCCGAGCCGATCGAACCTGACGTCGCGCCAGGTAACAGCGCAGGCCGCGGCAATTCGCAGCATGCTTCGGAGCAAGCCTCCGCAAGCGCACCGGCGCCAGCCGAGCCGATCGAGACCGACGCCGCACCAGGTAACAGCGCGGGCCACGGCAACTCGTCACACCCGCCCTCAGCAAGCGCTACGGCAACAGTCGAACCGATCGCGACCGGCTCCGCACCCGGCCGCGGCAACTCGCAGCGCGCTACGGAGCCAGCCTCCGCAAGCGCACCAGCAACAACCGAGTTGATCGAAACTGCCGTCGCACCCGGTAACAGCGCGGGCAACGGCAACCCGCAACACGCTACGGATTCGGTCTCTGCAAGTGCACCGGCAAGAGCCGAGCCGATCGAAACTGCTGTCGCACCCGGTAACAGCGCGGGCCAGGGTAACTCGGAGCACGATTCGGAGCCTGCCTTCGCAAGCGCTACGGTAACGGCCGATCCGATCAAAACTGGCGTCGCCCCCGGTAACAGCGCGGGCCGCGGTAACTCGCAGCACGCTTCACAATCCGCCGTTCCAAACGCATCAGAGCCCGCCCAGCCGGCTGAAGCGGCGTCCGAGACCGGCGGCGCCGGCCAAGAACCGGCATTCCACTTCAATAACGAGGCTACCCCTTCCACCCCCAACGCGGAAGTTGAGCTCGAAATATTTGACGATTCGCCCGTTTTGTTCGGTCACGACGTCGAACCCGCGGCAATTCCTGAGGCAGGAACAGCTGCCATGAACGAACACGCGGCGAACGGTCAGCATCATGTCAAAGCACTTTTGCCTCACGACTTGCTGATTTGAAAAATTTGCAGGCGCTGCAGCGGCAGCGCCGAATCCAATTTACCTGTGCGGAGACTTGGCGTTCCTGTTGCGCGAGCGGCGGCCAACGCCGCTTAGCGCGGCAAAGCGAGGTCAATCGATGTCGACGCCGAGCGCATTGCCGCTTTACCGCTTGGGCGGAGGGATCGGCGCCGAGCGCTCCGGTGCCGCCTCTGGGACGGCCCTGAACCGCACCGGTGCCGATTTCCAGTCGAATGGCATCGGCGGCAACGGCACTGAACCCGGCAGCCAGGTTTCAACTCGGGTTCGGGGACTACCTTATTTGAGCTCGGCCGCCTTACGCTGGTATCTCCATAGCCGCTCCCCCTCAGCTTTAAGCCCCGATTTGATACTTTAACGCAAAGCACCGGCCTACGCATCCCACAAACAAGACCCCCGGAGCGTTCTTTTGCGTCGAGCGCGGGAAGCAGGGCCGCGCCCATGACACGCGTCAACTTTAAAGGACACACCCGCAAACGCCTCAAGGCTTAAAGATACTTTAGCGTGCGATGCGTTTCTCGATCTCCAGCCGCCGGGAACGCCACGCGCATGCCGCCCGGCGGCGCCCATCGCGCATGAGCCTGATTGTCCCGATAGATAAAATCGTGTCGATTTCACTAGAGGAGCCGAAACGCTATCGCGTCAAACTAGATGTCAGTTAACGAAAGCGCCGGCAATTCCGGCGCAAATTTCGCCCACTCTAACCTGCAGCTGCAGAGAACCTGAATGGAAAAACGGCGACTCCAACGAACGAAGATTCGTCATCCCGGGAAGGTCTTCCTTCGTGGAGAAACTGCGCTCGATTGCACAGTGCTCAACTTTACCGGATTGGGTATCTGCATCGAGCTTGCTTTTCCCACTGAGGAATTGCCCGAGACTTTGGAATTCAGCCTCGATAATTTCCGAACCATCCACCGCTGCAAAATAATCTGGCGCGAAGCCAGCCACGCAGGCGTTGCCTTTGAGAAACTGCCATGGCCCTCGCTATCACCCGAGAGCCGTCGAGCGAGCCTAAGAGTGGTCAAGGCGTAATCCTATCAAGGGCTCGACTTTCTCCGGTGGCAGACATAGATCGGGGTAGACATGGAATTCCGAGTTTCTTTAATTGGTGGGTCCTAATATTTGCCTCCGATCGGTTCTACGAAACGCTTCTGACTTGGCAACAGTCGCGAAGAATGTAGAAATTGCCATGAGCGAATTGAATTAGCGAACAGGTGTTTTGAACGCGTTTCGCTAGTTTTTATAGACAAGACAACTGCCGCCGATTGATTCGAGTCGCGCGCAAAGCTGGTTGGCGCGATCACGCGTGGATTCGGCGACTCGGATCAGATACCAAGGCGCTGACCCTCGACCTGCCATTCTGCTTTTTAGGATCATCGGTGCCCGGTCTCCCAGCACGGACGAGAATCGCTTTTGAAGAAGCTTGAAGTCAGACAACGCTTTGGTCTCTGACCAGTTACCCGTGAGCTGAAGGCCCCACGGTCCCCAACCGGTCTTTTCCGCAGAATTGGTGCTCCGAGGTTCAACAGCCTTGACGATGCGAGGTTCAGATGACGTGCGACTGGCCGATGCATTGCAAAGCACATTCCCATGTGGATCGCCCCGATCCTCGACCGGCCCGCGCGACCATTCTTCTGCGGATCTGCCGGTGACGATACGGACGTAGGCCCGCGTTTCCTCAGGCAGGCCGCCTCGCCCAGCAAGCCAGTCCTGCACACGCCGTGGTCCGGCGTTATAGGCTGCCGCCGCCAATCCAAGATTGCCGAATTGCTCGCGCAGCTCCCGGAGCCAACGCGCGGATTCATATAACGCCTGAACCGGCTCAAACGGATCCGCCAGACCGCGCCAGCGTGCCGTCCCGGGCATGAATTGCGCGATACCCTGCGCCCCTTTGTGGCTTACTGAATTGGGGTCGAAATTGCTCTCTTGTTTGATCAGTCGGAAGAAAAAGTCCAACGGAACATCATGAGCAGCAGCGGCATTTTCAAGTACTTTGTAGTTTTGATCAAACCTGCGGATTTTTTGATTGGTCGAACTGGAATCCGCCCTTGTCAATATTCGGGACGAGCCTCCCGTTCCCAAGGAGTTGGAGTCGAAAGTCGCATTTTCTGCTTCACGCAAGACCGGCGGTCCTATCGTCGACAGTAACGACCGAGACTGCGCCTTTTCGTCGGGCGGCGACGCCCCCGCGTTTGCGGCCGAGAGGGTCAGGCCTAGGCAAAAGAGTATGGCTATGAGCATGCCGGTCGCTGCAAAAAACTTCTGATCCTGAGCTCAACATAGGCCAAACTGCATATTGATCATAGTCCCGCTCGCGGTTCGAGCGTCCTTTTAACGACGCCCTGGAACCTGCACCGCGAGGGCGGCTGGATCAAAAACACGCGAGCACGTTGATGGGAATTGCGGCCGCAAATTTCTTCTCAGGTCCAACGGAGTATTCGCTCGATTGGCTTGTACTGAAGCAACCGGCTCCCAGCGAGGAATGCGAGTGAGTGGGATTAGGGATTCCTAAAGCCAACGAAATCCTTTTGCCAAAAGCCCCGCCAATCCGAACGCGACCGCGATCAAGGCCGCAAAAATTAGTCGAAAGTCCGATCGCGCGTTGCTTCTCATGATTTGCAGCTCGGTTTTTATCTCCACAATGCTGCGGTGAACATAATCTATCCCGGCCTCCAGCTTTGCTACTCGAGCCTCTATGCCTTCCGGTTCTGCGGCGCGAGGCACATTTCTGGCGGGAAAAGGCAAGCGAGGCGCATCAATCACCTCTTGTATCGCAGACAGGACATCTTCTGTGGGATTCCCTGATGATTTTGAAGGGTCTTTCATAGTGAAACGTTAGCACAGATGATCTCGGCCGTCTGCCCGCTGACTAGACGCATCCCTGCCGGAGTTCCGCTATTCGCCTCATCAAAATAGCCGTGTCGGTTCCGCAGAGTCCCCACTTCGCGATTTGTTAGGATCTTTGAAGATTGCAATTTGCGATGCTCAGCAGGCGTCTGCTCGAAGCCGAACCGAGTGCCTGCCAGGCAGGGCCGCGCCATCAGTCGTTCGCCGTCCCGGAGACCTCATTGAACGAGACGGTCAAAGCATCTGGTTCGCCCTTCCTCAAGGTTTCAGCGCCGCCAGCCACGCTTTGGACACACCGACGACCGGCTGCAGTCCCTTGCTGCAACGAGGTAATCCGCCCGGGGTTCTCAATCCCGTGAACCGGCTTCATCGCTACCGACCCGACGAAACGATCCTCCGCCGCGGTGAAACCATTTCCCTGGCTGACGAAATTGTGAGGAAACGATTGGCGGCTAACCCAATCCCAGAACTAAACGCTTATCTTGATCCGAATGTATGGAGAGAAGCCATGACCAAGCCAACCCGCCAATTGAGCATCGACGAACTCAGCGCCATCAGCGGCGGCGGATTCGATATTGGCCGACCGTTTTTGCCGAAGATTCTGACAAGGCCGACATCCGATCCGAAGCCCACGGGCACAACGACTTCGACGACATCGACGACGTCAACGACATCTTCGTACCCGAGCGGCTCATTTGATCCCGTCGCCATACGGCTTTAAGCTTGTCAAAGCTCCAATTTCACCTGCGCGCAGCTCCGAGATTGCGGTGGAACCATTCCCTTTTTTCCCGATATGCGAAGCTAATGAATCCGAGGACGACTTCGACGCCGGCAACTATCAACCAGCGACGAATATTCATCGCTGCGAGCATCGCATGTGCGCACCGGCTCACGCTGCTCGGGCGCGGATGTAATGCTCACCGGCGAAGCTGAACGTGCTAAGGGCTTCGGAAATTTTCGGAACCGGCGTGTGTGACGATCTCTGAATCGAGGATCGCGTTTGCTTTACCATACGCTTGGGGCGGCGTTGAACTTTCTTTTCGCCTCTTGGCGGCTTCGCCCGTCTGCCATTGCTTTCGACCACCGGTTGCGATTGAATGACAGTGGTCAGGACATCATCATGGAATCGAAGCTGAGTTGGGTTGGGTAGTGTTTGTACTGGCACTGCTTGCGATCAGTTATGTGACCGTTCCGGCAGCCGCTGTTCAGCATGCCCGCGGCGCGGTGGAGTTGAAGGCGACAAGGAAAGGGCGACGCGATGGCCGGGCTCAGGAAGTACGTCGAATGGATGACGAGAGGTCAACGAACGGATCGAATTGCTTACGTCACGAAAGAATAGGATTTTCCAACACCGTTGTCGGGCGCAGAATGGCAACTTGAAGCAAACTTCAGTGCGGCCGAGGAGCTAGGGCGTTTGACATGTCAATGCTCTCTTAAGTTGATCTTTTTTTGATGATCGCGTTTAACGTGCGCGACGGCCAAATCGGCAGAACGAACCCAATCCGGCACTGAGACCAGGATCGCCTCTCTTCCAGATCCGGCCAGCCTCCCTTTTGGCGGCACCGATGGCTGCAAACCGGTGAATCACCCAAGATGCAATTGACCTTATGGAGAATTCTTGCTCTTCTGCGCTGATTGATCAGCTTGGGGGCCGCCATGGGCGCTGGATTTACAAAATTTATGACGATGGTTGCTTTCCTTGGCACCGCGGCGACGATGAATGCCGGTTCGGCTGCAGCCGCAGACCTGGGGCTGATGACCTCCGGCCGAGGTGGTTGCTCCGAAATCGTTTTTGTCTGCGAGAACGGCCGTCAATATCCGCTCTGCCCCATCGCCGTAAGTGTCGTTGGTGAGATTATTACGGCCTCGCTCTACACGTCGCCGCGCGGCGCAACCCACGTTCGGCTGATCCCGATGGGTGTCGGTTACCGCTATGCTGGCCGGGGTGTCTGGCTCGATGGAAAGCGCGAGAACGCGCTGCTGAATTTCGGCAAGCATAGCCAGACCGCCTGCACTATTCAGCATTCCTGAACCGCGAGTCGCTCCAGAGCGCGCGAGACCCACGATTCGGATCTCGCGACTAGCCGATCAACCTTTGGCTCGCAATACGACACGCCTGGAGCGCGGATACATATACGCTTTCGGGTTAATGTAGACGGGGCAATGATCGTCCCAATGATGTTGCTGCCAGTTCCACTTCCAGCAGCCCGATTGAATTTCGGGATTATGTTCCCAATTCAGCCGATAAGGCGGATCCCCAAAGGGATAAGTCCCGCTATGAGCGATGTCGACCGTGAGAGCCGATACAGCGAACGCTGCGGCCGCGATAGAAAGGTATGATTTCAACATGATAACTCCAAATGCTGGAGACGTTATCTGAAGAGTGCCAAACGGTCTCCTCCTGATCAAGCCCCCTCGTGATGGGTTGATGGATTTTAAACGCTTGGTACGCTTTGCCGACCGCTCCGGGATCGCTTCGCTTCTTCGTAGGAATTCGCCAAGTCGATCGCCGTCTACCCGCTGCTGCCGCAAGTCCGCGGCGGGTGATGGTTTGGCCATGTCATTACCAAGAATTCCCGACTCGTAAAGCGGATTCTCCGGCTGCGTTGAACGCAATCTGGCATAACATGGCCGCGTGACCGACCGCGGCTTGCAGGCCCCCAGGTCGAGAACGAGAGGAGGCCCCGGCCGGACCGCCGGGCCCGCCGGCCGCCTTCGGCCTCGACGAAATCACGCCCGAAGCCGACGGCGTCGTGCTCGACCATCGCGGATATAGGGGCAGGCCCATCCGTATCCATTTCGGCTTCGATCATTTTGGGAAAATTACGCAACTCATTCCGGGCCTGCCGAGGCAAAATCGCGAGCAAATTTTCGCTGACCCCGTCTCCAATTTCGCAAACGCGATATTCTGCCATCATGCTCCGGTATCGCGAGTCCGCAGTTTCCCATCACCGTATCCCCGGAGAGCACGGTCCGTCTCGAGCGGCAGATCGGCGAAGCATCGGCTCGACGGATGAGGCCAGCGCGTTACTCGATCACCACCTTAGCCCGGCCCCCCAACCGGCAGACGACAACGGACGCAAGTCAGGCCGTTTTCGCGCAGCAATTCGAGGGTTCCGCCGAGCGCGCGCACCCGCTCGTGCATGCCAGTCAACCCGCGGCCAAAGGCATTGTCCGGCGCAATGCCGACGCCGTCGTCAGCGACCTCGATCAACAACTGGTCGGATTGCCAGGAGGCCGTGATTTTCATCGCACTGGCATCGGCATGCCGCAGCACGTTGGTTACCGCCTCCTGAATGACGCGATAGGCGGTATGCGACAGCAAGCCGTCGATATCCCCCAAACGAGGATCGATATGGGCCGCCTGCTGCAACCGGGGTGCTTGCGACTCGACGTTTCGCAACAAAGCTTCGATGCTCCTCGCCAGGCCCAACTCGTCGATATAAAGCGGCCGCAGGCGATCCAGGATGCGCCGATTCGCCTGTTGCAGCGCCTCTACCGATCGAATGAGATCTCCCACCGAGGCGTCGAGTTGCGCCTTGTCGGACGGAGTTCTGTCCAGAAGGGTGACAGCGTTGGCGCGGATTCCAAAAAGCAGCGGCCCCAATTCATCATGAAGATCCCGCGCAATGTCCCGCCGCTCGTCGTCCTGCAGCGACACGATCCTGCGCAACAGACGGCGATTATCCTGAATGAGCCGGTTCAGGGTTTGGGCCAATTCGTTGGCTTCCAGGGCGCTCCGGCGTATCTCCGGCGGTCCGGCCGGTAGAATGACCTGCCCGTAATCGCCTTGCCGCATATGGGTGAGCCCCTCCTCGAGCGCGCGCAAGGGTCCGAGGACCGTGCCTGCCGTAACGTAGGCGATGATCCCGGTCAGGGTGGCCAAGGCGATCGCGGAAACGAGGATAGCCAGAAATCCGATCCATTTCTCATGGATGTCGGCAGACAAATCCGGATTGAACACAATCTCTCCGACTTGGCGGCCTTCGATCATGACGGGAAACACCGCGCCCATCTTCGGCACTTCCATGAGATCATTGAACCAGCCCGGCGCCCTGCCGGCCACGGTCGACGACTGAACCTGGGGAGGCGCCTGGCTCCCGACATGGCGGAACTGGAGGACGCCCGTGGTCCCGAGCGACCGGCCGAACGCATCCAGCGTCTGTTGCGGGTTAGCGGCGGATTGAAGCGCGGTGTTGAGCGCTCGCGCAATCTGCTCGGCCGATCTCGCCGCCGACTGGTTTTCCTCGATCAAGTGCGTCGATCCGAAGCTACGAAACAATACTGCCCCCAAAACGAGCGCCACAATGAACATGGTGCCGAGCGGGAGGAGCAGGCGCCGGCGGAGAGACAGGCCTCGCCAGATTGGGGCCATTCCAGGGGTCATGGACGTTTTTTCGTTTCTAAATCCACGGAGACGACTTATGTAGAAGACGGTGGAGGCGGAAAATGATGCAGGATACCCAGAAAGCACCGAAAAGGATATTGATCGTCGACGATCATCCAGTAGTCCTGTCGGGGTGCAGGGCATTGTTTGCCGGCGACAGTTCGATCAGGATCGATGAAGCCAGCGACGCCAAATCCGGTCACCGCGCCTTCTCTCAAAAGAAGCCCGATGTAATAGTCATCGACGTTAATCTGCCGGATGTTTCCGGTTTCGAATTGATGCGGCGGATCCGGAAGGACGATCCGGATGCCAAAATCATCATGTTCAGCATGAATGACGATCCGGCATTCGTGATTCGCGCCGTCGAAATGGGCGCGCAGGGTTATGTCTCCAAGGGAGACGACCCTCGCCTGTTGGTCAAAGCGGTGCGCAAGGTCGCCGCCGGCGATCAATTCATCACGCCGCACCTAGCCGAAGCGGTAACGTTTTCCAGTGCTGCGATCAAGGCCAATCCTGTTGCGCAAATGACGCCGCGCGAGCTGGAAATCCTGCGGCTGCTCGGCCGCGGCGACAAAATCGTCGAGGTCGCAGACGCGCTGGAGATTTCCTACAAGACGGTCGCCAATACGACTTCGCTGCTGAAGCAGAAGCTCGGAGCGAAGAATCATTCCGACCTGATTCGGATCGCGGTCGAAATGGGGCTGAGCTAGGCACAGCCCGACAGCGAAAAGAACCGGTAGCACCGCAGCGCGGCAGTTCCTTTCACCACGCTCCCAAGCTCATTCGTCCGGGGAAGATGACCGAGACCGGATGTAAGGACCGGGATATCAGTAGTGTCGGTGACCGCGATCTTTGCCGCGGCTCCCCCCGTGTTCAAAACCACGGCCGATCACGACAGTCCAGCGCGTGCGGCGCAACGGATGGCCGGCTGCCGGTAAACAGGGAGTATCGTGTCCTCGGCAAAGAGGGCGGCGCACCGCTCGACGCCGGCTTTGCGCATCCGATCACCATCGACCCCCGGGCGCATCAAGATGCTCGAACAATCCACCGACACAGCATGCTCGCGTGATGCTGCCGGCCCGCTGCGGACCGTGCCGCTCGATCTCTCCGGCGGAGTCGCGACGCTGCGGCTGGACCACGGCAATGCGGTCGATACCGACATCGCCGACGATCTTGCCGAGGCCGCAACCCGGATTGCCGAGCCGCCACGCCATCACTTGAACTATCGCTCCAGTCCATCATGGGCCAATTCGAGCTGGTTCGAGCCGAATTGTGGCAGTTCGAGCAACCTCCGGGAAACAGCCGATAGGCATGCAGGCATCGACGGTCAGACATCGTGGGCGCCAAGCGTTCCATCGTACCGGCTGGGTTCGGCCTGGTGTCCAGCAACAAAATTGACACTCGCGAGTTGTTGGAGACCAAAGCGGAGCTTGCGATGACGGACACCAGCAAGGGCGAAACTCGAGTAGCCGAAGAAGCCCTAAACCTCGCGAAACGAGCGGTGGATTCCGCCACGGCTCAGGTAGACGAAGTCAGCCGTCATTTCTCCGATGCGGTCGAGAAGGCGCGTCAGCCGGAAACATATCCTGAGCTTCTCAGGAAAGCGACGATGGCGGCGCCTATCGGAATGCTGGTGACGGCTTTCATCGCCGGTGCGCTATTCGGCTCAAGACGCTATCGCCGTTGACGCGGTGCCACCGCCGGCCTCAGGCAGCTGCGCCTGGCCGCCGAAGCTTCCACCCTGGGCGCGGAAAATGGCAGGTGTAGCCCTCCGGATAACGCTCCAGATAGTCCTGGTGTTCCGGCTCCGCTTCCCGGAACGCGCCGGCAGGAGAAACCCTCGTCCCAACCCGGCCCGGCCACAGCCCGGAAGCGTTGACATCCTCGATCGTCCGGATCGCCTCGTCGCGCTGCGCCTCCGAGGTATGGAAGATCTCCGAGCGGTAGGACGTCCCGATATCATTGCCCTGCCGGTCAAGTGTAGTCGGATCGTGAATCTGGAAGAAGAGTTCCAGCAGATCGCGATAGCTGATGCGGTCAGGATCGAACTCGACCTCGATGGCTTCGGCATGCGATCCATGGTTGCGATAGGTGGTGTTCGAGACATCGCCGCCCGTGTACCCAACCCGTGTCCTGACCTCGCCGGGTAGTTTGCGGATCAGATCCTGCATGCCCCAGAAGCAACCGCCGGCCAGTACCGCGCGTTCATGTTTGTCTGTCATTTTTCATCCTCCTTCATGAGTTCGTTTGTTAATCCAAGCCGGCGAGGCGCCTAATCCGGCTTGAGAACGGCTTGCCCCAGCGACGGCTCGGTCTTCGCACGCGCGGTGGACCACTTGCGCAGCGCCACATAGAAGACCGGGGTGAGAAAGAGCCCGAACACCGTGACGCCCAGCATGCCGGCCAGAACGCTGACGCCGATCGCCCCCCGGACCTCGCTCCCTGCTCCGTGACCCAGCAGCAACGGTACGCAGCCGGCGATAAAGGCAACCGATGTCATCACGATCGGACGCAGCCGCAAATGGCAAGCTTCGAGCGCAGCTTCAATTATGCCCTTGCCCTGGACTTCAAGTTCGCGAGCGAACTCGACAATGAGGATGGCATTCTTGCACGCCAGTCCAATGAGTACGACCATTCCCACTTGTACAAAGATGTTGTTGTCACCTCCCGTGAGCCAGACGCCCAACATTGCCGAAAAAATGCACATCGGCACGATCAGAATAACCGCCAGGGGAAGCGTCCAGCTCTCATACAGCGAGGCGAGCACGAGAAAGACAAGGATAATCGCGAGCAAAAACACAACGGGCGCCGCGTTGCTTTGGCTCACCTGCTGGTAGCTTAGATCCGTCCACTCCAGTTCGATGCCGCGTGGCAGGGTCCGCTCGGCGATCTCTGTGATCTTGGCAATGACCTCTGCCGACGAAAGCACCCTGGGATCGGAATCCCCGATCACGTCGGCCGCCGGAAAGCCGTTGTAGCGGACCACCGGATCAGGGCCGAACGTCGGAATAACGGTCACCATCGAACTGATCGGCACCATGTCACCGCGCGCGTTGCGCGTGCGCAGATTGCCGATGTCTTCCGCCTGCTGGCGAAATGACGCGTCGGCCTGGGCCAGGACCCTGTAGACCCGGCCGAACTTGTTGAAGTCGTTGATGTAACTCGAGCCTAGATAGACCTGCAACGTTTCGAACAGGTCGGACAATGCCACGCCCTGCGCCTTGGCCTTCACACGATCGATCTTGACCTCAAGCTGAGGAATGTTGGCCTGATAGGAACTGACGGGATGCGTCATGCCCGGCGTTCGTGCGATTTCGGCCATGAAGACATTCAGAGCATCCTGCAGGGCGCCATGACCAAGGCCCGCCCGATCCTTGAGGTACAACGAATAGCCCGATCCGTTCCCAAGCCCTTGAATGGGTGGCGGAAGCAGCGCGTATGAAAACCCGTCCTTGATGCCTGCAAACTTGGCGTTGAGTTCGGCAGTGATCTCCGCCGCGCTGCGGTTACGTTCGCCGTACGGCTTAAGCAGAATATAGGCGGTCGTGATGTTCGGCGTATTGACGAATTGCAACGCGTTGAAGCCGGCATACGCATTGACGAAGTCCACACCTTCGACGGTGCGGGCGATTTCGTCCATCTTTCGCGTGATTGCTTCCGTACGGGCCAAAGATGCCCCCTCGGGCAGCTTTGCGCCGGAGAACAGGTAGAGCTTGTCCTGGGCAGGGATAAAGCCGCCGGGCACCAACTGAAACAGCACAGCGGTGATCGCCAGAAGAACTGCATACGCCGCAAGTGCAAGGCCACGCCGGCCGAACGACCTGCCCACCAACCCTTGATAGCCGCGTGCGCCGAGCTGGAAGAAGCGGTTGAACGGGCGGAACAGCCAGCCGAACGCCGCTTCGATAACCCGCGCCAGCCGGTCCTTCGGCGCTCCGTGCGGCTGCAGCAGCTTCGCGGCCAGAGCCGGCGACAGGGTCAGCGAGTTGATCGCAGATATCACCGTGGAAATCGCGATCGTGACAGCGAACTGCTTGTAAAACTGTCCGGTGACGCCCGAAAGAAACGCCATCGGCACAAACGCTGCGCAGAGCACCAGCGCAATGGCGATGATCGGGCCGGAAACCTCTCGCATTGCCTGGTGGGCGGCTTCGTATGGGCTGAGCCCCCGCTCGATGTGCTGTTCGACGTTCTCGACCACGACGATTGCGTCGTCAACCACGATGCCGATGGCGAGCACAAGGCCGAACAAGGTCAGGGTGTTGATGGAGAAACCCAGCAGATACAGGAAGGCGAAAGTGCCTACCACCGAGACCGGGACGGCGATCAGCGGGATAACCGACGCTCGCCAGCTCTGCAGGAAGAGGATGACGACGAGAATGACGAGGAACACCGCCTCCAGAAGCGTGCTGAGCACCGCGCGAATTGACTCGCGCACGAAGACGGTCGGATCCCAGACCACCTTGTAGGTGATACCCGGAGGAAAGCCTTCCGACAGCTTGCTCAACCTGCCGTAAACCGCATCGGCAACGCCAAGGGCGTTGGCGCCGGGCGTCAGAAAGACGCCGGCCGTTGCCGCGGTCTTGTTCCCCTCGAAAACCCGCATCGTGTAGTCACCGGCCCCGATCTCGATCCGTGCGACGTCGGCAAGGCGAACCACCTGGCCGTCTTCCCCGCTCTTGAGCACAATAGCGCCGAACTCTTCCTCCGTGGCGAGACGGCCACGCACGTTGATCGAGACCAGGAAATCCGTCGTCTTGGGCGATGGTTCGGCCCCAAGCTGTCCGGCGGATACCTGCACATTCTGCTCGCGGATCGCCTTGAGCACGTCCGTGGCCGTCAGATTGCGTGACGACAGCTTGTTCGGATCGAGCCAGATGCGCATGGCGTAGTCGCCGGCGCCGTAGAGCCCAACATGGCCTATGCCATTCAGGCGCGACAGCTCATCCTTGACGTTCAGGGTCAGGTAATTGCGCAGATAAAGCGTATCGTAACGGCCGTCCGACGAATACAGGCTCACATACATCAGCGGCGTAGGAGACTGCTTTTGCGTCGTCACGCCATACTGGCGCACCTGGTCCGGCAGCCTGCTGAGCGCCTGGCTCACCCGGTTCTGCACGCGGACGGCCGCGGTGTCAGGATCGACGCCGGGCAGGAACGTCACCACGATCTGCAGGCTGCCGTCCGAACCGGCGACCGACTTCATGTACATGATGCCTTCAACGCCGTTGATCGCTTCCTCGAGCGGCGTCGCCACCGATTCTGCCGTCTCCTTCGGATTGGCGCCCGGATAGGTTGCTCGCACCACTACACTGGGCGGAACGACTTCAGGATACTCACCGACCGGCAGCAGTGGAATCGAGATCAGGCCTGCCAGGAAAATGACAATCGACAGGACAATTGCGAAAATCGGGCGTTCAATAAAGAACTTCGAGATGTTCATCGTCGCCTCCTCAGTTTTCCGTCGCCGGCATTGCGACTTCCGATGGCTTCACCCGCGCGCCGGAGCTGTAGATCCTCTGCAATCCGCCGATGATGACCTTGTCTCCCGGCATCAGGCCGGACTCGATCAAACGAAGCCCATCGCTCTTGCGGCCGGGTTGAACATCCCTTCGTTGCGCGGTGTTGTCGGGAGCGAGGACGTAAACATACTTGCGGTCCTGATCGGTCAGCACGGCCTTGTCGTCGATCAGTACAGCCTCGGCTTCGTTGCCGGACGATACCTTCACGCGCGCATATAGACCCGGTGTGAATACGCGATTGGGGTTGCGCAGCTTTGCCCGCATGCGAATGCTTCCCGTCGCCGGATCGACCTGGTTGTCCTGAAAATCGACCATCCCGACGTGAGCGAATTCTTCATCACCAGCCAACGCGACGCGGACCGCCAACGCCTTGCCTGGGCTCCGGCGCGCCTCGGCGCTGTAGCGAAGATAGCTTTGCTCGTCCGGATCGAAATCGACGTAAACCGGGTCCTGTGAGACCATTGACGTCAGCAAGGTCTGATCCGCTACAGCAAGATTGCCGACGGTCAGCATCGCGCGACCGGCCCGGCCGTCGATCGGAGCCCGAACCTGTGTAAACTCGAGATTGAGTTGGGCGAGATCGACTGCGGCCTCGGCGTTAAGCACATCGGCCTCGCTTTGGGCGAAAGATGCGTTGCGGGCGTCGGCCTCGTCCTGGGACACGGCACTGGACGGAAGGAGCCTTCGCGCGCGCTCGTCGCGGCTCTTCGCCAGCAGTGCCGTCGCCCGGGCGCGCTGCAGCTGTGCCGTCGCGCTGTTCAGCGCGGCTTCGTAAGGCCGCGGGTCGATGATAAAAAGGAGATCGTCGCGACGAACCTCATCTCCCTCCTTGTAGGCCACCTGCGTCACATATCCACTGACCCGCGGCCGAATCTCGACCGATCCGACAGCGCTGATGCGACCGTTGAACTCGTCCCAGCGCTGCACGCGCTTGAGCAGCACCGGAGCAACATCGACCTGAACAGGAGGAGTAAGGCCCATAGCCGCGGCTTCTCGGTTGCCGGTCAGCTCTCCCGTTGCCGCTAGAAGCCCGAGCGGTGCGCCGATCGCCGTGAGGATTGCTACCGCTATCAGTACTGTCCTGGTCTTCATCGTTGATGCCTCCCTGGTTGATGGCGCTCGTCGCGCGGTCGCGGACGTCTTTGATGAAACAGGGATACCTTCGGAACGACACTGAGGCTCGTTAAGCCTCGTGAGAAGTTGTTGGGATGCTGCCGGGCGCGGTCTACCGCCGTGCTGGTCGAGGCAGGTCTAAGGCGGACTGGCGCGCCGCGACCGTGAGCGCGACACGGACACGTCCGCGGTAGTGCCTGATTATTCAACGTGCTGAAGGGAAGGCTCCCGAGCAGGGAGTGGTTTTCATCCGGCAGCTGGTGCTCGGCCTAGTTCCGATCCGGCGAAACCGAGTTGATGGCTGCAGCGCGCTGCTGCTTCCACATTCCGTACGGGGCAAGGATATAGCCGCCAATCGCCCAGCCAAACATCCACGAGAATGCAAGCCAATCCGGCAACTGGACGACGGTTCGCGCTCCGGCCGGAACGAACATGCCAGCCACCCAGAAAAGGGCGAATCCCAGCGCCTTCATCCAGCCATGCTTCCGGACATAGGCCAGGTAGGCTCGCAGATAGTCGCGAAGATCCTGCATTCTTACAGCCTAGCAGGCTCGCACACAGCCGTCATGCACAACGATCCGTTCCAGGCACGGCATGATGACGTTTCAGGCAGGGGCGAATACGGTGTCGACCAGCAGCTCCGAGACATTACCGTCCCGGCTCTTCGTGTGGCTGCCTTGGCTCAGCTGCGAGCTTTTTGCGGTACTCCAGGACAGGAAGCCCTCCCCACCCCCAATTGCCTGGATCGATTTCGTCGATGACGACGAATGTCGATTCAAGAGGCTTGTTGAGCACATCCAGCAGCAGCTGACTTGCCCCCTTGATCAGGGCGGCCTTCTCAGTCGCCGTAAGGGATTCGGATCCGCTGAGCGTGCCCTCACGTGTAACCTGTATAGTCACAATCGGCATGATAACGTCCTCTGGCAGCTCTGCCGGTTTAGATATGCTAATGACCGGCGCTCTGACCGCCGTCGACGTGCAGAATTTCGCCGGTGACGAACGGCGCGTTCTCCAGGTACAGTACGGCGTCAACGATGTCCCGCGGCTCTCCCATCCTGCCGACCGGATGCAGTTTCGACAGGAACTCGTGCGTTTCCGCCGCATGCATCGGCGTCTTGATGACACCCGGCGAGACAGCGTTGACCCTGATATTGCGCGAAGCGTATTCAATCGCGAGCGACCGCGTCGCCGCATTGAGGCCACCCTTGGTCATTGCGGCAAGGCCTGCAGGAACGCTGCTGTTGGGATGATCAACCAGAGTAGTCGTGATCTGCACGATGTGCCCTGAACCTTGCTTCATCATTTCGGCGGCCACGCGCTGCGTGAGACGGAAAAATCCGCCAAGATTGGTTGCAACGACGGCCGCATAGTCCTCCTCCGTGTAATCGACGAAGGGTTTGGAGATGAAAATGCCCGCATTATTGATGAGGGTGTCAATGCGGCCAAAGCGAGCAATCCCCTCCGAAACGATGCGATCTGACGTCGCCGGATCGGCAATGTCACCGGCGATGTTCAGAACGTTGGCGTCCGACGACGGCTTGATCGAGCGCGAGTTCGCGATCACGCGGTAATTTCGATCGTGAAATGCCTTGATGAGTTCCGCCCCGATGCCCTGGCTTGCGCCCGTGACGATGACGACCTTCCGTTGAGTACTCATGACATTCTCCGTTGTGTTTGAATGGACGACCCAAGATCAGGCCCAGGATCAATACGGTGGTTGCTTGCGCTGCCGCTGCGCCTTGCCGGCCTCGACCCACCACGTGAGGTCGTCGGCAAAGCGCGGGAAAGACTGGTCGAGTGCCTTGCCCCCCTCGCCGGTCGGCTGACTGTCGGCCGACAAGGTCTGTCCGATAGAACCAACGGCGATCGTGCTTGAGATCACCACCATGCCCATTTCGGACAATGTGCCGTGCCAGGCAGTGGCGGCGCGCGCTCCGGACAGACGCCCGGCCGAATAGCTGACGATCGCGGCGGGGCGCCAGAACCACTCCTCGAGGAAGTGGTCTGTAAGGTTCTTCAAGCCCGGCTGGACGCCCCAATTGTATTCGCCGGCGACGAAGATGAATCCGTCCGCCGCCTTGATCTTCTGCGCCAGCTGCTCGAGCGCCGCGGGCGCCTGGCCCTTCGGATACTCCTTGTACATGCGGTCGAGCATCGGAAGGTCGATCGCCTTGGCGTCGATCAGTTCGGCGTCGTCACCTCGGCGGCGCAACTGATCGACAACGTATTCGGCGAGCCGGATACCCGTCCGGTCAGAGCGATAGGAACCGTAGAAGACGAAGATTCGGTTGCTCATGGGCGTCACTCCGCAGCGGGTTGTGAGGGCGCGGTTCGCCGGTCATTGGCGAATCGCACATGATGATGGTTACTTCGGCAGTGGCTTGCCAGCCTGCTCGTTGGCGATGTACTCGGCGTACCAGTCCGGCCAGTTCACGTCGTGCTCGCCGGCCAGCTTCTCATGCTCGCCGTGGGCTGCCGCTGCGCGGCGAAGCGCCGCCGCGAGGTCCGAGACCGACGTGAAGGCCGTGTCGCCCTCGACCCGGCCAGGCAGGCGGTTGGTGACTTCCTGCAGCACCCAGCCATTGCCGTCCGGATCGCTGAAGGATGCGAACGAGTGGTAGGTGCGGCGCTGCGGATCCAGGCCGCTGACCCGGACGCTTCCGAACAGGTAAGGCTCGTCGGTGCCGGTGTGGACGTTGTCGTCGCCGTGAAAGATCTCGCTGACCTTGACGCCGCGCGCCAGCAGCTCCTTTCGGGCAGCCTCGATATCGGACACGATCAGGTACAGGCCCTGGGAGGAACCCGGCTTCGCCGGCGTGACGTTCCTGCCGAAGATCACCGATGCGCTGGAGCCCGGCGGCGTGAACTGGATCACGTGAAAGTCGTTGCCATTGGTGAACTCCGCGTCAAAACGCCAGCCAAGGCCGGCGTAGAACTCCTTGGCGCGCGCAACATCCGAGACCGGAATGACGGCGATCTCGAACTTCATGTCCGCCAAACGGACCTTGGCGGGGGTGATTGCTACTGTCATGGTTTTCTCCTGTTGTGTGCTGGGTGAATACGGACGCCGCGGTCACACTTGCGCGGCGACGTCAAGAATGGCCTGAGCGAATGCGTTCGGCGCTTCCTGCGGAAGATTGTGGCCGATGCCGCCGGCGATATGCCGGTGCTCGTACTTGCCGGTGAACTTCTTCGCGTAGACGGCGGGATCGGGATGCGGCGCGCTGTTGGCGTCGCTTTCCATGGTAATGGTCGGCACACCAATGGTCGGCGCCTGGGCCAGTCGGGCCTCGAACTCGTCGTAGCGCTCTTCGCCGTCAGCCAATCCAAGCCGCCAGCGATAATTGTGAATTACGATCGCGACGTGGTCGGGATTGTCGAATGCCTGCGCACTGCGCTCGAAAGTGGCATCGTCGAAATTCCATTTCGGCGATGCAAGCTTCCAGATCAGCTTCGCGAACTCGCGCCGGTTATTTTCGTAGCCGATGCGGCCGCGCTCGGTGGCGAAATAGTACTGATACCACCACTGAAGCTCCGCCTTCGGCGGCAGCGGCACCTTGCCGGCCTGTTGGTTGCCGATCAGGTAGCCGCTCACGGAGACCATCGCGCTGACGCGCTGCGGCCAGAGCGCAGCCATGATGTTGGCGGTGCGCGTGCCCCAGTCGAAGCCTCCGACGACTGCCTTTTCGATCTTCAGCGCATCCATCAGCGCGATGATGTCAACTGCGAGCGCCGATTGCTGACCATTTCGAAAGGTCTCGCTTGAAAGAAAACGGGTCGTGCCGTAGCCGCGCAGATAAGGCACGATGACGCGATAACCTTGGGCGGTCAGCAGAGGAACGACCTCCGCGAAGCTGTCGATGTCGTAGGGCCAGCCGTGCAGCAGCAGGACGGCCGGTCCGCCAACGGGGCCGCTTTCGGTGTATCCCACGTTCAGAAGGCCCGCATTGATCTGCTTCAGATGCTCCCGGGACGCACTGATTGTCAGTGGCCGTGTTGTTGCATCCGTAATCCCGGCCAGGCTCAGGTGCGCGGCTGCAGGGCAGGTCAATCCAATGCCGGTTACGAGCGCAGCAGCAGTACCGATGAACCCGCGGCGAGTCTGGTTGGCGTCCTTATGCATGGTTTTGCTCCCGTTGAGGCGCCGGCAAACGACATCGGCCTCGTGTGGAAGCGATATGCACCTGATCAGGGATGTTGGCTCGTTAAGCGTTGTTAGACGTTGTCAGCGCGACTTCGCCGCCGCGAAACTTGCGCGCCGGTAGCGCGGCCCGGGGGCGCGGCCGGGCGAGCCGAAGCTCGGGCGCATGCGTTCAGGCAAGGCATTGAGACAAAAGGATTTTGTTGCCCTCTCTGCTCCCAACAGCGATTAACAACACCTAACGGGTCATCCGGAGCATTTTGGGCGATTGTCCGGGGGTCACCAAGGCGAACCCCGAAAGGACCCGACATGATCCCGCTGCTCACCGACGCAATCGAGGCCCATGGGGGCCTGAAGCGCTGGAAATCTCACCGCACGCTCACCGCGACCATCGTCAGCGGCGGCGATCTTTGGGCACTCAAGGGCGTCCCGCAGGACCCGATCGCGCGAACAATGCAGGTCGAGTTGCACCGGCAATGGGCCTCGGTTGCGCCGTTCGGAAGCGGCAGGCATACCGACTTCACATCCGATCGCATCGCTATTCATGCGGCCGACGGCAGCGTGGTCGCCGAACGAGTCAATCCCCGCTCTTCATTTGCGCGGCACGACCTGCGGACGAGTTGGGACCCGCTGCATCGCGCTTATTTCAACGGATATGCGCTATGGACTTACCTCACCACACCATTCCTGCTCGCCATGGACGATTTCACCGTCGAGGAAATCGAACCCTGGCATGAGGGAGCGGAAACCTGGCGCGGTTTGAGGGCAACCTTTCCCGCGAAGATCGCCAGCCATAGCTTTGAACAGGAGTTCTATTTCGGCGAGGACATGCTCATTCGCCGGCACGACTACCGCGTGGATATTGCCGGCAGCTTCCCGGCAGCGCAGTACGTCTCCGACCCCGTGAATGTGGACGGCATCTGGATTCCCACCCGGCGCAAAGCCTATTTGCGCAACGGCGACATGAAACCGATGCTCGATACGCTAATGGTCTCGATCGACCTCTCCGATTTCCGCTTTGGGTGACGCGGCCGTTACTTTGCAGCCTCGTCCAGCAGTTCGCGTGCAGCTTTCAGATCAGCCGTTTCGAAGCCTTCCGTGAAGCGGGCGTAGGTCTCGACCAGACCGTCCAGCGGCTTAGCCCTGCGTTGCTTGCGGCGAAGGCGGGCCAGCGACGTTTCCGTTCGCAGCCGCCACGACAGTGCGTCCTGCTTCTCGGCCAGCGCGATCGAGGCCGCAAAGCTTGCCTCCGCCGCCTTCAGGTCTCCGCCCCGCGCTTCGAGTTCACCGCGGAGGCGCAGAAGTTCCGGCCCGTCGAAAGCTTCGCCCGCCGGCTCGATGCGGGCGATCGCCTCGTGCAGCATGCGCAACCCCTCCGCCGGATGCCCCAACTCGGCCACCCCCTGCGAAAGCTCCGAAATGAAAGCAGAGGCATACAGCTCGTAGCGGTCCGCATGCAGCCGTGGCAGCGCGGCCTGAAGCAATTCGATACCTTCCCTGACCTCCCCACGCGCGATCATGGTCTGCGCCCGAAAGCCAGCGGCCACGGCCTGATAGGTCGCCAGCGCGTGGTTCGCCGCGTGAGCCGAAAGACGACCGGCCATTTGTTCGACCGTGGACCAGTCGCCGATCCAACCATAGAGCGACGCAGACCAGCAGAGGGCTATGCAGTGCATCACGGCGTCCCGCGGCGCGGCTGACCCCGTCAAGGGCCGAGCGCATTCGACCGCCTGATCGGGGAAGCCTCGCAACCAAAGCACGCGGGCGAGCGGAATCTGCGGCGTCCGTGAATAAGCGAAATGGCCGGGCTGCATACGGGCCAAAGCTTCACCGCCCGCAACCCCTTCCTCAAGATGCAGCTGCGCCGCGCGTTGATCGCCTATCAGGTGATAGGAAACGCCGACCAAACCTTTGCCGCCGGCAATTCCTGCCGGGTCTCCGATCGTCTGAGCGGTCCGTTCGGCTTCGAGGGCAAGCGGCAACAAAAGCCTGTAGTCGCCGGTCCTGCGATAGAACATGTTTAGCCGCGCCAGCAGCTTGAATTTGCTCGCGCCATCGCCGAGGGCTTCAGCGATCTCAAGACCTCGCCGCAGCGCCGCTTCAGCCTGATCGCTGTTGCGCTCGGTGAACATGAAGGCGTGTCCGAGGGTCGCCTGCAGCTCCAGTTCCGATGCGCTGCCGCGGCTCGAATCGTCCAGCATCGTAAGCGCGCGGCTCGACCACAGGCGTGCTTCGTCCAGCAGGTTGAGTTCGACAAACAGCCTGGCGCAGGCTGCGGCCAGCGGCACGCGCAGTTCAGCGCCCTCATCATTGGCGAAGGCCCACTTCAGCGCGGCACGGGCGTCGGAAAACAGCAGCGTCCGAGCGCGCGAGAGCAAAGCCTGGTCGACACCGCCTGCATCTGCCGCCGCCGTCATCTCCAGCGCGTGCTGGACATAACGGGCATGCCGGCGCGCGACCCTGGTCGCTTCACCGCTGTCGGCAAGCTTTTGCGTCGCATAAGCTCTGGTGGTGTCAAGAAGCCGATAGCGCGTCACGGCGCCGTCTGGCCGCACCGCAATCAGCGACTTGGCAACGAGTTGCTCCAACGACTCCACAATGCGCTCGGCCGGATCATCCTCCTCGCCCGCGACCATGGTGGCCCCCTGCAACGTGAAGGGAGCGGCGAAGATGGCAAGGCGACGGAGAGCGATCCGCTCGCTCTCGCTGATCAGGCCATAGCTCCAGTCCAGTGTTGCACCGAGTGTTTGATGGCGCGGAGGCGCCGTCCGCCGGCCGCGCCACTCCAGCTTCAGCCGGCCGTCGAGCAGCGTCACCATCTCGCGCAGTCCATGCGTACCGACCCGCACGGCGGCGAGTTCGATCGCCAGCGCAATGCCGTCGAGCTTGCTGCATATTTCGGCGAGAATCTCGGCGTCCTCGTCGGAAATCTCCGCGCGATGCCCCGCCGCGGCGGCCCGTTCAGTGAACAAGCGCGCAGCCGGATAGGCCAGCATCTCGCTCGCGCTCAACCCCGCACCCTGCGGTGGCCCCTCCAGCGGACCGAGTTCGAAGATCTGCTCACCTTCCACAAGCAGCGACTCGCGGCTGGTGACGAGGATGCTGACCCCAGGCGCCTGCTGGTGGATACGCTCCGCCATCCCGGCAATGGCTTCGACGACATGCTCGCAACTGTCGAGGACCAGCAGCAGGCGGCGGGCCCGCAGGTAACCGACGATTCTGTCGGTCGGATCAGAATTGTGCACCACGAGCCCAAGGGCCCAGGCGATCGTGCCTGCGACAAGCCCCCCATCCTTCACCATGCTGAAGTCGAGAAAGCGAACCTGACCGTCGAATTGCGCCGAGAGTTCGTGCGCCAGCGTGATCGCAACGGTCGTCTTGCCGATTCCACCGGGGCCCCTGAGCGTGATGAACCGTTCGCTCAGCAAACGTTGCGAAACTTCCCGCACAACGTCATCTCGTCCGATCATCCGCTCCAGGCGGTGAGGTAAAATAGGCGTGGGCACCTCGGGCACGCCGGGGATCTGCGCGGGAATCGATACCGCCGGAGACGCGTCTGCAATCCGCTGCACCGGTGCGACGAAGCAATAGCCGCGGCTGGGTATGTTCGTGATATACCGCGCACCCTCTTTGCCATCTCCGAGCGCCTTGCGGACCTCGGCGATATGCACCCGCAAATTGATCTCTTCGACGACAAGGCCCGGCCATGCGTGGGCCAACAGCTCGTTCTTCGATACGACATCGCCGGCACGGCTGACCAACACCCGCAGGATATCCAGCGCGCGGCTGCCCAGCTTGACGGGCACACCATCCCGTTCAAGCAGCCGCGCCTTGTCGTGAAGGGAGAAAGGTCCAAAGGAGGCAATGCCTGCATCGTGCGATGCCCTCACGGGGCTCGCGCCAGAAGCGCTCGCTGTTTCAAGTCCAGTCACTTGCGCTTACCCTTGTCGACGGCTGGCCAGCAACAATTATTGTACCGCGTTCGTCGCCGTCCAGCTTCCTTTTTTCGAGAGGAACCGCAGAAAATTGCCTCCTTCTGTGCCGCTGCAACCGAGATCGGAACGTTTTCAGTCCGCTTTTGACTGCCCGACCCGGCCGCAGGTCTTGTCCGTTGCCGGCACGGGAGGCCGAGCGGTGAATTTCCTCAACGCAAGCAACCCCTAACAGCGCTTAACAACACCTAACGAGCAATTTTCCTGTTCTCCAGCGACATTCAAGCCACAGGCGGTGCGCGAACCAGATTGGTCGAGCCCGCAGGCAACGGAGAGCAAGATGCGCAGGCCGCAGGTTTCCGAAGTTATCGACCAGGATCGGCGCGCTCTGCTGGGCAGCGTTACGATGGGCATCGCGATTGCCGGCACGGTTGGCCTGTTTCCTCTTCACCGCGCTCTGGCTGAGCCGAATGATGTAGTTCGGCCGTTTCGTGTCGACGTTCCAAATGAGGCTCTGGCTGACCTTCGCCGGCGCGTCGCTGCGACACGCTTGCCCGACCGGGAGACGGTCGATGATGGAACGCAAGGCCTGCAGCTCGACGCGTTCAGCGAACTTATGCGCTACTGGGCCACCGGATACGACTGGCGCAAAGCAGAGGCCAGGCTCAACGATCTGCCGCAGTTCACAACGACGATAGACGGCATCGACATCCACTTCATCCACGTGCGCTCGCGTCATGCCAACGCGCTGCCGCTGATCATGACGCACGGCTGGCCGGGATCGGTGTTCGAGCTACTCAAGACCGTCGGTCCCCTGACTGATCCGACAAGCCACGGCGGACGCGCAGAAGACGCATTCGATCTCGTTCTGCCGTCGATCCCCGGCTTCGGCTTTTCCGGCAAGCCCAAAGGTACTGGATGGGGGCCGGAGCGCATCGCACGAGCCTGGGCCGAACTGATGAATCGCCTCGGCTACCGCCGCTACGTCGCCCAGGGCGGCGACTGGGGTGCGCCAATCTCGAGCGCAATGGCACGACGGGCTCCTGCAGGATTGCTCGGCATTCACATCAACCTGCCGGCGGCTGTACCGTCCGAGATCGCAGCGCTGCTCGCCACCGGCGCGCCTGCTCCGCAGGATCTCAAACCTGGGGAACGTGCAGCGTACGACGCGCTCTCGATCTTCTACAAGAGGTACCGGGCCTATGCCGCAATGATGGGCACACGGCCGCAGACCATTGGTTACGCGTTGACTGACTCCCCCGCGGGGCTGGCGGCCTGGATGCTGGACTATAACAACGCCGAGCCGCTGCGCCTGCTCACCCGCGACGAGATGCTCGACGATGTCACGCTGTACTGGCTGACGAACACGGCTGCTTCATCCGCGCGCATCTACTGGGAGACGGCGGGCCAGAGCGTCATTCTCTCCGCCGCGCAGAAGACCGCCGAAATCTCGCTTCCCGTCGCGGTCTCCGTCTTCCCGGACGAAGTGTATCGCGCTCCGGAGAGCTGGGCCCGCCGCGCCTATCGCAACCTCAGCTACTTCAACGAGGTCGACAAGGGCGGACACTTCGCAGCCTGGGAACAACCCGAACTTTTCTCCCGGGAAGTCGCCGCGGCATTTCGGCCGCTACGTCAACACTGAGCTGAACCAGACCCATCAATCGCTCCAAATTCCAACCTGAAAGAGGACAGACTCACATGAAAACGCTCCGCATCTTCGTCGCAACTGCTGCACTGTTCATCGCTACGGGCTCGACCTTGCCCGCGGCACAGGCCCACGAAGTCAGTCTAGGCGACATCAAACGCACCAATCTGCTCCGCAACGATCTCAGCGCCGCCGGACGCGAGGTTATCCAGGTGCTCGTTGAGTTCGGTCCGGGCGTCAGCGCCGTCAGGCACTCGCATCCCGGTGAAGAACTCGTCTACGTCACCGAAGGCGCGCTGGAGTATCAGCTCGACGGCAGGCCGCCGCTGACCGTCAAGGCCGGCGAAGTCCTCTTCATTCCGCATGGAACGCCGCATGCGGTCAAAAACGTCGGCTCTGTCAAGGCCGCCGAGATTGCCACCTACATCGTCGAGAAGGGCAAACCGCTCCTGGTGCTGGGCAAGTAGGCAGCATCGAGAACGCCACGCAAACGGCATCACAACTGCGAAGCACGCGACATTCGAGTTCGGGAGATCAGTCATGACGAATAGCTCGGAGAAATTCAACATTCGTCGCCGCTGTCACCGCGGCGTGGCGATAGCAATCGCTGCTGCCACGGCGTTCGCCACTCCGGTATCAGGTTCTTTCAGTACGCCGGCACACGCCCAAACGCTGTCCGCACGAGAGCATAGCGCCGATGTCAGTTTCCTCGAGATCGACAAGGACATCACGCTCCGGAGAATGGTGGTCCGCAACGCGAAACCGAAGGGGACCGTTCTCTTCCTGCATGGATTTCCGGAGACGCTGTACGCCTGGAAGGATATCGCTCTTGCCCTCGCCGGCGACTACGAAGTCCATGCCTTCGACTGGCCGGGCTTCGGGCTTTCGTCGCGGCCGACACTCGATAGATTTTCGTACGCCCCCAAAGGCTATGCACGCGTTCTGTATGACTACATACGCAAGGCGGGCATCGACACCTCGAAGCTCACCATCTACGCAACCGATATCGGCGCTCTGCCGGCCCTTCTCCTGGCCCAGGAAAAGCCCGGCATCGCGACGTCGATCATCGTCGGCGACTTCGCCCCCTTCGACAGGCCTCAGTATATGTACGAGAGCCTGCAAAGCCTGAAGGCCGGGCCTTCGATGGATCAGGCCCGTGACCAGCTGAACAAGAACCGCGACGACATCCTCGAAAACGCGTTCAGAAGAGGCCTGCCCCAGGAAGCGCATTTCAATGTGCCGCGCCAGTTCAAGGACGACATGTCGCGCGCCTGGAGTCACGGCGCAATAACGACGGCGGATGCCTTCTCGCATTACTACGCGCACTTTACGCGGGACCAGAACCACTTCGAATCGAATCTGGAGCGGCTGGCAGTCCCGGTGAAAGTCGTGTGGGGCGAGAAGGATATCTACATCAAAAAGGAAATGGGGATCGAACTCGCTGATAGAATTGGCGCCGAGCTGACGCTACTTCCCGGTATCGGGCACTACCCTCACCTGCAAAATCCCAAGCAGACCATCGACGAGGTTCGCGCCGCATTTCGGTGACCAACCCAAATTCATCACCCCCAACGCGCCAGTGGCGCAAGACAAGGAGAAGTGCCATGTCCGTCTCTCTCAAAGGTGTCGCAGTGATCACAGGTGCCTCCGCCGGAATCGGAGCGGTTTATGCCGACCGGCTGGCTCGCCGGGGTTACGACCTCATTCTCGTCGCACGCAACCAGTCCCGGCTCGACCAGCTGGCGACGCGGATCGCCGACGCCACGGGCCGCGAGGTCAAGACTGTTGCCGCGGACCTGAACAACAGGGGTGACCTGAAGCGCATCGAGACGATCGTCGCCACGGACCCCGGCATAACTCTGCTGGTCAACAACGCAGGCGTCGGCGGCCTGGAACCGCTGTTGCAGTCCGATGTGGATGCTATGGAGGAGATGGTCAATCTCAACGTGACGGCGCTGATGCGGCTTACCTACGCTGCGGCTCCGGCGCTCGTCGCCCGTGGAGGCGGGGCGATCATCAACATTACCTCAGTGGTTGCCATCGCGCCGGAAGTCCTGAACGGCGTCTATGGCGGAACCAAAGCCTTCGTGCTCGCCCTGGGCCAGTCGCTTCACAAGGAACTGGCAGACAAGAACGTGCGTATCCAGACCGTCCTGCCCGGCGCGACGGCGACCAATTTCTGGGACGCAGCCGGTGGCGCCGTCGAAAATCTGCCGTCCAGTATCGTCATGAGGTCGGATGACCTCGTCGACGCGGCCCTCGCCGGCTTCGATCAGGGTGAAGTCGTCACGATCCCCTCGCTTCCAGATACAGCGGACTGGGCCGACTACGAATTGGCGCGCCAGAAGCTCATGCCAAACCTTTCCCTCAGCTCAGTACCGGCGCGATACCGGACCGCGGCTGCGGCGTAACACATGTTCAACGATACGGAGGCTACCATGTCACTCTTCAGTATCCCCGGCTCAACACCGGACCTCGCGCCGATCGCCACTGCCGGCTGGCGCGATCACGCGAGGCACGTGCTCGTCTACGCAGAACCACTCAGCCGGTTCGGGCTCTACGCCTCGCTCGCGATCATCTATGCCTGGTTCGGTGGCATGAAATTCACCGAATACGAAGCACAAGGCCTGGTGCCGCTGGTGGAGAACAGCCCGTTGCTGAGCTGGTTCTACGCTCTCTTTTCGGTACGCGGCTTTTCGACCTTCCTTGGCTTCATCGAACTCGGCATCGGGCTGCTGATCGCTCTCAGATTGGTCAGTCCGATCTTCTCTGCTGCCGGCGGTCTTCTCTCCGCTGGACTCTTCGTTACGACACTCAGCTTCATGATCTCGACGCCGGGCGTCGTCGTCCCGGAGCTCGGAGCGCCCGCGATCACCGTCGCGCCGGGTCAGTTCCTTCTCAAGGACATCGGCCTGTTCGCCGCCTCGTTCTGGGTATTCGTCGACTCGCTGAAGGCTGTGGCTCGCCGGTGAGCTGGCCTTCGACGTGCAACCGTGCGCCCGCATCAAGTGAGGCGGGCGCACTTCCCTCCTCCGGAAGGTGTCCATCATGAGCATTCGTAAACGACTGGCAGCCGCCGTCCTCGCCGTCGCGATCGCGGCGCCCATCGCCGACTTCTTCTGGAGCAAGTCCATGCCGCAGGCCACGACATCATTGTTCCAGTGGGCGTCAGCCCGTGCGACCGTTGGTCAATCGCAATTGACTTCGCTGAAGGGAGCGAACGAATGGCTGAACTCGCAGCCGCTGACGCCGCAGGCGTTACGCGGCAAGGTCGTTCTGATCGATTTCTGGACCTACACTTGCATCAACTGGCTGCGAACCGCGCCCTATGTCCGGGCGTGGGAACAGAAGTACAGGGATCAGGGATTGGTGGTGATCGGCGTCCATTCGCCGGAGTTCACGTTCGAGAAGGACATTGACAACGTGCGACGGGCCGTGAAGGAACTGGGGATCGCCTACCCAATCGCGGTGGACAGTGATCACGCGGTCTGGCGCGGCTTCGACAACCACTCCTGGCCAGCGCTATACTTCATCGATGCGCAGGGACGCGTCCGCCATCACCATTTCGGCGAAGGCTCGTACGAGGAGTCCGAGAGGTTCATTCAGAAGCTCCTGGCCGAGGCCGGAGCCGCCAACATCGACCGTAACCTCGTCGCGGTCGATCCCCGCGGCTTCGAAGTCGCAGCCGACTGGGCGACGCTCAAGTCACCTGAGAACTATCTCGGGTACGTTCGCACGGAAAACTTCGCTTCCCCGGGCGGCGTCACACGCAACCAGTCCAAAGCTTAT
Organism: Bradyrhizobium sp.; assembly: GCA_030681365.1. Taxonomy (GTDB): domain Bacteria; phylum Pseudomonadota; class Alphaproteobacteria; order Rhizobiales; family Xanthobacteraceae; genus Bradyrhizobium. Next base: position 28,436 of record JAUXWH010000217.1, read on the forward strand.
GAGCTGCCCGCGCGTCTGCGATCCAACGAGTGGGCGCTCGCCGGCGACTGGACGGTGCGCGAGGACGCCGCTGTGCTGAATGCATCGAGGGGCGTGCTTGGAACTCGATTTCACGCCCGCGACGTCAATCTTGTCATGAGCCCGCCAGCTTCAGCAACTCCGGTGCGCTTTCGCGTGACGATCGACGGAGAGCCGCCGGGCGATGCGCACGGCCTCGATGTGGACGAACAAGGTTACGGCACGGTGACCGAGCAGCGCCTTTATCAATTGATCCGACGGCCAGGCGCCGTGGATGAACGGACGGTCGAAGTCGAATTCCTGAACCCAGGCGTCGAGACTTTCGCGCTTACGTTTGGCTAAAACGCTGCCCGCTCTGGACGTTGGAGACATTAGCTGCCCATTTGGCTTTCGACCGAGTGTTATGAAAACGGCCGGCAACGATCCCCTTCACGATGGCTCGGACTACACCCCGTATGAAGGCCTGGAGGTCACCGGCTGGCCGGTCTTGACCATGCTGCGCGGCCGCGTCGTCGTCCGCGAAGGCGAACTCGTAGGACAGAAAGGCTGCGGCACTTATCTATCACGCGCGAAATCGCCGCTGGCGCAGTCGACGACCTGACCAGCGCCCGCGCCCGTCCGCATACCATCGGCCGAACTTCGCACCCAGATCAGGACAAGGCCGCGATCAGGTCGTCGGCGCGGGTCACCATGGCCACATTCTGAATCGCGTAGTTCACCGCGGCAATGTGCCATTCGGCGTTCATCGTCGAGCAGCAATCCTCCGGCACGATCATGTAGAACCCCTTGTCTGCGCCGGTGCGGGCGGTATGTTCGATCGACATGTTGGTCCAGGCGCCGGTGACGATGACGAAATCGCGCCCGGCTGCCTTCAGCATGGCCTCCAGCCTTGTGCCCTCCCAGGCGCTCATTCGCATCTTCTCCACCACCTGGTCGCCGGCATGCGGCTCCAGCCCCGGCACCGGCGCTACGCCCCAGGTACCGCGCACCATGGCCTTGGCATCGTTCAGCCCCTCGAACAGCGGTGCATTCGCAGTCACGCCCGGCGCGCCGGGCTCGACCACGAACCAGACGTGAATCACCATGACGCCGCGGGCACGGGCGGCTTCCGCGAGCCGCTTCACGTTGGCGATGGCGTTCTGCTCGCGGCAATGCGCCGGCGAGCCGGACGAGGCGAAGGCGCCGCCTTCCATCACCACGTCGTTCTGCATGTCCTGAATGATCAGCGCGCAGCGCAGGGGATCGACCGCGTAGCCCGGCTCGGCGATCTTGACGCCGGACCGGCTGACAGTCGCTGTCGTGGCCGGCGTCGGCTGCGTCACGGCCGGCGCGTGTTGACCGGCGCGCATATAGGGCTCGTTGCGCGGCCCGACCCTCACCGGTACCGCATAGAGCGAATGCGTCGCAGTGATGTAGAGCGTGCGCCAATCGGGGCCACCCCAAGTCAGATTGCTGACCAGTTCGGGAACGCGCAGCTTGCCGATCAATCTGCCGTCCGGCGCGTAGACCCAGATGCCGCCCGGCGCCGAAAGCCAGACATTGCCCAGCGCGTCGCATTTCATGCCGTCCGGCACGCCGGGCTCGGTGGCCGAGACGATGTTGGAGGCGAACACCCTGTTGTTGCCGAGGCCGCCGCCGGCATCGACGTCGAACACGCGGATCAGATGTTTGACGGTGTCGTTGACGTAAAACCGCTTCTCATCCGGCGAAAAGCACAGCCCGTTCGGCTGATCGAACAGATAGCGGTCGACCAGCAATTGCGGCACGCCACCGCCGGATGGCACGCGATAGACGCCCTGGAAGCCGAGCTGGCGCGGCCGCTCGACGCCGTAGACCGGCATCCTTCCGTACCACGGATCGGAGAAATATATCGCGCCGTCGGATTTGACGCAGACGTCGTTCGGCGAATTAAGCTCCAGCCCGTCGAAATGCGACGCCACGATCTCGCGCCGTCCGTCCGGGCGTTCGCGCACCAGCGTGGAGGTGGCGTGCTCGCAGACGATCAGGTTGAGTTCGGCATCATAGGTCATGCCGTTGCACTTGTTGGCGGGACGCATCGCCTCGCGAATGCCCTGCCCGTCGAAACGACGGCGCACGTCGCCCGGCATATCCGAGAACAAGAGATCATGCGCCTTCGGGTGCCAGATCGGCCCTTCGGTGAACTGGAAGCCGGTGCCGACCTGCCGCACCGGCGCCCACGGATCGATCAGTTCGGCGAAAGAGGGCCGCAACGCGATATGCGTGGTCATCGCTGGTCTCCGCAGCCGCCGTTCACGCCGCGAACCAGTTGCGTGCCGGCAGCGATTGCACGGTCGGTCCCGGCACCGCCATGTCGAGCCGCGCCACCACCTGGCCGTGCTCGATCTTGGCGGGCTTGTCATGCACCGGCAGCAGGAAGCGCGAGCTCGAAAGCAGCCGCTTGATCGCAGCCTTCTCCTCCCGCTTGGTGTTGCCGTGGTTGCCGGTGGTGCGGGGCTCATTGTGATGCAGCTCGTGGAAGGGATTCACGACCTGGTCGTTGAAATCATAGATCACGTCGCCGCATATGGTGGCGCGCCCCTCGGCAGTCTCGACATGCACGTTCATCGAGCCTTCGGTATGGGCGCCCGCCGCGTCGATGGTGACGCCGGGGCAGACTTCGATCGGGCCGGACAGTTCGAGATCCTCCAGCCGCAGCGCGTGGCGGGTGTGCAGCCGGTCGATCAGGTGCTTGATGTCGGGCAACGGATATTGCGGATGCATCAGACCCGAAACCGAATATTCCAGCTCGCGCCGGTTCAGCAGAACTGTCGTGTTCATCGGGAACAGTTCGTCCTTGCCGGCATGGTCGATGTGGAGATGGGTGTGCATGACGTAGCGCACGTCCCCCATCCGCACGCCGTGCCTGGAGAGCTGGTTCTCGATCATGTTCTCGTGGTGCTGCAGCCCGCGCATTCCAAGGCTTTCCATGATCTGATTGTGGCGATAGCCGGTATCGACCACCATTGGCCATGGGCCGCCAAGGATCAGGAAGCCATAGGTCGGCACCCGCCTGACGCGCCCGCAATCGCGTCCCAGCACGAGGAAGCTGGATTCCAGCTCGATGTCTCCGTAGTCTAGGATCTTGATCTCGAGCGCCATGTGGTTGTTCCTCTCGTTGGATCGTGTTGATCAGGCCAGCCGGTAGATGCCGGCGGCGGTGTCGTGGAAGATTGCCTGCCGGTCGGCGGCGGAAAGCGTCTGCGTCGCCGCGCGATAGGCATCGACCAGCGCGTTGTAGCGGGTCCAGAGTTTTTCGATCGGAAAGTTCGAGCCGAACATGCAGCGGCCGGCGCCGAACTGCCTGACAGTTTCGCCGACCACGAAACCGATATGCGCCGGGTCGTTGCGATGCAGGAAGGTGCCGAGGCCGGACAGCTTCACCATCACGTTGGGCCGCTGCGCCAGCAGCGCCATGCCGGAGCGCCAGGCATCGAGGCCGGCCGGCGAGGTATCCTCCAGCATGCCGGCGTGCTGCAGCACGAAGCTGACGCCGGGACAGGCATCGGCCAGCTCGGCCGCGCCAGCCATCTGTGGTGCGAATACCTGCAGGTCGAAGGCCCAGCCGTACTCGCTCAGTCGCGCGACGTTGCGCTGGAGCATGGGATCGCGCGCCAGATCCGGCGCGGATGCGAAGCGGTATTGCGGATTGTCGTGCCAGTGCAATTGCATCCTGACGCCACGCACCAGCGGGAATGCCGCCAGTTGCTCCAGTTGCGGCCGAACATCGGCCGCGGTGAAATCGGCATAGGCGACAATGGCGTGCGGCCAGCCGGTTTCCCGCGCGGCGTCGCTGACATAGCGGACCTCATCGAGGAAGCGTTCCTTCGCCCAATTCGCCTGCACGTAAACCGATCGCGTGACGCCGGCGGCGGCGACGTCGGCCAGATATTCCGCGATGGTATAATCGCGGCGGATCGGTTCGTAGGGTCCGAAGATCCGCGGCTGCATCGGCCCGAGCAGCCAGGGCAGATCCTGTTGCCGCCAGATGTGATGATGCGAATCGACGCAGCCGGGCGCAGACTGAATCATCGGGCGGCCCTCCGTCGTGACAGATCCAGAACGTGCCGACACAACCGCTCGGTCGTCGCGCCATTGGCGACGCTGTCGAGCATCGGCAGCACCGCGCGCAATGCTGCGGTCTCCGGACGAAAATCGGCCGCGGCAGCAAGCGGAGTCAGCCAGTCGATCCGCCAGGCGCGCGCCGCGAGATGCCCGACCGCGCGGATCATCTGCCCGGGATCACCGCGCTCGAGCCCGTCGGACAGCACCAGCACCAGCGCGCCGCGGGCATAGCCGGCGAAACGCGGCACCGCGAGAAACGCGGCCAGCGCATCGCCGATCCGGGTGCCGCCGTCCCAGTCGGCCACGAGGTCCGCAGCGACGGCAAGCGCCTGCTCGCGGTTCTTTAGCCGCAGCGCGCGGGTCAGCCGCGTCAGCCGCGTGCCGAACGTGAACACCTCGACGCGCGGTGCCGCGTTGACCAGCGCATGGGCAAAGCGCAGATGCGCGTCCGAGCGCGCCTTCATCGAACCCGACACGTCGATCAGCAGCAGGATGGCGCGTGGCCGCGGTTGACGTTCGCGGCGGCGCAGCAGAATGACCTCGCCATCGGTGCGGATGGCGTCACGCAGGGAGCGCTGCAGATCGAAGCCGCCGCCGCGTTTCGCCGCGCGCATGCGGTAACCGCGGCGGCGCGGCAATCGGGCCGGCAGGTGCCGACTGAACCGCGCCAGTTCCTGGCTGTCGTCGCCCGGCCGCAGCGCGCGCCGCGACAGCGCCTCACGGGCGGTCGCCGCCTGTCCGGTCTCGTTGATCTCGTCCGACAGCGGCGCGTCATATCCGGCACCGTCGTCCTGAACCTCCATCTCCTCGTCGCTTTCAACGACCTGATCCGACAGCGCCCCGGCCAGGCCGAGAAAATGCATATCGAACAACATGTCGAAATCGGGCTGCCGCTCGAACGGCGGCGCCAGCGTGGCGACGCCGGCACGGCGGATGTCCTCGATATCGCGCGGGCCGAGCAGTTCGATCGCGCGCAGAAAAGCCAGGCTTTGTTCCGGCGCCACCGGAAAGCCATTGCGACGCAGCAGCGCGATGAAATCCAGCAGCGGCCGCGCCGCTTGCGGCAGGGCAAGCTCCGTCATGCCGCGATCTCCGCAATGATGGCGTCGAGCCGTGGCGCGATGAAGGCGAGATCCTCCTCGTCCTTGAGCGCCACGCCGATCGCGCGGCGGAACGCGTCCGGCCACGGCGCGCCGGTTTTCGCCAGCAGGGTGACGGCTTCCGCCCAGTCGATCGCTTCGGCGACGCCGGGCGGCTTGGTCAGAGGTTCCTGCCGCAGCCGTCCGACCGCCGTCACGATCGCACGCGCAGTCGACTCGGCCACGGAGGATGCGCGCATCATGATGATCCGTGCCTCGCGCTCGGGATCCGGATAGGCGATGTAGTGATAGACGCAGCGCCGACGCAGCGCCTCGTGCAGGTCTCGGGTGCGGTTCGAGGTCAGGATCACCACCGGGCGTTCATGCGCGCGCAGGGTGCCGCGCTCCGGGATCGAAATCGAGAAGTCCGACAGGAATTCGAGCAGGAATGCCTCGAATTCCGGATCGGAGCGGTCGATTTCGTCGATCAGGAGCACCGTCGATTCCGGCCGGCGCAGCGCCGCCAGCATCGGCCGCTCGATCAGGAAATCGTCGCGATAGATATCGACCGGCTCGTCGCCGGCCTGGCGGATCGCCAGCATCTGGCGCGGGTAGTTCCACTCGTACAGCGCGGCGGCGGCGTCGATGCCCTCGTAGCATTGCAGCCGGATCAGCTGCCGCCCCATGATCCCGGCGATCGCCTTGGCGGCCTCGGTCTTGCCGACACCCGGCGCGCCTTCCAGCAGCAGCGGCTTGCCTAGCGCGAGCGCGAGGAAACCCGCGGTGGCGAAGCCGTCATCGGCGAGGTAATAGGCCGCGCGCAAGGCCTCGGCCAGTTTCTCCGGCCGATCGATCCCCCCGACACTTCCGCGCACCGCCATCCCGATGTCCCCTATGCGCGCCGGACCTGCGGCCGTGCGCCGCCCTGCGCCTTCAGCGCGCGCAGGATCTTTTCCGGCGTGATCGGCAGCGTGTCGATCCGCACGCCGATGGCGTTGAAGATCGCGTTGGCGACCGCCGGCAGCACCGGATTGGCGCACATCTCGCCCGGGCCCTTGCCACCGAACGGGCCGTCCGGTGCCGGGCGCTCCAGCACCGCGATGTCGTGCGGTGCGATGTCGCCGGGGCCGGGCATCAGATATTCGTTGTAGTCGCGGCCGCCATGTTCGGGGTTGGGATAATACGGTTCCGGCGTCTCGTAGAGTGCGTGGCTCATGCCCATCCAGGCGCCGCCAATCAGTTGCTGCTCGACCATTTTCGGATTGAGCGCGCGACCGAGTTCATAGGCGCTGGTCAATTTGTTGACCTTGACGTCACCGGTTTCGTCGCAGACCTCCAGATCGACCACGAGGCAGGCATGGGCATAGGCGGTTACCGGCGACATCTCGCCGGTCTCCGGATTTACGTTCGACAGCGGGATCAGAAAGATGCCGCGGCCGGAAATCGTCTTGCCCTGCTTGAACTGCGCCGCCTGCGACGCGGCCTTCACGGTGATCGATTTCGACGCCGCGCCGCGGACATGGATGTTGCCCTTGCCGTCGGTGACCAGATCGTCGGCGTTGACTTCGAGTTCTTCGGCGGCTGCCTCCAGCAGCACGCCCCGCGCCTCCTTCGCCGCGACGATCACCGCGTTGCCGACACGGTGCGTGCCGCGCGAGGCGAACGAGCCCATGTCGTGCGGACCGGTGTCGCTGTCGGCGGTGTCGACATAGACGTCCTCGATCGGCACGCCCAGCGTCTCCGCTGCGATCTGCCGGCTCACCTGCTTCATGCCCTGCCCGAGATCGATCGCCGACAGCGCCACGGTGAATTTGCCGTCCGGATTGGCATGCACCAGCGCCTGGCTGGGATCGCCGCCGAGATTCATGCCGATCGGGTAATTGATGGACGCCATGCCGCGCCCCTGATGCCGTGCCATCTCAGCGCCTCCGTGTGAACACCGATGAGAACCGCGCCGCGCCGTGCTGGGGCGCCGCCGGCGGAGCAGGAACCGGCGGTACCGGCGCCGGTGGCGGCGTGGCGGCCGCCGGCTGCGATGGATAGTTCGGCAACGGCGCCACCGGCTGATGCGCCGGCGGCGGCTGATAGATCGGCACCGCGGGCGGAGTCTGATAGGCTGGCAGCGGTGCCGCGCCCGGTGTCAGCTGCGGCGGCGCCTGCCGCGTCTCCGGCCGGCCGATCCGGCCGCTCTCGTCGGTCACCGTGGGTGGAATCGCCGCGCGCGGACCGCCGCCGCCGCTCAGCGACGAGGCACGCCGCGCCGTCTCGCTCAGCGGCCAGTTCACCTTCTGCGCCGCGACCTGCACGCATTCGATCAGCGCGGTGTTGTGGGCGACGCGGCGATGCGCCTTCATGTCGCCGTCGCGATAGGCGTTGAGGATGCGAAATTCCATCGGGTCGATGCCGACCAGATGCGCCAGCTTGTCCATCTGCACCTCAATCGAGAAGTCGAGGCCCGTGACGCCGAAACCGCGCATCGCGGTGGCCGGCACGCGGTTGGTGAAGACGCAATAGGCGTCGCCGCGCACATTCGGGATCGTATAGGGCCCGGGCATGTGGGCGACACATTTGACTACGCCGTAGCTTGACAGCCGCGTATAGGCGCCGGCATCGAAATAGGAGGTGATTTGCCGGGCCACGATACGGCCGTCGCGCATCACGCCGTCCTTGATGACGTGCCGTTCGGCCCCGCGCGGCGAGCCGAACTGCATCTCCTCCTCGCGCCCCAGCACATAGCGGACCGGCCGCCCGGTGAGGATGGCGCCGAGCACCGCCAGCGGCTCGGTCAGCGAATCGACCTTGCCGCCGAAGCCGCCACCGACGGTGCCGCCGATGAAATGCAGCCGGTTGGATTCCAGCGCCAGGATCTTGGCGGTGGTGCCGAGCGAGAAGAACAGGCCCTGGGCGCAGGAATGCACGACGTAGCGGTCGTTGGTTTCGGGCGCGGCGATGGTGCCGTTGGTCTCAGTCGAGGCGTGCTCGATCGGCGACATCTGGTAGCGCTCCTCCAGCACATGATCGGCGGTGCGGAACGCCGCCTCGACATCGCCGAAGCGCAGCTTCTGATGGTCGTATTTGTCGTGATACTCGAAATAGTTTCCCGGATAGGTCTCGTTGACGACGACGGCGCCCGGCTTCAGCGCTTCCTGCACATCGAATACCGCAGGCAGCGGATCGTAGCCGACGCGAACCAGCTTGACGGCCGCCATGGCTTCCGCATCGCTGTCGGCAATGACGGCGACAATCGGCTCGCCCTTGTAGCGTACCTTGTCGACGGCGAGCGTCGGCTCGTCGTCCTTGCCGAAGCCGATCAGGCTGAGCAGCGTGTTCTTGTTGACCGGCACGTCCTGCGCCCGGATCACGCGCTTCACGCCGGGCGCGCGCTCGGCGGCGGAGACATCGATGCTCCGGATCCGGGCGTGATGATGCGGCGAACGCACCACCTTCAGGTGCAGCAGGCCCTCAAAGCCGTGATCGTCGAAGAAGCGGGTGCGACCGGTAACATGGCCCAGCATGTCCTGGCGCTGCTCGCCCTTGCCGATCACGTTGAGATTGTCGTCGCGCTCGTCGGCGAACAGATCCTTGCGAAACTCGAGCATCGGATTCCCCTCAGGCGCGGCGGGCGCCGCGCTGCTGCGCGGCGGCCAGAATGGCATTGATGATCGGCTCGTAGCCGGTGCAGCGGCAGATATTGCCGGCGATCGCCTCGACGACCTCGATTCGGGTCGGGTTCGGATTGCGGTCGAGCAGCGCCTTCGCCGCCATCAGCATGCCGGGCGTGCAGAAGCCGCATTGCGCGGCGAAATGCTCCATGAAGGCGGCCTGCAGCGGATGCAGGGTCGGCCCATCGGCGAGCCCGCTGGCGGTTTCGATCGATCGCCCCTCGCAGGTCACGCTGAGCGTGAGGCAACCCAGTCTCGGTTCGCCATCGACCAACACGGTGCAAACGCCGCAGGTGCCCTGGCCGCAGCCGAACTTCGGGGCGAAATCGCCAAGCCCGCGCCGGATGGTGCCGAGCAGCGTTTCCGCGGGCTCGACGAATACCGCGCGATCAGAGCCGTTGAGGCGAAACTGTACAGGCATCCGGGCCATTTACGCGTTCCTTCAGGATGTCTCGCCGGCCAACAGCCGGCCGAGATGCACAGGCAATACTTCGCGGCGATACCATTCCGAGGCGATCGCATCGGTCGCCGGCATCGTGCCTTCCAGCGCCGCGGTCTTCGTCGCCGCGATGGTGGCTGCGTCCAGGCTCTGCCCCTCCAACACGCGCTCGACCGCCTTGGCGCGCAGCGGCGTCGGCCCCATCGCGCCATAGGCGATCCGCGCACCGCTGACCCGTCCGGCGTTCTGCGGCAGATGCGCCGCGATCGAGAGCACCGAGACGCCCTTGGGCCGCACCCGCGCGACCTTCAGGAAGCGAAACGCATCGGCGCCGACCGGGCGGTTGAAGCCGACCGAAACCACCAGCCCGACCCCGCCCCGTGCCCGGTTCGTCAGCATCTCCTCAAGCGGCATCTCCCGCGCGCCGCCGAAACCGGCATGCAGCGTGACGACGGCGTCGAGCGCCAGCAGCGCGGCTGTGAAATCGCCGTAAGGGGTCGCTGCAAACAAATTGCCGCCGATCGTCGCGGTGGTCCGCACCGCGGGACCGCCGATGCCGCGCGCCGGCGCGTGCAGGTAGGAAAGATCACGGTTGGCCAGCACCATCGCCATGGTGACGCCGGCTCCGAGTTCGACCCGCGCCCCGCCGGCGTTGATCGCCAGCAGCGCCGGGTCGACGGCGCGCAGCAAGGTGCCTTCCGTCATCACCCCCTCGTTGATGGCGCGCACCAGCAGCGTGCCGCCGCCGAGCAGCAGCGCGCCGCGGTCGGCGGCCAGGATCTCAGCGGCTTCCTGCAATCCCTGCACGATGCGTACGTTGACGGGCATGGCGCGTCCTATCCTGCGAGTTCGGGCAGCTGGCGGACCGCCGCGATGCCATTTGAATAGACTTCGTTGCCGACGAGGTCGGCGAGTTCCGCCTCGCGCCCGGCCGGCGTGGTGAAGCGGCCTTCCCAGTGCCAGAAACTGCGATTGCCGTCGGTGACCGGCAGCAGCCGGACATGGGCAACGTAATTGAACAGCGGAATCGGCGTCTCAAGCAGGCAATAGCTGAATGTCATTTCGAGGTCGGACAGCGCCAGCAACTGCTCGCGCAATTCGGCGCCATCCTGCATCGTGAAGCGGCGGACGCATCCGATCTTGTCCGAGGGATAACCGCGCTCGATCGTGCTTTTGGCGACGATCGGATGCCAGGATTCGTGGCCGTTGAAGTCGCGCAGCACCGCCCACAGCCGCTCGACCGGCGCGTCGATGATGGTGCTGCGAACCACCCGCGGCATGCTCAGGCTCCGAACGCGCGGTTGAGTGCGTCAAAACCGGTCTGGAACACATTGCCACCGACTCCGCTGACCAGCTCCGCCTCCAGCTCCGGTGCGCAGTCGAAGTCGGCGCTCCATTCGATGAACGTGCGGTCCTGGTCAGTGACGGGCGTCAGCCGGAGCGATGCCACGTAGTTGGTCAGTGGCATCGGCGAATCCAGGATCGAATAGGTGCACAGCATGTCGAAGTCCGACAGGCCGAGCAGCTTTTCGCGCAGCCGGTCGCCATTGCGCAGCGAGAATGCCCTGACGCAGCCGACCTTGTCGGCCGGCTCGCCATTCTCGATCCGGCTTTCCGCGATACCGGGATGCCAGTTCGGCAGGCCGTTGAAATCGCGCACGCGCGCCCAGACCTTGGTCGCCGGTGCGTTGATGACGCTGGATACGTAGACACGGGCCATCAATTCACTCCCTGCCCTTGCCTTTGCCGCCGCGGCCGGACGGCTTGGGCTCATCGGGTCCAGCGCCTGCCGGAACTGGTCCGTCATCCTTCGGCCTGGACGGCTGGGCTTCCTTGCCGACGCGTTGCAGGTCACTGGCCTCGCGCATCAGCCCGCCCATCTTGGCGAGG
>JAUXWH010000220.1 GCA_030681365.1 Bradyrhizobium sp.
CGGCGCCACCATGCTGACCTTCCAGGACATCACCGACACCGAGAATGTCGAGCGCGCGCTGCGCGAGCGCAACGAGGCGCTGGAGGCCGCCGACCAGATGAAGGTCGTCTTCGTCCACCACGTGTCCTACGAACTGCGCTCGCCGTTGACCACCATCATCGGCTTCGCGCATTTCCTCGCCGACCCCGTGACCGGTCCCTTGATGCCGAAGCAGGCCGAATATCTCGGCTACATCACCGCCTCGACCAACGCGCTGCTCGCCATCATCAACAACATCCTCGATCTTGCCACCATCGACGCCGGCGCGATGTCGCTCAATCTCGGCTCCATCGATATCCGCAAGACCATCGAAGCCGCCGCCGAAGGCATCCAGGACCGGCTCGCCACCGACCGCATCGAACTCAAGGTCGACGTCGATCCCTCGATCGGCAGCTTCACCGGCGACGAGCGCCGCGTGGTGCAGGTATTGTATAATCTCTTGGCCAACGCGGTCGGATTCTCGCCGCAGGACGCCACCGTCGGCCTCAGCGCCCGGCGCACCGAGCACAGCGTGGTCTTCAGCGTGACCGATTCCGGGCCGGGCATTCCGCCCGACGTCAAGGACAAGGTGTTCGACTGGTTCGAGAGTCATTCCAACGGCTCTAAGCATCGCGGCGCCGGCCTCGGCCTGTCGCTGGTGCGCTCCTTTGTCGAGCTGCACGGCGGCAAGGTGAGCGTCGATTCGATCGTCGGCAGGGGCACGACCGTCACCTGCGACTTTCCGATCGACCAGGCCGCGCGTCGTCACGCCGCGGAATGACCGCTCCCGCCACATTCTCGCTGGCGCTGTCGAACGAGACCGCGACGGCGCATTTGATGGCCGACCTCGCTTTGCTGATCGGCCCCGGCGACCTCATCACCCTGTCGGGTGATCTCGGCGCCGGCAAGACCGCGGCGGCGCGCGCCATGATCCGCTATCTGGCCGACGACGACGCGCTGGAGGTACCGAGCCCGACCTTCACGCTGGCGCAAAGCTACGATCTCGCCGCGTTTCCGCTGGTTCATGCCGATCTCTACCGCGTCAACGACCCCATCGAACTGGAGGAGATCGGGCTGTCGCCATTGCCCGAGGGTACGGTGGTGCTGATCGAATGGCCGGAACGCGCCGACGGCGCACTGCCGGAAGATCGCATCGACATCGCGCTCAGCCATCGCCCGGCACTGGGTTCGGCCGCGCGCGCGGCCGAAATCACCGGCTACGGCAAGGCGGCCGCGCAGGTCGAGAGATTGAAGGCGCTGCGGCAGTTCCTCGACGGCGCCGGCTATCTCGAGGCCAGACGCCGGCGCATGGCCGGCGACGCCTCGACCCGTTCCTATGCGCGGCTGATCCGCGACGACGGCGTCGTGATCCTGATGAACTCGCCGCGGCGGCCCGATGGGCCCGCGGTCCATGATGGAAAATCCTACAGCGCGGCCGTGCACCTGGCCGAGGACGTCAAGCCGTTCGTCGCCATGGCGGGTGGCCTGCGCGAGCGCGGCTTCTCGGCGCCGGCGATCCCCCATGCCGACCTCGACGCCGGATTCCTGATCACCGAGGATTTCGGCACAGAAGGATTTATCGCGGGCGATCCGCCGGCTCCCATCGCCGAGCGTTACGAGGCCGCCACCGACATGCTGGCGGCGCTGCACCGCGAGCCATTGCCCGAGACCTTGCCGCTGACGCCGCAGCTCTCTTATGCCATTCCCGTTTTCGACACCGACGCGCTGCTCACCGAGGCCGGTTTGATGCTGGACTGGTATCTGCCGGATCGCGGAGCTGAACCGAGCGATCAGTCGCGCGCCGAATTCGCCACGCTGTGGCGCGATTTGTTGCGCAAACCCGCGGCGGCGCCAAGAACCTGGGTGCTGCGCGACTTTCATTCACCCAACCTGATCTGGCTCGGCGAACGCCAGGGCATCGCGCGGGTCGGCATTATCGACTTCCAGGATACCGTGCTGGGCCCAGCCGCCTACGATCTGGCGTCGCTGCTGCAGGATGCGCGGCTCGACGTACCCGAACCGCTCGAACTCGTGCTGCTGACGCACTATATCAAGGCGCGGCGCGCGGCCGACGGCAGCTTCGATCCGGTCCAATTCGCCGAGCTTTACGCCATCATGTCGGCGCAGCGGAACACGAAACTGCTCGGCATCTTCGCCCGGCTCAACCGGCGCGACGGCAAGCCGCACTATCTGCGTCACCAGCCCCGGATCTGGACCTATCTCACCCGTTCGCTGGCGCACCCGGTACTGGCGCCGCTTCGGGAGTGGTATTCCGCCAACGTGCCACCGCCGGTCCCGTAGGTTTACTGGTTATTAGGTAACCCCGCGTTAACCTGCGGGCGGAGCCTAACCCCTGATAGCCCGGGGTGCGGCGGCTGTTGGCGGGAGCAGATCAATGGCGACGAGTGAACGGCGCAAGGGCGAGCGGGTGACCTTCGAGCGCGGCATTCCCGCGCACATGATGGGCATCGACGGCACCTGGCGGCGCGAATGCACGATGGAAGACGTTTCGGAAACCGGCGCCAAGCTCACGGTCGAGGGCTCGGTCGAGGGTCTGCATCTGAAGGAGTTCTTCCTGCTGCTGTCCTCCACCGGACTGGCCTACCGCCGATGTGAGCTGTCCTGGGTCAATGGCGACCAGATCGGCGTCAATTTCATCAGAACCGGCGACAAGCGGAAAAAAACGCGACGCTCCCAAGAGGCCGACGCCTGAGGACGCCGCCGCCGTCGTATCGCCGTCATACCGGACGACTAAGGCGTCATCGTCCATGCGATCGGCGAATCGCCGTGGTATGATCGCGACGCGCACGCAACCAATCGAGAAATCTCCCGAAATGTCCGTCAAGCCCACCAAAGCCATGGTCCTCGCCGCCGGTCTCGGCCTGCGCATGCGCCCCCTGACCGACAACATGCCAAAGCCGCTGGTGCGCGTGGCCGGCAGCGCCCTGCTCGATCATGTGCTGGACAAGCTCGGCGACGCCGGCGTCGACGAGGCCGTCGTCAACGTGCATTACCTCCCCGACCAGATCATCGATCACACCAAAGCGCGGACCCGGCCGCGCGTGATCATTTCGGATGAGCGCGACCAGGTGCTCGGCACCGGCGGCGCCGTCGTCAAGGCGCTGCCTTTGCTGGGCGACGCCCCGTTCTTCCATGTCAACGCCGACACCATGTGGATCGATGGGGTGCGGCCCAACCTGGCGCGGCTGGCGGAAGCCTTCGATCCCGCACGGATGGATATATTGTTGCTGATGGCGCCGACGGCGAGCAGCATCGGCTATGGCGGCCGCGGCGATTACGCCATGCTGGCCGACGGCGCGCTGCGCAAGCGCCGGGAACACGAGGTGGTTCCGTTCGTCTATGCCGGCGCCGCGATCATGTCGCCGTCGCTGTTCGCCGACGCGCCGAAGGGCGAGTTCTCGCTGACCAGGATGTTCGATTCCGCCAACGAGCAGACGCGGCTATTCGGCCTGCGGCTGGACGGTGTCTGGATGCATGTCGGAACCCCCGACGCGGTCCAGGCGGCGGAGCAGGCCTTTCTCGCCAGCGTCGCATAGCCTTGCTGGCAGAGGTGCCCGACCGAGGCGCAGCCTTTACAACCCCATGCAATGGTTCGGTTCGGCTCGCGGCAGGATGCGTCGCCTCAATAGGCAAGCGCCCGGTCTGGAATCAAAAATCCGAGGCGATGCCCTTGTTCTCCCAGTCGCCATAGCGCGTCGGCTCCGGGCCTTTCGGACCCTGCAATTCCTTGGGCGCGGGCCGGGCGTTGGCCGCGGCGGCTTGCCTGCGCGCCTCGGCCTCGGCTAGCGCACGCTGGGCCGCCGGCGGGAGCGGCTTGCGTTCCCCGACGGAGCCGGAGGTGGCCGTCGACGCTGGCTTGTCAGTTGTGTCGGTGTTTCCAGCCATCGGCTCAATCCCCGCGCTCGGTTCGAATTTCGATAATAAGGCTCACACCCGAACTGTGAAATCACAAAGGCGATTCTTATATTTGGCATATTCGCATGTCAGAGGTGCGGTCCTTTCGACGGGTCGCACCGAAATCGCGTTGAACCGTCGTCCTTTTCCGTTTCTCCCGAGATGTTTCCGCTCCATGCCTCCTCAAAGATTTGCCCTGCCATCCGAAGTGCCTGGCCTCGCGGCGCGGCGGATCGCGGCGGATATTCTCGACGGCGTGCTGCACAAGCGGCGGACGCTGGATGACCAGCTCGACGGCGCCGGCGCCCATCCCGGACTGAAGACACTGCCTGACCGCGATCGCGCCCTGATGCGGCGGCTGGTGGCCACGATCCTGCGGCGGCTCGGCACGCTCGGCCATGTGCTGTCGCGGTTGCTCGATCGCGGCATTCCGACCGACGCGCCGCGCGCGCAGAGCGCGCTGCTGATCGGGGCGGCTCAAATTCTCTGGATGGACGTGCCCGATCACGCCGCGGTCGACCTGTCGGTGCGGCTGGTGCAGTCGGACCGGCGCGCCGCCAAATATGCCGGGCTGGTCAATGCGGTATTGCGCCGCTGCGCCCGCGAGGGGCCGTCGCTGATCGACGAGGTCAAGTCGCAGACGCTGGATGTTCCGCCATGGCTGATGGCGCGCTGGATCGCATTCTACGGCGAGACCACCGCGCGCCAGATCGCGGTGGCGCTCAGCCATGAACCCTCGCTCGACATCACCGTGAAATCCGATGCGGCGCAGTGGGCGACCCGGCTGCACGGCGAAACGCTGCCGACGGGAAGCGTGCGCACCCTGCTGCAGGGCTCGGTCAAGATGCTGCCGGGCTTCACTGACGGCCAGTGGTGGGTGCAGGACGCCGCCGCCGCCTTGCCGGCGCGGCTGTTCGGCGACGTCGCCGGCAAGCGCATCGCCGATCTCTGCGCCGCACCGGGCGGCAAGACTGCCCAACTGGTCCATGCCGGCGCCCACGTCACCGCGGTCGACCGTTCGCCCGGCCGCATGGCACGGCTGAGCGAGAATCTCACCCGGCTGGGGCTGGAGGCTACTACCGTGGTGACCGACGCCGCCGAATGGCAGGGCGGAGATCAAGGCGGAAATCCCGGTGGAAATCCTGGCGAAGGCTTCGACGGCATCCTGGTCGACGCCCCCTGCGCCTCGACCGGAACCATCCGCCGCCACCCCGACGTGGCCTGGCTCCGCCAGGAAGCCGATATCGGCGCGCTGATGGCGCTGCAGAAGCGATTGCTGCAGCGGGCGACCGCGCTGCTGAAGCCCGGCGGAACGCTGGTCTATTGCACCTGTTCGCTGGAGCCGGAAGAAGGCGAGCAGGCCGTTTCGACGCTTTTGGCCGCCGAACCCGCCATGCGCCGGGCCCCGATCGACGCCGGCGAGGTCGCCGGCCTCGGTGAAATCCTCAACCCGGACGGCGATTTACGCACCCTGCCCTGTCATTTGCCGCATGATGACCCCCGCCTGAGCGGTCTCGACGGTTTTTACGCCGCCCGACTGGTTAAATCCTGATTTTGCACTGCATTTTCGCGTTCCGGCGCTGATTCGCCCGGTTTCAAGATGGTGTCTTGGCGGCGTTTCCGGATTAAAAGGATTCGCATCTAATTCTCCCAATCAAGGCAAGGCGTGTCGGTCGCTCAACGCAGACGTATCTCGACGCTGATCATGGGCCGCTTCGCGCGGAACATGTTGTCACGCGTCAGCGGCGGCTCGGTGGCGGTGTCGCGGCTGTGGCCGGGCCGCACCGACCGGCTGATCATCGCCCCGCACGATCTGCGCACCGCCGACGCCACCCGCGCCGCCGAGATCTATGCCGGCCGCTTCGTGTTCGCCGGCAAGATCGTGACCTGCCACGGCCGTTCGATCTTCGACCTCGAGCCGCCGTCGGAAGACTGGGAAGTGGCGCTGCTCGGCTTCGGCTGGCTGCGCCACCTGCGCGCCGCCGATACCTCGCTGACCCGCGCCAATGCCCGCTCGCTGGTCGACGACTGGATTTCCAATCCGGCGCAGAAGCGCCCCGTCGGCCGCCGCGCCGACGTGCTGGCGCGCCGCGTCATCTCGCTGCTGTCGCAGGCCCCGCTGGTGCTCAGCGATACCGACGGCAAATTCTACCGGCGCTATCTGCGCGGGCTGACCCGCGATATCCGCTATCTGCGCTACACCATGCTCGACATTCCCGACGGCGTGCCGCGGCTGCAGGTGCTGATCGCGCTGTGCTACGCCTCGCTCTGCCTCCAAAACCAGGCCCGGCATATCCGCACCGCCACGCGAAAATTGTCCGACGAGCTGCAGCGCCAGATCCTTCCCGACGGCGGGCACTTTTCACGCAATCCCGGCGCGCTGATCGAATTGCTGATCGACCTGCTGCCGCTGCGGCAGACTTTCGCCGCCCGCAACATCGCGCCGCCACCGGCGCTCTTGAACGCGATCGACCGCATGATGCCGATGCTGCGCTTCTTCCGCCACGGCGACGGCAGCTTCGCGCTGTTCAACGGCATGAGCAGCGCACCGTCCGACCTGCTGGCAACCCTGCTGGCCTATGACGATACCCACGGCGCGCCGATGGCGCACATGCCGCATACCGGCTTTCAGCGCCTCGATGCCGGTGCCATGACGATCATCATGGACACCGGCCCGCCGCCGCCGCCGAGCGTCAGCCACGACGCTCATGCCGGCTGCCTGTCGTTCGAATTGTCGTCGGGCCTCAGCCGTATCGTGACCAATTGCGGGATGCCCTCGACCGGCCGCGACAACTGGCGCGCCTTCGCGCGCGGCACCCCGGCGCATTCCACCCTGTGCTGTCACGACACCTCGTCCTGCCAGTTCGTCGAATTGTCGGCGATGAAGCGGCTGCTGCGCGGCTCGCCGGTCATGAGCGGCCCGGCCAATGTCGAAAGCTATCGCGAGGTGGTCGCCAACGGCGTGCTGCTGACCACCTCGCATGACGGCTATCTTGCGCGGTTCGGCGTGGTGCACCGCCGGGTCCTGATGGTGGCGCAGGACGGCTCCAGGCTCGACGGCGAGGATACGCTGTCGCCGGCGCCGGGCGGCCGGATCAAGGGCAGCGATACCGATTACGCGCTGCGCTTTCATCTGCATCCCGCCGTGAAAGCAAGCCGGCTTTCCGACGCCCGCGGCGTCATGCTGGTGCTGCCGAACCGCGACGTCTGGACCTTCGAGGCGCTCGACGACAAGGTCGAACTGGAAGACAGCGTGTTTCTGGCCGGCAATGACGGCCCCCGCCGCACCGCCCAGATCGTGATCCGGCAGGATGCGCGGCACGCCACCTCGATCCGCTGGAGTTTTGTCAGATCGACCGCGTCGGCCTCGACCACCGCGGCCCGGCGCAACGCGCGCCGCGAGCCGGAATTGCCGCTGTAGGCGTCGTCATTGCGACCGCAGTAGCAATTTTCCACACCGGGTTTTGGCTAGTTTCGCCGGCCGTAAAACCATGCTACCGGGCTGGCTTACCAGCCAGGATCCTCTCCCATGACCGACCATCCGCGCCGCGTAACCCGCGCTTTATTGTCCGTTTCCGACAAGACCGGGCTGATCGAATTCGCCCGGGCGCTGGCCGGCCACGGCATCGAACTGGTCTCGACCGGCGGCACCGCGAAGGCGATCGCGGCGGCCGGCCTGACGGTGAGGGATGTTTCGGAACTGACCGGATTTCCTGAAATGATGGACGGCCGGGTCAAGACGCTGCACCCGAAAGTGCATGGCGGGTTGCTGGCGATCCGCGACAATGCCGAGCATGCCGGTGCGATGAAGGCGCACGGCATTGCGCCGATCGACCTGCTGGTGGTCAACCTCTATCCGTTCGAAGCCACCGTCGACAAGGGCGCCGGCTACGAGGACTGCATCGAGAACATCGACATCGGCGGCCCCGCGATGATCCGGGCCGCGGCCAAGAACCACGACGACGTCGCCGTGGTGGTGGAGGCCAGTGACTATCAGGCCGTGCTCGACGAACTCGCCGCCAACGGCGGCGCGACCACACTGACCCTGCGCCGCCGCCTCGCGGCAAAGGCGTATGCCCGCACCGCCGCCTATGACGCGGCGATCTCGAACTGGTTTGCCAACGAGCTCAAGACCGACGCACCGGATTTTCGCGCCTTCGGCGGCCGATTGATCCAGGCGCTGCGTTACGGCGAGAACCCGCACCAAACCGCCGCGTTCTACCGCACGCCCGACCAGCGCCCCGGCGTCGCCACGGCGCGGCAGCTGCAAGGCAAGGAGCTGTCCTACAACAACATCAACGACACCGATGCCGCCTATGAATGCCTCGGCGAGTTCGATGCGGCGCGCACCGCGGCCGTCGTTATCGTCAAGCATGCCAATCCCTGCGGCGTCGCCGAGGGCGCCGATCTCGTCAGCGCCTACCGCAAGGCGCTGGCCTGCGATTCAACATCGGCCTTCGGCGGCATCGTCGCCCTGAACCGCACGCTCGATGCCGACGCCGCCCGCGCCATTACCGAGATTTTCACCGAGGTGATCATCGCGCCTGATGCCACGGAAGAGGCCATCGCCATCGTCGCCACCAAGAAGAACCTGCGGCTGTTGCTGGCCGGCGCGCTGCCCGATCCGCGCACGGTGGGCCTGACCGCCAAGACCGTCGCCGGCGGTTTGCTGGTGCAGAGCCGCGACAACGCCGTGGTCGACGGCATGACGCTGAAGGTCGCGACCAGGCGCGCGCCGACCGACGCCGAAATGCGGGATCTGAAATTCGCCTTCCGCGTCGCCAAGCACGTCAAGTCCAACACCATCGTCTATGCCAAGGATCTCGCCACCGTCGGCATCGGCGCCGGTCAGATGAGCCGGGTGGATTCCGCGCGCATCGCCGCGCGCAAGGCGCAGGATGCCGCCGATGAACTGAAACTGGCGGCGCCGATGACCAAGGGTTCGGTGGTTGCCTCCGATGCGTTCTTTCCGTTCGCCGATGGACTGCTGGTCGCAATCGAGGCCGGCGCCACCGCCGTGATCCAGCCCGGCGGATCGATCCGCGACGATGAAGTCATCAAGGCCGCCGACGATGCCGGCATCGCCATGGTGTTCACCGGCGTCAGGCATTTCCGGCATTGATCAATTCGCCATTCCGGGGCATCGCGCAGCGATGAACCCGGAATCTGGAGATGATGCGCGAGATTCCCCGATGTGCAATTGCACATCTGAGGTTCGCGCTGGCGCGCGCCCCGGAATGACGGTTAATTTTCCCGCACCCGCGACAGCAGCGCGAGGCCGGCGACGAAGAACAGCACCAGCACCGCCATGCCGGCCTTCTGGCTTGCGGTGATGGCGGTGACCGCGCCGACCAGCAGCGGGCCGACAAAGGACGTCACCTTTCCGGTCAGCGCGAACAGTCCGAAATATTGCGCGACGCGGTCTTTCGGAGCCATGCGAACCAGCAGCGAGCGCGACGCCGCCTGCAGCGGGCCGCCTGCCATGCCGATCAGGCAGCCCAGCACCAGATAGGCGCGCTCCGCGGCGCCGGCAAACAGCGCGCCGCCCGGTTCCGGCGGCGTAACCTTGACGAAGAAGATCGAATCCCTGTCGACCAGCAGGATGCCGATGATCGACGACAGCAGAATCACCGTGCTGCCGGCGATGACCCGCTTCGGCCCGAGCGTATCGTCGAACTTGCCGCCGAGCCACGCGCCAAAGGTGCCGGCGATCGCGAGCAGGATCCCGAACGTACCGATCTGGATGGTGTGCCAGCCGAACGTGCCGGCGGCGTAGATGCCGCCGAACGCGAACAGCGACACCAGCCCGTCGGTATAGACCATGTTGGCGAGCAGGAACGCCGCCATCGACCTGCGTTTCGGCAGTTCGGCGAGCGTCCCCTTCAACCCGGTGAGGCCCGCGCGCAGCGCGTCGCGCACCCGCAGCTTGGCCGGATAGTCCGGCGTCAGCAGGAACAGCGGCGTCACGAAGATGATGAACCAGATCGCCGTGAACGGGCCGGTGATGCGAGCGCCCTCATGCGTCACGGGATCGAGACCGAACAGCGGCATGAAGCCGAACAGCGTGCGACCGGTGCCCGGATTGGCCGCCAGAAACCCGAGCACCATCACCAAAGTGAGAATGCCGCCGACATAACCCGTGGCCCAGCCGGTGCCGGACAATCGCCCGATCTTGTCGGGCGGTACCAGCGACGGCATCATCGCGTTGTTGAACACGGTGGCGAATTCGACACCGATGGTCGCGATCCCGTAGGCGAGCAGCAGCGCCGGAATCACGCTGGTGTCGCCGGGCTTGCCGAACCACATCAGCGAGGAGCCGATCACCAGCAGCGCGCCGAATGCGGCAATCCACGGCTTGCGGCGGCCGCTGGCGTCCGCGATCGCCCCCAGCACCGGCGACAACAGCGCGATCACGATCCCCGCCGCCGCGGTCGCAAAGCCCCACATCGCCTGCCCGCTGGCGGGGTTGGACGCCACATGGGTAGCGAAATAAGGCGCGAACACGAAGGTGGTGATCAGCGTGAAATAGGGTTGCGCGGCCCAATCGAAGAAGATCCAGCTGACGACGGCGGCGCGGCGCGGATAGATCTTGATGTCCGCAATGCGCGCATCCGGGGCAATGGTGGTCATGTTCGATATCTTCTGCCGAATCACGAAGAGGCGTTTTGCCCCGCGGGCCGGAATTCATATAGCATTCGCGGCAGCAAAGAGCCTGCGTCATTTCGCTGATCGCGGCCCACAATGGATGGTTTGATGGTTTCGTTCACAGCCGAACGGCGCAGACTGCTCGTCGCAATCGCGTTGGTTGTCATATCATGCGTGCCGGCAGGCGCGCAGGAGCGCCGCGCCTACATCCCCGCCGGCACCGTTCAAGCCGTTCCTGCCGAACACGGCATGGTGGTGGCGCAGGAGAAGATCGGCGCGCGCATCGGCGCCGATATCCTGCGGCGGGGCGGCAATGCGGTCGACGCCGCGGTCGCGACCGGCTTTGCGCTCGCGGTCACCTATCCGCGCGCGGGAAACATCGGCGGCGGCGGCTTCATGGTCATCCACTCGGCGGAGCGCCGCGAGGACGTCGCCATCGACTATCGCGAGACCGCGCCGGCCGCGGCCACCCGCGACATGTTCATCGGCGCCGACGGCAAGCCCGATATCGCGAAGTCGCGCGATTCCGCGCTCAGCATCGGCGTTCCCGGCACCGTCGCCGGCCTGACGCTGGCGCTGGAGAAATACGGCTCGGGAAAATTCACGCTGGCGGAACTGCTCGAGCCGGCCATCGCGCTTGCGCGCGACGGTTTTGTCATCGCCGACGACATGGCCGACACGCTGCCCGGCATCGCGCGGCGGCTTTCGCGCTGGCCGTCCTCGGCGAAGATATTTTCCCGCGCCGACGGCTCGTCGTTGCGGGAAGGCGACACCCTGGTGCAGGCGGATCTGGCGGCGACGCTTTCGGCCATCGCGGCGCAGGGAGCCCGCGGATTTTACCAGGGCCCGGTCGCGGAAAAACTTGCGGCGGAGGTTCGCGAGGCCGGCGGCATCATGACGGCGGACGATCTCAAATCCTATCAACCCGTGATCCGCGCGCCGGTGCGCGGAAGCTACCGCGGTTACGAGATCATCTCGATGCCGCCGCCGTCGTCGGGCGGCGTGGTGCTGCTGGAGACGCTGAACATTCTGGAGGGATTTCCGCTGCCCGACTTGAAGCAGGGCTCGGCGCCCTCGCTGCATGTCATGATCGAGGCGATGAAACGCGCCTATGCCGATCGCGCGCGCTATCTCGGCGATCCCGACTTCATCAGCGCGCCGGTGGCGACGCTGATGTCGAAGGAATACGCCGCCAGGCAGCGCGCCAGCATCGACCTCGACCGCGCCACGCCGTGGACCGATGCGCTGTCGGCGACGCCGCCGCCGACACCGCGCGAAAGCAGCAACACCACGCATTACTCGGTGGTGGACAGCCGCGGCAATGCCGTCAGCAACACCTACACGCTGAATTTTCCCTACGGCGTCGGCCTGGTCGCCGACGGCACCGGCGTGCTGCTCAACAACGAGCTCGACGATTTCACCGCGGCGCCCGGCGCTTCCAACGCCTTTGGCCTGGTCGGATTCGAAGCCAATTTGCCCGGTCCCGGCAAACGGCCGCTGTCGTCGATGACGCCGACCATCGTGCTGAAGGACGGCAGGCCGGTGCTGGTGACAGGTTCGCCCGGCGGCAGCCGCATCATCTCGACGGTGCTGCAAGTGATCGTCAACGTGCTCGATTACAAGATGGATGTCGCGACCGCGGTGGCGGCGCCGCGCCTGCATCACCAATGGCTGCCGGATGTGGTGCGAATCGAGCGCGGTTTCGCCGACGACGCCCTGACTGATCTGCGGGCCAGGGGCCATGAGGTGATCGAGCCGCTCGGCCAGACCTCGGCCAATTCGATCGCCGTGACGCCGCACGGATTGCTCGGCGCCCCCGATCCGCGTACCCGTGGCGCGGAAGCCGCGGGGCAGTAAGACCGCGACAGGAGAGAAACATGACGTCACTCAAGGGCAAGACGCTGTTCGTATCCGGCGGCAGCCGCGGCATCGGGCTTGCGATCGCGCTGCGCGCCGCGCGCGACGGCGCCAATGTCGCGATCGCCGCCAAGACCGCCGAGCCGCATCCGAGATTGAAGGGTACCATCTACACCGCCGCCGACGAAGTCCGCGCCGCCGGCGGCAAGGCGTTGCCCCTGCTGTGCGATATCAGGGACGAGGCCCAGGTGATCGTGGCGATTGACCAGACCGTCGCCGAATTCGGCGGCATCGACATCTGCGTCAACAATGCCAGCGCCATCAGCCTGACCAATTCGCAAGCCACCGACATGAAGCGATTCGATCTGATGATGGGCATCAACACCCGCGGCACCTTCATGGTGTCGAAGTACGCCATCCCGCATCTGAAGAAGGCGGAAAACCCGCACATCCTGATGCTGTCGCCGCCGCTCGACATGCAGACGAAATGGTTCGAGCATTCCACCGCCTACACCATGGCGAAGTTCGGCATGAGCATGTGCGTGCTGGGTCTGTCAGGTGAATTGAAATCGGCGGGCATCGCCGTCAACGCGCTGTGGCCGCGCACCACCATCGCCACCGCCGCGGTCGGCAACCTCCTCGGCGGCGACGCCATGATGCGCGCCAGCCGCACGCCCGAGATCATGGGCGACGCCGCCTACGCGATCTTCACCAAGCCGTCGCGCGAATTTACCGGGCAGTTCTGCATCGACGACAAGGTGCTCTATGCAAGCGGCGTGCGCGACTTCCAGCAGTACCGGGTCGACCCTTCTGTCCCCCTGATGTCGGATTTCTTCGTGCCCGACGACGATTTGCCGCCGCCTGGCGTCACCGTGCGGGCGCTGCCTTCCGTCGGCGAGGCGCAGAAGGGGCGCTGATCCGGGCGCGGGACTCCGATCCCGTAATACTACGGGGTTCAACCCTCCGCAGGTTCTTAAGATCTGCACGGTATCGGTCAGTCTTTCTTAATCGGAGATACGAAATGATCGGGTTCCGCAATATTGCGATCATCGCCAAGATCGCGGTTCCCGCGACCATCGTCGCCGTCGTCTCGATCGGGATCGTGCTCTACGCCTCGCTGGCGGTGACCCATCTGTCGGATACTGCGGCGGCCCTGGTGGACGGAAACGCCACGCGGGTGCAGCTCGCGCTTCAGGCCGAGAGCGCCTTCAACAACGCCGCCATCAGCGAAAAGAACGTGATCCTGAGCGACGACGCAAAGGTGGCACAGGGGCATATCGCGCTTTACGACAAGGCGACGGCCGCCACTCTTGACGCCATCACCAAATTTGAAGCCATCACGCAGGCCGCCGAACAGCGCAGCCTGATCGATACTTTCCGCAGCGCCGTCATCGGCCGGCGGGAGGCCAGCGCCCAGGTGTTCGAGCTCGCGCTCGCAGGCAAGGTGAAAGAGGCCTTTGACCATTCGCGCGGCGTGGCCGCCAAGCATCGCCAGGTCGCCATCGGGGCGGTCAGCAAGCTGATCGGCATGAACGTCGAGAAAATGCGCGAGGCACGCGACGCCAGCGTGGCCATGGCCGCAGAGACCCGGGCATGGTTGGTGATCGGCGCCGCCGCCGGGCTGATCTGCGCCTTCGGTGTGCTCGGCTGGATCGCGCTCTATCAGATTTCTCGGCCGCTCGCCTCGATGACGGGTGAGATGACCAAGCTCGCCAACGGCGATCTCGACATCCAGATCGAGGGGGCCGACCGCGCCGATGAGGTCGGCGGGCTGGCCCGGTCACTGCAGGTATTCAAGGAGAACGCGATCACGGCGCGCCGGCTCGAGGCCGAGCAGCGCGAGCAGCAGGTTCAAAAGGAGCGGCGTCAGCACGTCGTCGAGGAATACATCGCGGTATTCGACGCGCAGGTGTGCGAGGCGCTCGACACGCTGAGCGCCGCGTCGACAGAGATGCACTCTACCGCCGGCAGCATGTCGGCCACGGCCGAGGAAACCAGCCGGCAGGCCACCGCGGTGACGACCACCTCGGACCAGACGTCGTCCAACGTGTCGACCGTGGCGGCCGCGACCGAGCAGTTGCATGCCTCCACCAACGAGATTTCCCGTCAGGTCACGCAGTCGGCTGAATTCGCTTCCACCGCGGTGGTCGAGGCCGAGCGCACCAACGCCACCATCCAGGGCCTCGCCGAGACCGCGCAGAAGATCGGCGACGTCGTCTCGCTGATTCAGAATATCGCCTCGCAAACCAACCTGCTGGCGCTCAACGCGACCATCGAAGCGGCGCGGGCCGGCGACGCCGGCCGGGGCTTTGCCGTGGTGGCGAGCGAGGTCAAGGCGCTGGCAAATCAGACCGCCAAGGCCACCGAAGATATCTCGACACAGATCGCCGCCATCCAGGGCGAAACCGGCAACGCAGTCGAGGCGATCAAGGCGATCGGCGGCACGATCCGCCAGATGAACGAAATCGCGTCGGCCATTGCCGCTGCGGTCGAGCAGCAGGGCGCCGCGACCCGGGACATCTCCAACAACATTCAGCTGGTGGCGCAGGGCACCAGCGGCGTGGCAGCCAATATCGCCGGGGTGAACGAGGCTGCTCAGGAAACCGGCACCGCGGCCGGCCAGGTGCTGACCGCTGCCGACGATCTCAGCCGCCAGTCGGACAAACTGCGCAGCAATGTGAACGGCTTCCTGGCCAAGATCCGCGCGGCGTAACGAGCCGGCAGACGCATTCAGCCCGGGTGCGGATGTGAGGCCGGCCCCGGATTAAGCGAGGGGTTCATCCGGGGTACGGTGGCGGCAACCCATCACCGTCCGATCGTGTACGGCCCGCCTTTTTCCAGCGCCCGTTGGTAGGCCGGACGGGCGTGAATGCGGTCGAGGAACGCCATCGCCCTGGGGTGGCCCTGCTCGAGCCCGCCGCGCGCGGCGGCGGCCTCCAGCGGAAAACTCATCTGGATGTCGGCGGCGGTGAATTCATTGCCGGCGAACCACTCGCTTTTCCCGAGCTCGCTCTCCCACCAGGCCATGTGCTGTTTGAGCTGTGGATTGACCAGCGCGGTCAGCGCCTGATTGCAGACCTTGCGCACCAGCGGCCGCAGCAGCGCCGGCGCGCGCTTCGGCATCAGCGTGAACAGCAGCTTCAGGAGCAACGGCGGCATCGCCGATCCCTCGGCATAGTGCAGCCAATAGCGATAACGCAGCCGCTCCGGGGTTTTGGGCTGCGGAATCAGGCGCCCGTCGCCATAGGTATCGATGATGTATTCGGCGATCGCGCCCGACTCCGCGATCGTGTTGCCGTTGTCGGTAATGACGGGCGATTTGCCGAGCGGGTGCACCGCGCGCAATTCCGCGGGCGCCCGCATGTCCGGCTGACGCTGATAGCGGACGATCTCGTAGGGAACACCGAGTTCCTCCAGCAGCCACAGCACACGCTGGGAACGGGAGTTGTTGAGGTGATGGACGGTAAGCATGGCGTTTCCCCGCAGGCGGTTCGTTGCTGGATCTGCCGTCTCGTAGCAGTGGACCGGCGGGTTGGCGACTGGAGCTGTTACGGCCGTCAGCCGGCCGCCGCTGGCAATTAATACCCGGATGATATTGACATCGTAATTTATCCGGGTAAATTAATATGGTCAAAAATCGAGGTTTTCCAATGGTTCAAGCAGCCCCCCAATGCGTTACCGCCTTCATTGGACAGCAGCGGCTGGCCTCCGGCCCGCTGGCCGAGGTCGCGCTGGCCGTCATGAAGGCATCCAGAAGCGCCGCCGAGAAGACCATCCTCATCTTCAACGATGCCAACGGCCGTGCGCTCGATCTGGATCTGCGCGGCAGCGAGCGCGACATCGTCGCGCGGTTGCCGCAACCGGCTTCGAATCCGCCATTGTCAGCCGAAGACCTGCCTGAGCCGGGGCCGCGCGGGCCGGGGCGGCCCCGGCTCGGGGTCGTGGCCCGCGAGGTGACGCTGTTGCCACGGCATTGGGAGTGGCTGGGGACACAGCCCGGCGGTGCATCGGTGGCACTGCGAAAGCTCGTGGAGGCGGCGCGCCGCTCCAGCGGCGACCTGGATCGCAGCCGCGCCGCGAGAGACGCCGCCTATCATTTCATGTCCGCGATGGCCGGCGATCTGCCAAACTTCGAGGAAGCCTCGCGGGCTTTGTTCGGCGACGATCGACGGCAGTTTGTCGCGCTCATCGCCGGCTGGCCCGGCGATATCCGCGATCACATCGTCAAGCTTGCCTTCAGCGATCGGGCCGAAGGTTGATCGGGCGATTGCGGCGCGCTAGGCTGATTGAGATGATAGAGATCATATAAGTCCGAACGCCCGTCGCAGGAGAGACACCGTGAGCCTTGCCGTGAGCCTTGCCGCCCCGCAATTCCTGTTCGATTTCGGCAGCCCCAATGCCTTCCTCAGCCACGAGGCGATCCCGGCGATCGAGGCGCGCATCGGCGTGAAGTTCGAATATGTGCCGGTGCTGCTCGGCGGCATCTTCAAGGCCACCAACAACAAATCGCCGGCCGAAACGCTGGCCGGTGTCAAGAACAAGCGCGAATTCAACGCGCTGGAGACGGAACGATTCGTCAGGCGCTTTCAGGTCAAGCCCTATGTCTGGAATCCGTTCTTTCCGGTCAACACCCTCAATCTGATGCGCGCCGCCGTCGCCGCGCAGTTCGAGGGCGTGTTCGAGAAATACGTCGACGCCGCGTTCCATCACATGTGGGTCGAGCCGAAGAAGATGGACGACCCCGAAGTGGCGATGAAGGCTCTTGCCGAATCCGGCCTCGATTCCGCCAGACTGTTCGCGCGCGCGCAGGAGGCGGACGTCAAGGCGAAGCTGATCGAAAACACGCAAGGCGCGGTCGAGCGCGGCGCGTTCGGCTCGCCGACCTTCTTCGTCGGCAAGGAAATGTTCTTCGGCAAGGAGCAATTGCGCGAGGTCGAGGAGCTGGTCAGGGGCGGGTAGCCGACGCCACCCCATGCCGTCATTCCGGGATGGTCCGAAGGACCAGACCCGGAATCTCGAGATTCCGGGTTCGATGCTTCGCATCGCCCCGGAATGACGGACCCCAACAACAATAAAAGGAATTCTCCCATGCGCATTCTCGTGGTTGGCGCCGGCGCCATCGGCGGATATTTCGGCGGCAGGATGCTGGAAGCCGGCCGTGACGTGACCTTCCTGGTGCGTCCGCGGCGCGCCGCGGAGCTCGCCAATGCCGGCCTCGTGATCAAGAGCCCGAACGGCGACGTGACCTTGAAAAACCCGCCGACGGTGCTGGCCGACAAGCTGGTCGAGAAATTCGACGTGGTGCTGTTGAGCTGCAAGGCATTCGACCTCGACGACGCTATCACATCGTTCGCGCCGGCGGTCGGACCGCAGACCTCGATCATCCCGCTGCTCAACGGTATGCTGCACCTGGACGTGCTCGACAAGAAATTCGGGTCCGAGCGCGTGCTCGGCGGCCTCTGCGCGATCGCCGCCACCCTCAACGAAGCGCGCGAGGTGGTGCAGCTGGCGCCGATGCAGTCGCTGAATTTCGGCGAACGCGACGGCAGGCTGTCTGAACGCGTCCGCGCCATCGCCGAGGCGATGGCAGGCGGCAAGCTCGGCGCGGTGGCCAGCGAGAACATCGTGCAGGAAATGTGGGAAAAATGGGTGTTCCTGGCCTCGCTCGCGGCCTCGACCTGCCTGATGCGCACCTCGGTCGGCAATATCCTGGCGGTGCAGGGCGGCAAGGATTTCATCCTCGGCATGCTCGATGAATGCAGTGAGGTGGCCACCGCCGAGGGCCACGCGCCGAGCGGCCCGTTCTTCCAGCGCACCAAGGGCCTGCTGACCACGGAGGGTTCGCAAATGACCGCGTCGATGTTCCGCGACATCAAGGCGGGCGCCGCGGTCGAAGCCGACCATGTGATCGGCGACCTGATCGCGCGCGGCGACGCCGCCAAGGTGCCGGTACCGCGGCTGCGCATCGCCTACACCCATCTCAAGGCGTATGAAAAACAGCGGGGGTGAGCATTCTTCCCCCTCCAGGGGAGGGTGAAATCAAAGATGCGCGAGATAATGCGCCAGCGCCTCGATTTCTTCCTCGCTGAGGGAGAACGCGACGCTTGCCATCGCCGCCATGCCGCCGCCGGACCGCGCGCCGGACTTGTAGTCGTGCAGCGCCTTCACGAGATAGTCCTGGCGCTGGCCGGCAAGGCGGGGAATCGCCTTGGTCCCGGCATAGTTGTCGGTATGGCACGAGGTGCAGCGCCGGCCCGCGGCGGCCTGCGCGCCCTTGGCCGATAGATCCGGATTGTCGTCCGGCCTGGCCCTCGGCGGCGTCAGCGAGGCGAAATAGGCGCCGAGGTTTCGGATATCCTCATTGTTCAGTTGCTCGACGATCGGCAGCATCTGCTCGTTCTTGCGGGTGCCGGCGCGAAAGAACACCAGCTGCCACTGGACGAACTGGTCGGGCTGGCCGGCGAGCGACGGCATCTTTTCGATCTGCGAGATGCCGGCTTCGCCGTGGCAGGCGATGCATATTTCGGCCTTCTGCTTGCCGGCGGCGACATCGGCGGCGTGGGCAGCGGCACCCGTGGCGGCAAGGACGAGGCAGTAAAGCGCATGCAGTGCGAACCGGCGAGGCATGATCAATATTTCCGTTCCAACTCAAGCTTGTCATTCCGGGATGCGCAGATGGTCGGCAACGGCCGACCTGCAGCGCAGGCCTCAGATGTGAAATTGCACATCGGGAATCCATACGCATTATCGTGGTTATGGATTCCGGGCTCGCTCCGCTTCGCTACGTGCCCCGGAATGACGGGTTTGTCAGCAACGCGAAACTGCGGCCACCCGTTCCCGAGTGACCGCAGCCTTGCGTTATTCGGCCGTTACGGCTTGCTGTAGCTGATGCGATAGATCGCGCCGGCCCAGTCATCCGCAATGAGCAACGAGCCGTCCTTGGCCAGAACGACATCGGCCGGGCGGCCGAGATAGTTCTTGTCGCCCTCGAGCCAGCCGGAGGCGAAGATCTCTTCCTTGGCGTTCTTGCCATCGGCATCCACGATCAC
Organism: Bradyrhizobium sp.; assembly: GCA_030681365.1. GTDB lineage: Bacteria > Pseudomonadota > Alphaproteobacteria > Rhizobiales > Xanthobacteraceae > Bradyrhizobium. Next base: position 19,485 of record JAUXWH010000220.1, read on the forward strand.
CCGCTTGATCCGCGCGCCCTGGTACTTGGCCCGGTTCCAGGAGCCGTGTTCGGCGATGAAGATGTTGTTCTTGTACTCGGCGGGGAACTGGTCGCCGGTGTAGAACTTCATGCCGAGCGGAGCCACATGCGCACCGAGGTTGAGCACCGGCGGCGTGAACTCCGAACATTTGTGGCCCATCGCGAATTTCGGATCCGGCATGTCGCCCTGGTGGCAATAGGGATAGCCGAAATGCTCGCCGAGCTTCGAGATCATGTTGAGCTTGTCGCTCGGGACGTCGTCGCTGATCCAGTCGCGGGCGTTCTCGGTGAACCAGTATTTGCCGCTGCGCGGATCGACGTCGCCGCCGACGCTGTTTCGGACGCCGAGCGCCACCAGTTCGGCGTTGCCGGTCTTGGGATCGACACGGCGGATCTGCGACAGGCTGGTCGGCGGCAGCCCGATGTTGAAGGGCGGGCCGAACGGCAGATAGAACCAGCCCTCCTTGTCGACCGCGATGTATTTCCAGCCATGCGGGATATAGGGCGGCATGTCGTCATAGACCACCTTGCCGGCGCCGAGATTATCGAGATTGGCTTCGGCATTGTCGTACCGGATCAGCTTGTCGATATCGACGACGTAGAGCGCGCCGTCGAGGAACGCGATGCCGGTCGGCATCTTCATTCCCTTGAGGACGGTTTTGACCTCCTTCTTGCCGCCATTGTCCTTGATCGCGTAGACGTTGCCGACGCCGAACGAACCGACGAACAGCGTGCCCTTGTCGCCCCAGGCCATCTGCCGCGCCGACAGCACGCCGGAGGCGTAGACTTCGATCTTGAAGCCCGCCGGGAGCTTGATCTTCTTCATCATCGCCGCGAGTTCGGCGTCCGATGCGCCGGTCGGCGGACCCGACGGCGGCGCCTGTCCCTTCTGGGCTTCGATCTCGTCGCCGAGGAACCAGTCGGGCGGCGGATTGGCCCAGAAATCCTTGGTGCCGGAATCGTATTTCTTCAGCGGCCTTTGCTGCGCGCCGGCCTGGCTTGCCCCGGCAACAAAGGCAATCGTCGCGAGCGCAAGAATGGATCGATTGAAAGCCGATTTCATCGCGTCACTCCCTATGCAGCCGCTGCGGCTGCGCATGTTATTTTATTTGTCTTGAACGTTTCGAGAGACGAACATTGGTCTGGTGAGGTGGATCAGACGCAGGAATGCTAGCACATCTTCCGCGGGTGAGAAGTGCGCGCTGCGCGGCTCCGCCGGACGAACACAATTTGAACGAAAAATCCCGTCAGGTAAGGTCGCTTGGAGAGGCTTGCGCCGGGCGCGCTGCATTGCGGCAATGTCCCACTGCAGCGCGGCCGCCTTGATGCCCGGCGTTCAGTGGGCAGAGATCTTCTCGGCGAACCCCGGAGCGTCAGGGATAAACGGCGTCACACCACCATCAGTACGGCGGTTCGTCATAGACAGGCACGCCGTCGATCAGCAGACGCTTGATCGCGGCCTGGCCGGAGGGTGCGACGGCCGCGACGACTTCCAGCCGCGCCCTTGCCATCAGCTCGATTTTCTTGCCCTCGCCCTGCGGCACGAAATAGCTTTCGAGGCCATAGCGCACGCCGACGGCGCGGGTTCCGAGCTTGCAGTCCCGCGTCCCGGCTTCGTTCAGCCGGCAGGTCGAGCTGGCCGTCACGACACCCGCGATGACAATGTCGTTCCCGGTGACCGCGGGGCGCTCGGCCGAAATCGCGACCGCCTTCGACTTGTTGCCGGCGTCGGGGCGCAAGGTCACGAAGACCTGCTGTCCGCGCCTGAAGGAATCCGTTGCATCCTGCGGCAGGTCCACCGTGCCGATCCGATAGGCGAGCACGACATAATCGCCGCGAAACAGATCGCGCGGATCGCCGGCGCGATCTCGAGCCGCACTTCCTGACCGCTTCGCAGGATCGCCGCGCGCGGCAGGATCATGGCCAGGATCAGGCCACCGAGCGCCAGCGCGGCAAGGAGATAGCGCAGCAGCAACGGCACGCGACCGATGAGGTTGTCCAGCGTAAGCATCAGGCTGCACTCCCTGACGCTGTGTCGACACGGGTTCTGGACCAGTTGGCCAGCTTGTGGGCGCCCCCCGCCAGACCCAGCAGTGCGACGCCGGCGGCGAGGAAGAACAGCGACTGGCTCAGCAGCGAGCCGATGGTTTGCCAGAGCAGGATCAGGATCGACACACCGAACACCGCATAGCCGACCACGATGAACGTCCTGAGGCCGAGCAGGAGGCCGCCGGCAATCAACGCCACGGCGCTGACGAAGACGGCGATGGAGACCAGCGCGCGAAGCAGAACATCGGTTTCAGCCAGGCCGAGGAACATCAGCGGAATCGCCAGGCCGACGGCACAGGCTGCGATGATGACGAGCCTGCCGCTGTCGCGTTCCGGCGTCAGTATCGCAAGCGCCGCCAGCGCGGCCATCGCCGCGCCATAGGCCGGATAGACGGCCGAGGTAGCGACATGCCGGCCGAACAGCGACATGTCGAGCGCCGAGCTGATTTCAACGCACAGCATGAGTCCGAAAATCACGGCGCCCCACGGCAGCAGCGCCTTGACGATGGCGGGCCAGCCCCGCTCCAGCGCCAATAACCCGATCGCGATATAGGCTGCCGAGATCGCGAGGCCTCCATCAAACAGGTCGAAGAAAACCTTGGCGCCGCCCTGCGGCATCAACAGCGCCCACAGCCAGGCGCTCAGCGCCAGAATGGCCGCATGCGCGAGCAGGCGGTTGTCGCGGCCCAGCGCCAGCAGCAAGCCCGGCACGAACAGCAGCAGAAACGACCAATGGACCTCGCGAAAAAGCGCGGCCTCAACCCTTCCGAATGACCACGACGTCATCGCCACGAAGGCAATGACCAGCGGGCCGCTCTTGCCCGTCAACGCCGCCGCGATCAATCCACCGATCGCGACCAGCATGGCGCCAGCCGGCCAATCGCTCGGCAGATGATACATCTGGCCGACGAGGGCGATGCCGGCGCCAAAGCACAGCGTGGCGAAGGTGATCGCCGCATCGGCGGCGACCGGGTGGCCGCGCCGCTCCAGGTACAGGGCGGGAGGAAAACAGCCCGCGATGATCGCGAGGATGCCGGCAAGCCGCACCAGGCGCGGAATCTCCTGCCAGTTCGCCGCCACGAAAGCGCTGACGCTGGCCGCCAGCATCAGCGCCCCGAGCATCGCGAAGATGCCGGGAAGCCGCGACTTCGCCTCCTCGCCGAACCGTGCCTTGCGAATGGATTGCGCGGCGTCGCCCGAAATCACCCCCGCGGCGACCCATTCGACCAGATCCGCCTCGAGCCGTTGCCGATAGCCGCGTTCGAACACTCGTTATCCTTGTTTGCCGCGCAGGCGCCTTGCAGCGGTTGGTACTGTAGATGGCATAGCGGTAAGACGCGGCAAAGGCCGCCGCGGTTCAGCGCTTGGCTCAAAACAGCAAGCCGCGCAAACGACAAAGCCGCCCATGGGGCGGCTTGTCGTTAGATCGCTTTGCCAATTCAGAAAGTTCTGGAGCGGGCGAAGGGATTCGAACCCTCGACCCCGACCTTGGCAAGGTCGTGCTCTACCACTGAGCTACACCCGCATCCGATGACTTGGCGGCGCACGCGCCGTCAACGGGCAGAGCTATGCCAAATGCCGCCCATGAATGCAACAGCCCAAACAAGGCCGGGAAAGTCCGGGAATCGGGCCGCTCAGGGGGTATCCCTGGCATTTTGCGGCATTTCCGCCCGAAGGCCGCCGCGGCCGGTTCCAGCGATTGCAAATTGGCGATCCAGGGGCCAATTAGGGCTCAGACCGTGCTAGAACAGCCGCCAATCCGAAAAAGACATCAGACGAGGATCCCCGTGACGATAATTGAGCAGGGCAGCGGACCGGCGCCCCAGGCGGCGCCCGATTTGATCAAGGAAACCACCACCCAGACGTTCGTGAAGGACGTCATTGAGGAATCGAAGCGCCAGCCGGTGCTGATCGACTTCTGGGCGCCGTGGTGCGGCCCCAGCCGGCAGCTGACGCCGATCATCGAGAAGGCGGTCCGTGCCGCCAAGGGCAAGGTCAAGCTGGTCAAGATGAACATCGACGAGCATCCGGCGATCCCGGGCCAGATGGGCATCCAGTCGATCCCGGCCGTGATCGCCTTCGTCAACGGCCAGCCCGCCGACGGCTTCATGGGCGCGGTGCCGGAAAGCCAGGTCACCGCCTTCATCGACAAGCTGACCGCAGGCATGCCGGGCGCCGGCGAGCCCAATATCGCGGAGATCCTGAAAGAGGCCGATGCCGTGATGGCCGAGGGCGACACCGCGACCGCCGCGCAGATCTATGCCGAGGTGCTGGCAGCCGACGCCACCAGCATCCCGGCTTTGGCGGGTCTTGCGAAATGCTACGTCGCGACCGGCGCCATCGAGCAGGCCAAACAGACCATCGCCATGGTGCCGGAGTCCAAGCGCAACGACGCCGCGGTCAAGGCGGTGCAGGCCTCGATCGACCTGGCCGAGCAGGCCAAAGCGGTCGGCCCGGTCACCGAACTCGAACAGAAAGTCGCCGCAAACCCGCTCGATCATCAGGCGCGGTTCGACCTGGCGACGGCGCTCAACGCCTCGGGCAAGCGCGCCGAGGCCACCGAACAGCTGCTCGCGATCGTCAAGAAGGATCGCAAGTGGAACGAGGACGGCGCGCGCAAGCAGCTGGTGCAGTTGTTCGAGGCGTGGGGCCCGGCCGACGAAGCCACCATCGAAGGTCGCAAGCGGCTGTCGACGATTTTGTTCTCGTAGCGCCGAGCACCGGGACCGCCCATGCCGATCAATGCCGAATATCGCGGGCCCGGCGACCTTCCCGAGGTGATCCCGGTGTTTCCGCTGCCGGGCGCGCTGTTGCTGCCGCGCGGCCAGATGCCGCTCAATATCTTCGAGCCGCGTTACCTTTCGATGGTGGACGACGCGCTGCGCGACGGCCACCGGCTGATCGGGATGATTCAGCCGGATATTTCCCACTCCCGGGACGAGGCGAAGCCGGCGCTGTTTCGGGTCGGCTGCGTCGGACGCATCACCCAGCTCGCCGAGTCCGGCGACGGCCGCTACATCCTGGAGCTCACCGGCATCGCGCGCTTCAAGGTGATCGAGGAGCTGACCGTGCTGACCGCCTACCGGCAATGCAAGGTGGACTTTTTCCCCTACCTCGACGATTTCACCGCGCGCAAGGGTGAGGAAGCGGTCGACCGCGAGGCGCTGCTGGCGGTGCTGACCGACTTTCTGAAAGCCAACAATCTCAAGGTCGACTGGGAAGGCGTCGAGAGCGCGCCCAACGAGGCGCTGGTCAACGCGCTGGCGATGATGTCGCCGTACGGCCCGCCGGAAAAGCAGGCGATGCTGGAAGCCCCCGACCTCAAGACCCGCGCCGAAATCCTGGTCGCGGTGACCGAGATGGACCTCGCCAAGAAGCGCACCAGCGGCGACACCGGGCTGCAGTAAGCAACGTCATTCCGGGTTCGCGCTTCGCGCGCCCCGGAATGACGGCCGTGACAGGCGCACCACTCCGATAACCCCGCCAGCTTTCCGCTTGACCCATACATAACTCTGCGGTTATTGGTTTCTTCAATAACCAACGGGTTATCGATCAATCATGCCCAATGCCCAAGATGTCCTGTTCAAAACGCTCGCCGATCCGACCCGGCGGGCGCTGTTCGAGCGGCTGTGCCGGGAGGGCGAGCAAACGGTGGGAGCGCTGACGGCGCAGTCCGGCGTCTCGCAGCCTGCGGTCTCAAAACATCTCGGCGTGCTCCGGCATGCCGGACTGGTGCGCGACCGCCATGAAGGCCGTCAGACCCATTATAGCGCGCAGCCCGGCGCGTTGGGCCCACTGATCGACTGGACCAGCCGGATGGCCGGGTTCTGGCAGAGCCGGTTCGACGACCTCGAAGACCTGCTTAAGAGGATGGACCAATGACCACGACCGAAACGCGCTCCGTCGTCGTCGAACGCGAGCTGCCCCATCCGCCGGCCAAGATCTGGCGCGCGCTCACGCAGCCGCATCTGATGGAGGCGTGGCTGATGAAGAACGACTTCAAGCCGGTCGTGGGTCACCGCTTCAATCTGCGCGGCGACTGGGGCGGCGTGCTGGATTGCGAGGTTCTGGTCGTCGAGCCCGACAAGGCGCTGTCCTACACCTGGAATTTTACCCACGCCGATGCGGCCTTCAATCTGAACAGCGTGGTGACCTTTACGATCACGCCGACGAAGTCAGGGACCCTGCTGCGCATGGAGCAGGTCGGCTTTCGGCCGGATCAGCGCCAGGCTTTTGGCGGCGCTAACGCCGGCTGGCAGCAGTTCTTTGCCAAGCTGGAAGAGCTGCTGGTGCGGACGGACTGATTTTGGCCGCGCTCTCTTATTTCACTTGTCTTGAAAGGAGGCTCCGTTGAATTGGAACAACTGGATTCGGCAGATTCACCGCTGGCTGTCGATCGCCTTTACGGTGACCGTTATCGCCAACTTCGTCGCCATGGGATTAGGCGAGCCTCCTGCCTGGGTGGTCTATTCGCCACTGCTCCCTCTCTTCCTGCTGCTGTTTAGCGGTCTGTACATGTTTGCGCTGCCGTATCTCTCCAGGAGCAGCGAACGCGCCGCCGGCGGATAGGAGTGAAGCAATGGCCGGTAAGACGGAAAAGTCGAAATCCGCAAAGAAAGCCGCCGCCAAGCGCACCGCCGCGAAGAAGCCAGTCCTGCTCTCCGGCGGCAACCCGCAGATCGCGAAGGGCTATGGCGATGCGCCGGTACAGGCCTACATCGCGGCCATGCCGCGCTGGAAGCGCGAGGTCGGGCGCCGCCTCGACGCGCTGATCGTGCGCACCGTCCCCGGCGTGCATAAGGCGGTGAAATGGAATTCGCCGTTCTATGGCATCGAGGGAGATGGCTGGTTTCTCAGCCTCCATTGCTTCACGAAATACCTCAAGCTGGCCTTCTTCCGCGGCACATCGCTGCGTCCGGTTCCACCCGGCGAATCCCGGCAAAAGGAAGTGCGCTACCTCGACATTTATGAGGGTGAGTTCGACGAAGCCCAGCTCGCCGCCTGGGTGGAGCAAGCCAGCCGACTGCCCGGCGAACGGATGTGAGCGAGCGACAAAGATGAAGACGACAACAACGATGAAGAAGAGCGCCCCGAAGCAAGCCAAGGCAGAAGACTCTCCCGCTCGGCTGATCGATGCGAGGATCGAGCAGCTCGGTGATTGGCGCGGCGAAACGCTCGCCCGGGTCCGGGCTATCATCAAGCAGGCCGCCCCCGAAGTGGTCGAAGAGGTGAAATGGCGAAAGCCGTCGAACGCGATGCTGGGCGTTCCGGTGTGGGAGCACGACGGCATCATCTGCACCGGCGAGACCTACAAGAATGCCGTGAAGCTGACCTTCGCCAGGGGCGCCGCGCTGGAGGACCCGTCAGGCCTCTTCAACTCCAGCCTCGAAGGCAACGCCCGGCGCGCCATCGATGTCCATGAGGGCGACAGGGTCAATGAGAAGGCGCTGAAGGCGCTGATTCGCGCCGCGGCGGCGCTGAACACGGCGACGCGCGCCGCCAGGAAGAAGCCAAAGAGCGCTTGAGGCTTCGCGCCTGCACGCAGGTTCCAGCATCACATAAAGTCTGCAATGCGTAGCGCCTGACCTGAATATGGGACCGAACTAAATAACTTCAAGAATTGCCAGGTTTCGATCTGCAGCCTTATGAAGCGCCCCTCCGAAACATGGGAGGAGCGGTTCATGACTTTGCGGAATCCGGATGTCCTGATCGCGGGCGCAGGCCCGACCGGTTTGATGCTGGCGGGCGAGTTGGCATTGGCGGGGATCGACGTCGCCATCGTCGAGCGACGCGAAAGCCGAGACCTCGCCGGCTCTCGCGCCGGCGGCCTGCACTCGCGCACCCTCGAGGTCTTCGATCAGCGCGGCATCGCCGATCGGTTCCTGACCGAGGGACAGAAAGTGCAGGCCATCGGGTTTGCCGGTGTCACTTTCGATCTCGGCGGCTTTCCCACCCGCCACCCCTACAGTCTCGGGCTGCGGCAGAAACACATCGAGCGGATCCTTGCCGACTGGGTCGATGAACTCAAGGTGCCGATCCATCGCGGCACTGAAGTGACGGGCTTCGCGCAGGACGACACCGGCGTGGAGGTCGAACTGGGCGGCGGCCGCTCGGTGCGGGCGCAGTATCTCGTCGGGTGCGACGGCGGACGCAGCCTGGTCCGCAAGGCCGCCGGCATCGAATTCCCGGGATCGGACCCGACCACCAGCAACCTGGTCGCCGAGGCCGAACTCGCCGAGACGCCGCCGGAATGGGGCATCCGCCGCGACGCAATCGGTACCCATGCCCTCGGCCGGGTGGAATACGAAATCCGCAACGGGGAGATCGTCTACGCCGATCACGGACCGGTCGGCATCCTCGTGACTGAAAAGCACGTCGGACAAACCACCGAGCCCACCCTCGGCGATCTCCGCGCGGCGCTCATCAGCGTCTATGGGACCGATTACGGGATCCACTCGCCCACCTCGATTTCGAGGTTCACCGATGCCGCGCGGCAGGCGGCCTGCTACCGCAAGGGACGCGTGCTGATCGCGGGCGACGCCGCGCATGTGCACCCTCCCGACGGCGGCCAGGGTCTCCAGACCGGCGTGCAGGATGCGGTGAACCTGGGATGGAAGCTGGCCCAGGTGGTCAAACGGATATCGCCGGAAAGCCTGCTCGATAGCTATCACGCAGAGCGTCACCCGATCGGCGCCCGCGCGTTGCGCCACACGATGGCCGCGGTCGTGCTTCGCCGCGAAGACGAACGGACCAAGGCACTGCGCGACACGGTTGCCGAGCTGCTCGGCATGGACGAGCCGCGCCGGCGTTTCGCCGCTGTCATGTCCGGTCTGGACATTCACTACGACTTCGGCGAGGGCCACAAGCTGCTCGGGTGCCGCATGCCCGATCTCGACCTGGTCACCGGCAACGGCCCGCTGCGGGTCTACACCCTGCTGCACGATGCCCGGCCGGTGCTGCTCAGTTTCGGTGACCCCGGCGGCTTCGACATCACGCCATGGGCGGATCGCGTTCAATCGGTCGACGCCAGATACGACGGCGTGTGGGAGCTTCCGGCACTTGGGCCAGTCGACGCTCCCGCCGCCGTGTTGATCCGGCCCGATGGCTATGTGGCCTGGGTGGGAGAGCCGAGCCAGCCGGGACTCGCTGACGCACTGACCATGTGGTTCGGACCGCCGGCCGCGGCGCAGCGTACCAGTCCACACCCGCACGGGGCGACTGGCGGTACCGAACCAGTGTGCTAAGGGATCGAAACCTGAGCCGGAGACCACCGCATGACTTCACCCGAACGCCTTGAGGGCACCGTCGATCCCAAATTGCTGGAAATCCTGGTCTGTCCGCTGACCAAGGGCCCGCTGGAGTTCGACGCCGCCAGGCAGGAGCTGATCTCGCGTTCGGCCAAACTGGCCTATCCGATCCGCGACGGCATCCCGATCATGCTGCCGGAAGAGGCCAGGAAGATCGAGTGAAGAACGTGGCGAATAGCGAGTAGCGAGTAGCGAATGCCGAGTAGGGAACTTCCTGTTCGCTACTCCCTATTCGCCATTCGCCTCCCTACAACGCCTCGCCCTTCAGGAGCCGCGGCACTTCCCCGGACAGGCCCGCGGCCTGGCGGATGAACAGGCTCTTCAAGGGCGGCGCGCGATCGACCAGCCCGAGCCCGATGTCGCGCACCGTGCGCAGCAGCGTCGATTCGTTGGAGAACAACAGGTTCAGCGAATTGGTGGCCAGTCCCATCGCCATGGTGTCGAAGCGGCGCCAGCGCTGGTAGCGCTCGAGCACGTCGGCCTGGCCCAGATCCATGCCGAGCCGCGCGGCATCGACGATCACTTCCGCCAGCGCCGCGACATCCTTCAGGCCCATATTGAGCCCCTGCCCCGCGATCGGGTGAATCACATGCGCGGCGTCGCCGACCAGCGCCAGCCGCTCGCCGATGAAGGAGCGCGCGACGAAATAGCCGAGCGGAAACGCGCGTGGTCTGTCGAGCGCCTTGATCTCGCCGAGGTGCAGGCCGAACCGCTGCTCGAGCTCGCCGTGAAATTCCTCTTCGCTCAAGGCCACGATGCGGGCGGCTTCGGCACGCTTCTCGGTCCACACCAGCGAGGAGCGGTTACCGGTCAGCGGCAGAATCGCGAACGGTCCCGCCGGCAGAAAATGTTCTTCGGCGCGGCCGTGATGCGCGCGCTCGTGGCCGACGGTCACTACGATGCCGGACTGGTCGTAGTCCCAGCCATGGGTGGCAATCCCGGCGCGTTCGCGCAATCGGGAGCGCGCCCCGTCGGCGGCGACCAGCAGGCTCGCCTCGATCACGTTGCCGTCGGCCAGCGTCACGTCGACGCCGTCGCTGCGTGACTCGAAACCCGTCACCGCAGTGGCCCTGAGGTCGATGCCCTCGGCCTCGGTGCGCGCGACCAGCGCGTCGATCAGATGGCGGTTCTCGACCATATGGGCGAAGGGTTCGCCGGGCTCGACATCGCCGGCAAATGTCAAGAACACCGGCCGGGTGGCGTCTTCCACCTTGGAATCGGTAACGACCATGTCCGTGATCGGCTGCGCCCCTGCGGCGACCTGATCCCAGATCCCGATGGCGTCGAACAGCCGGCGGCAGGCCGCCACGATCGCGGTGGCGCGGGGATCGCGGCTGGGCCGCGAGGCCAGCGCCGGATCGGCGACAATAACCGGAATATCGGGCCCAAGGCCCTGACGCAGCGCCAGCGCCAGCGCCAGCCCCGCAAACGCGCCGCCGCCGATAACAATGCTTCGCTGTGCCGACATATTGGACCTGCTCACACTCTTGCTACCGGACTATAGCTGGGCGAAACAAGGCTCCGAAACAAGGGCAAAATGCCCAGATTGTCATTCCGGGGCACGCGTAGCGCGAACCCGGAATCCATAACCACGATAATGAGTATGGATTCCGGGTTCGAGGCTTTCGCCTCGCCCCGGAATGACGAAGCAACCGAAAGCGCTGCCATGTCCAAAGGCGTCATCGACCTGATTTCCATTCTCGATATCGAACCGATCGAGGTGAACCTGTTCCGCGGCAACAGCCCGAAGACCAGCTGGCAGCGGGTGTTCGGCGGGCAGGTGATCGGCCAGGCTATGTTGGCGGCGTGCCGCACCGTCGAGGGCCGGCTGCCGCATTCGCTGCATTGCTATTTCATCCTGCCGGGCGATCCGCAAATTCCGATCATCTACGAGGTCGAACGGCTGCGCGACGGCAAGAGCTATTCGACCCGCAGGGTCACCGCGATCCAGCACGGCAGCGCCATCTTCTCGATCATGGTGTCGTTCCATGTCGAGGAGGACAGCGCGTTCAACCACCAGGACGCGATGCCGGACGTGCCGCCGCCGGAAAAGCTCACCGCCGAGGAAGTCGCAAAACAGCCGATGTTCCGCGAGATGCCGGAATTCATCCGGCGCTATTACGAATCGGACCGTCCGATCGAACTGCGCCCGGTCGAGCTCGGCCGCTATTTCGGCCAGAAGATCGACGACGGCCGCATCAATGTCTGGATCCGCACCGCCTCGAAACTGCCGGATGATCCGGCGCTGCACATGTGCGCGCTGGCCTATGCCTCGGACTTCTCGCTGCTCGATGCCGCGATGGCGCGTTACGGCCGCACGCTGTTCGACAAGCGGATGATGCCGGCGAGCCTCGATCATGCGATGTGGTTTCACCGCCCGTTCCGCGCCGACGAATGGCTGCTCTACGCGCAGGATTCGCCGAGCGCGCGCGGCGGCCGCGGCCTGACCCGCGGCATGATCTTCAAGCAGGACGGCACGCTGGTGGCGTCCGTGGCGCAGGAAGGCTCGCTGCGCGAGCGGAAGTCCTAGAGCCTTTTTTGTTTCGATTGAATCGAAACGGGGCTCCAGATTCTTGGTTTGACGCGTTTTCTTGACGCGCACCGGTCTCCACTTCGCTTGAAAACGCTCTGGCGATCATGCATCGGCCAGCGTGCCGCGCTCGACCAGTTCGAATTGCGACACGTACCACTGGGCGAACCAGCGCATCACCCAGGGAATCGGAATGATGAAGGCGCAGCCGATTACGAACACGATCGTCCGCCACAGTACGTCAAGCCCGGAGGCATTGAAGACGATCTCGCGCCGCGTGCCCTCGACATTGCGGCAGATCCAGCGCGTCCAGGCGGTGGCGACCCAGGCCCAGCCGATGATGGTGATGAAGGAAATGGCGAACAGGATGTGCCAGCCGATGAACGTCAGCAGGCTGCCGTTGAAGGCGATCGGCAGCGGCTGCCCGTTCGAAGTGAGGCGGCTCGCCAGCCACTGCAGCAGCGTCCACGACAGGAAGCCCTGAAGCGGAAGCATGAGGAGCTGGATGTAATCATCGTAAAGACCAGCATAGCTGGAAAGTCCCATCAGGACGAACACCCACCAGAGGTCGCCGACCTGTCCGGTGAACGCCAGATTGGGCCGGCCCGGCACTTGAAGACGGGACACCGCCCAGCGGTAGACATAGGTGCCCGCCCACGGCGCCGGGATCACCAGCGTGATTCCGAAGATATACAGCAGCGCTCTGCCGAAGAAGCCCCACAGCGGAAGGTCGACCGACACCGCACCGCCGCCATGGACGCCGTCGCCCGGCAAAGCACTACGCGCCATCGCCGGCGGCCCGGAGGCGCCCGGCGCGAGACCCGGAATTTCGGCCGCCCGCTGCCAGTCCGCCATTCCCTCGGTCCAGACCAGCGTGTCCGCCGTGATGGTGCCTTGGGCGATCAACTCGCGAAGCTGGATCTCGGGATAGGGACCCTGCTGCTGGCCCTGCGATGCATAAAACCAGGATCGAGCCGCCATATGATTTTCCCCGCTTGGCCACTGCCACGCGCCCAACCGGCGCCACAAAAGCCCATTGTGGCGGACGATGCGGGCCCCTGTACAGGGATGCCGGCGCCCGGCCACAAATGTTTTCCCGCCGCTTGCAACTTTTTTGTGCCATTTGCCCAGAAAGATGCCAGATTTGACCGAGCGCAAATCACCTGACGCCCACCTACCGAAATCGAGAAGATAAGGCCTGACCATGAAACTCGTCGTCGCGATCATCAAACCGTTCAAACTGGACGAAGTCCGCCAGGCGCTCACGGCCATCGGCGTCCACGGCATGACGGTGACCGAGGTCAAGGGCTACGGCCGCCAGAAGGGCCACACCGAGATCTATCGGGGCGCCGAGTATGTCGTGAACTTCCTGCCCAAGCTGCGGATCGAGATCGCGGTCGCCTCCGACATCGCAGACAAGGCGGTCGAGGTGATCACGCAAAGCGCGCGCACCGGACAGATCGGCGACGGCAAGATCTTCGTGACGCCGATCGATCACGCGCTGCGCATTCGCACCGGCGAAACCGACAGCGACGCGCTCTAACAACGATCCACTACGTAAGACAGCGGTGCGTCAAGACATCGCGTCAAGACATCTTATTTCGATAACAGGCTGGGGAAACATCATGGGGGTTCTGCCACGTCTCGCGGCGCGCGCTGCGGCGACTTTTTCGATCGCATCATTGCTGGTATCGCCGGGGACGCCGGTCCTGGCCGCCGAAACCTCCGGCATCAGCGCCGCCGACACCGCGTGGGTGACCACAGCCACCGCGCTGGTGCTGATGATGACGCTGCCGGGCCTGGCGCTGTTCTATTCCGGCATGGTGCGCAAGAAAAACGTGCTGGCGACGATGGCGCAAAGCCTCGCCGCCGTGGCGCTGATTTCAATTCTCTGGGTCGCGTACGGTTACTCGCTGGCGTTTGTCGGAGACGGTCCCTGGCTCGGCACGCTGGACCGCTGGTTCCTCGCCGGCATGAAGATGGACGACGTCAACCCGGTGGCGAAGACGATTCCGGAAATGCTGTTCATGCTTTACCAGATGACGTTTGCGATCATCACGGTCGCGCTGGTGGCGGGGGCGGTGGCCGACCGGATGCGGTTCTCGGCCTACCTGCTGTTTTCCGTCGGCTGGTTCACCTTCGTCTATGTACCGCTGGCACACTGGGTCTGGGGCGGCGGCTTCCTCGCCACCATGGGCGTGCTGGATTTCGCCGGCGGCCTCGTGGTGCATCTGTCGGCCGGCGTCGGCGGCCTGGTCGCGGCCAAGGTGATGGGCAAGCGTCACGGCTACGGCACCGAAAATCTGGCGCCGTTCGATCTGTCGCTCGCAGTGATCGGCACCGGCATGCTGTGGGTCGGATGGTTCGGCTTCAATGGCGGCTCGGCGCTGTCGGCCAGCCCCCGTGCGGTGATGGCGATCACGGCGACGCATCTTGCCGCCTGCGCTGGCGCGCTGACCTGGGGCGCGATCGAATGGTCGACGCGGCGCAAGCCCTCGGTGCTCGGCATGATCTCCGGCGCGATCGCGGGGCTGGGCACCATCACGCCCGCCTCCGGCTTCGTGGAGCCCTGGCACGGCATCGTCATCGGCATGGTGGCGGGCCTGCTGTGCTTCTGGGCCTGCACCAGCCTGAAGCAGCGCCTCGGCTATGACGATTCGCTCGATGTCTTCGGGGTCCACGGCATCGGCGGAATGACCGGCACGCTGCTGGCCGGCGTATTCGCGACCGCCGCGATCGGCGGGACCTCGGGCCTGCTGGAGGGCAATGCCCGTCAATTGCTGATTCAGTTCTACGGCGTGGCGGTCACCCTGCTGTGGACGGGCGGCATGACTTTCGTGCTGCTGAAGCTGGTCGGCGCCTTCGTGCCGTTGCGGGTTTCGCTGCAGCAGGAGATGGAAGGCCTGGATATTTCGCAGCATGGCGAGGCGCTGCAATAGGCTTCTCTACCTAAATACCCGCCAGCTGCCCTCCGCATGGGCACGATTATGTCGATAGCCTGTCATGCCTCATATCTAAGCAGGCATGGCTAGGCTTTAGGCGCGGCGGAATAGCGCAGGTCCCCCCGATTCCCAAAAAGCCCGAAAAGGCCCGCGTTCATAATCCGTTAGGGAGTGCGGCCGATCTGGCACGGCATTTGATTCTATCTGGTCTGGCTGTGCCCGCGTAGTGAACTTCTCCGCGTGGTGAACCTCAGTCGAGAACGCCCGGTCGAGTCTGGACCGGGCCCAAGCGGGGATAGGACCCATGAAAATTGT
>JAUXWH010000221.1 GCA_030681365.1 Bradyrhizobium sp.
AATGACCGTCCGGATCGCCCTGGCCCACAAACTGCTCGTCCGCCTCAACGCAAAAGCACGCGATGCGCGTACTCAATACGCCAATGCAACTTGACTCTTCAGATAGTCGCTCACCCGGCGCTACGCGCCGACCTCTCCCGAAGGGAGAGGTGAATTCCGGTGCCGCTCCAGCAACCTGATCTTATTGCGCTCCAGGAACGAGCGGCGCGACCTGTGATCATTACAGCCCGATCTCCCGTTCCACCCCGATCGCCCGCAGAAAGCCCTGATCGTGGCTCACCGCGATCAGCGCCCCGTCAAACCCCGCCAGCGCGGTCTCCAGCACTTCGATCGATGCCAGGTCGAGGTGATTGGTCGGCTCGTCCAGCAACAGGAGCAGAGGCGGTTCCCGCCTTGCGAACACGCAGGCCAGCCCCGCCCGCAGCCGTTCGCCACCGCTGAGCGTGGCCGCGATCCGCAGCGCCGCGGTATTTCGGAATGCGAAGCGGGCCAGCGCGGCGCGGGCTTCGTTGTCGGACAGGTCCGGATGGAGGCGGCGCAGATTGTCGAGGATG
Organism: Bradyrhizobium sp.; assembly: GCA_030681365.1. Lineage (GTDB taxonomy): Bacteria > Pseudomonadota > Alphaproteobacteria > Rhizobiales > Xanthobacteraceae > Bradyrhizobium. The sequence goes on from JAUXWH010000221.1 coordinate 555, forward strand.
CTGCCGGCCGAATCGAGCAGGCCGACATGCTGGTCGAGCACGGCGACGCGGTCGGTCAGGCGGCGGACCTCTCCCGTGGCGGGCTCGACCTCGCCGGCGATCAGGCGCAGCAGGGTGGTCTTGCCCGAACCGTTGGCGCCGGCGACGGCGATGCGCTCGGGTCCGCGTACCGCGAATGACAGCGGGCCGAACAGCCGCCGCGCGCCATGCGCCATCACCACATCCTTCAAGGCGATCAGTTCGCGGCCGCCGGGCAGGTCTGTCTTCGGCAACTCGATCGAAAGCGGCGTCAGGATTTCGACGCGGGCGCGGGCTTGCTCCAGGGCTTGGGCATGGTCGCCGATCAGGCGGTCGGCGGCATGGCCCTCGCGCGCGCCGCTGTTTTCGGCCTGCTGCTTCAGGGCGTTGAGCATGATCCTGGGCGCGCCGCCTTTGGCGCGCGCGGCACGCCCGGCCTTGTCGCGGCGTGCTTTCTTCTCGACGGCCTCCTGAGCCGCGCGTTCGGCGTTGCGCACGGCATCGGAAGCCCGGCCGAGTTCGGCTTCGGCGCGGGCTCGCGCGGCGTCGCGGGCTTCGGCAAAGGCCGGCCAGGCGCCGCCGAAGATGGTGACGCCAACGGCGGTCAGCTCGACGATGCGGTCGACGCACTCCAGCAGCGCGCGGTCGTGGCTGGCGACCACCACCCCGCCGCGCCAGCGCCCGAGCAGTTCGGCGACCGCCTGCCGGCCATCGGCATCAAGGTTGTTGGTGGGCTCGTCCAGCAGCAGCACGTCCGGCGCCTCGATCAGCAGGCGCGCCAGCGCCACGCGGGTGCGTTCGCCGCCGCTCAGCGACGCCAGCCGGCGATCCCCAGGCAAAGCAGGCAGGCCGGTTTCCGCTAGCGCCGCGACGAGCCGGGCTTGCAGCGTCCAGTCGGCCTCGGCGGCGTCGTCGAGCGAGCCGGCGCCGCTCTCGAGGCGTTGCAGCCGGGCGAGATCGTCCGCGACATCGAGCGCCTCGGCGACCGTCAGGCTGTCATCGGCGATTTGCGCCAGCGTGCCGATCGAGCACGAGCGGTGCACCGATCCGGCTGATGGTTCGACCTCTCCCGAGATCACGCGCAGCAGCGTGGACTTGCCGCAGCCGTTGCGGCCGACGACGCCGATCCGCTCGGATCCGAGCGCGAGCGTCAGTCCGTCGAATAAAGCGCGGCCGTCAGGGGTGACGAGGGAAATGGAATCCAGAGTGAGGAACGCAGGCATGGAGAGCTTCCGAAATGGACAAGGGGCGCGAAGCGATTTGCCTGGCGATGTCCATTTCAGCCTCCATCAGCGTGATCGGGATTACTTGCCTATGTATGAACCTGGCGGTTTTTGCGCAAGGCTCCGGAGGTGAAGTTCAGCCGGCGCCGAGGGCGACCGCGATAGTGTAAGTCGCAAAACTTGCTGCATAGGCCAGCGCGAACATGTAGCCGAAGGTGACCCACATCCACGTCCAGCTTGCGGTCTCGCGCCGGATCACCGCCAGCGTGGAGGCGCATTGCGGCGCGAAGACGAACCAGGCCAGCAGCGACAGCGCGGTCGCCAGGCTCCATTTCGTCGCCAGCACCGCTCCGATCTGTTCGGCCGCTTCCTTGCCGCCCTCGATGGCATAGACGGTGCCGAGGGCCGCGACCGCGACTTCCCGCGCCGCCATGCCCGGGATCAGCGCCACCGCGATCTGCCAGTTGAAGCCGACCGGCGCCAGCAGCGGTTCCAGCGCCTTGCCGATCATGGCGGCGAGGCTGTAGTTGATGGCGGGATCGGTGGCGCCTTCCGGCGGCTGCGGGAACGACGCCAGAAACCAGATCAGCACCATCATCGCGAAGATCGTGGTGCCCGCGCGCTGCAGGAACATCTTGGCGCGGGTGTAGACGCCGATTGCGATGCTGCGCGGGCGCGGCATCTTGTAGTCGGGCAGTTCCAGCATGAACGGCGCCGGCGCGTAGTCGCGCCACATGAAGAATTTGATCAGGCTCGATACGCCGAGCGCGCTGGCGATGCCGGCGACGTAGAGGCCGAACATCACGAGACCCTGCAAATTGATGAAGCCCCAGACCTGTCTGGCGGGGATGAAGGCCGAGATGATCAGCGTGTAGACCGGGATCCGCGCCGAACAGGTCATCAGCGGCGCGATCAGGATGGTGGTCAGCCGGTCGCGGCGGTTGTCGATCACCCGCGTCGCCATGATGCCGGGGATGGCGCAGGCAAAACTCGACAGCAGCGGAATGAAGGCGCGGCCGTGCAGGCCGGCGCCGCCCATGATGCGGTCCATCAGGAATGCCGCGCGCGCCATGTAGCCGAAATCTTCCAGCAGCAGGATGAACAGGAAGATGATGACGATCTGCGGCAGGAACACGACGACGCTGCCGACGCCGGAGATCACGCCGTTCTGCAGAAAGCTCTGCAGAATCCCCGCGGGCATGGTGTCGCTAACCAGCTCTCCGAGGGCGCCGAACGCCGTGGCCAGAAGCTCCATCAGCGGCGCCGCCCAGGCGAACACCGCCTGGAACATCACGAACAGGATCAGCGCCAGGATCGCCAGCCCCGCCACCGGGTGCAGCACGACGGCGTCGATTCGCGCGGTCCAGGTGTCGGGCCTTGCCGGCAGGCTGATGGTCGCCGCGATGATGCGGTCGGCTTCGCGCTGGGTGGCGCGCAATTGCGCGACGTTAAGCGGCTGCCACAGATTCGGCCGTGCGGGTTGCGGGGCCTGGGCTGCGATGATCTCGTCGGTCCGGCGCAACAGCTCGGCGGTGCCGCCCTTGCGCACCGCGATCGATGTCACGACGGGCACGCCGAGCGTTTCGGACAGGCGCGGTACGTCCACGGTGACACCGCGGCGGGTGGCGATGTCGAACATGTTGAGCACCAGCATCAGCGGCCGGCCGGTGCTCTTGAGCTCGAGCAGGAGGCGGATCGTGAGCCGCAGATTGGTGGAATCGGCGACGCAGAGCACGAGATCGGGCAGCGCCTCGCCGGGGGTGCGGCCGAGCACGATATCGCGGGTGATCTCTTCATCCGGGCTGCGGCCGCGCAGCGAATAGGTGCCGGGCAGATCAACCAGCGACACCTGTCGCCCCAGCGGCGTGACGAACGAGCCTTCCTTGCGCTCCACCGTGACGCCCGGATAGTTCGCGACCTTCTGCCGGCTGCCGGTCAGCGCGTTGAACAGCGAGGTCTTGCCGCTGTTCGGCGTGCCGACCAGCGCAAGATGCATCAGCGGAGCTTCCATGAATCAGTTTCCGGTTACGCGACAATAATGGCCATGGCCTCGCGCCGGCGCACCGCGATCGTGACGTTCTCGACGCGGACCGCGATCGGGTCGCGGCCAACGATGCCCTCGTGCAGCACCTCGACCCTGACGCCTTCGACGAAGCCGAGTTCGATCAACCGGCTTTCGAGTTCATCGGCCGACAGCGCCGAGCTGGCATCGCCTGCGGCCAGGTGTTGAATCACGCCGGAATAGCCGAGCCTGGCCAGCCCGAGCGGCATTTGCGGGCGAGCGCCGTTCTGTTCAGTCATGGCTTGTATTTCCAATCGACGGCGGGGCGGTCAAGCTCGCTCGTCGGGATGCGGCCGCTTCTTAGAGCGATTGTAAACAGCTGACGCGCTTTCCGGCCGATGCGGACCCTGGAGCAGGTTCAGCGCCCTCTGTCTCAAAGGATGGGCTGCGGTACCAATCCGTGACTTCAGATATTAGCTTGGCGGCTTCTGATCCGGCCCGGCGGCCATGGCGCGGGTGCGAAAGTAATCGAGCACGAACAGGCGAATGGCCGACGACAGGTTGCCCTGCTGGCGGTTGGAGTCGATCTCGCCCACCAGCTCGGACAGCGTCATGTCGCGCAGGCCGGAGATTTCCTTCATGCCGTTCCAGAACGCCTCTTCGAGGCTGACGCTGGTCTTGTGGCCGGCGACCACGATCGAGCGCTTGACGACCGGCGACTTCATGATGCGTCCTCGCCATCGATGCGGTGCTGATCCAGCAAATTGT
>JAUXWH010000098.1 GCA_030681365.1 Bradyrhizobium sp.
CGTCAATACACCCAGATGTTGGGGTCAGTCTACGATTTAAGGACCAAATCTATGATTCAAGGGAAATCAGACCATGCCCAGGAGTCCAGAAAGACTCAGCTTTCACCGCCGCCCAGACTCCAATTCAAGGGAAAACGACAAAAATCCCGGAACGGCGCGCCATGATCGCCGCCCGCTTCCATCAGGAGACGCTCACCCACATCGAATTGATCTGGGTGGAGCAGCGGATCGAGCGCTGGATCCGTTTCGGCCGCGATGTCGCGGAGCAGATCCTCGATCGCCGCCGTCGCATCTTGAGCTTCGCACCCGACAGCGTCGTCGCCTATGTCCGCTGGGCATCGGGTGACTTCGGCACCGTCATCTCGCGGATCGATATCCTCCGCACCGTTCGACGCGGCGAGAGCTTCTCGAGCGTCCCCTATGTGCGCCCCGGTGGGGAAATCCTCCTCAGGGTCTCCGGCTGGCCGAGGGTCGAGCGGGTGTTGCAGGCGATCGACACGGTCGAACGGATCGGTATCGACGCGGCAGACGCCTGTCCCGATCACTGGCGGCATGTTCACAACCGGCTCGCCGCAGGGGAAACGCCACGTCCTTACAGCCGCGAGAAGCACCGGGCCTGGCTTCTGCGCAAGAAGATCGACGCATGACGCGGTTCGGCTGGATCACGACAACCTGCTTGGCGGCGCTCTTCACAGGGGCGCTGGCACTGATTCGGCCCGGCCCGAAGTTAGTCTGGAATGCCAGCGCCAGTGTCCCGATCGGCCTCTACCTGGTGATTCCAGCCAGCAGCCATCACATCGGCGAGCTTGTCCTGGTCAGGCCTCCAGAAGCCCTCGCGGCCTTCCTCGACAAGCGCGGGTATCTGGCGAGGGGCGTACCGCTCCTGAAGCACATCCTCGCCCTTCCTGGTCAGACTGTCTGCCGCATCGGTCGCACGATCACCGTCGATGGGCTCGCCATGGGTCGTGCGCTCAATCGCGATCATCTCGGACGAATCCTGCCCCGCTGGCAGGGCTGCCGGATCGTCGCCGATCACGAGGTCTTCCTGATGAATTGGCGGTCCGGGAACTCGTTCGACGGCCGCTATTTCGGCCCGCTTCCCGCGACGACCATCGTCGGTCGAGCCGATCCCCTTTGGACCAAAGAGGACAACTGATCATGTCCAGGCCCTTCAAGCACAGCCCCGTGCCGACGCAAGCAAGGCGGCTCGCTTCCTCCTCCGTTCCGGCCCTATCGCCCGCCGCCGATCGCCAACAGATCAGCCGGCTGAAGGTTGGATGGCGAGTTTGCCTGTGCCGCGCGACGGCGATCATGCTGCTCGTCGGCGTCAATGTCGCGCATGCCGAACCCATCGGTGCGAAGCTCCCAGGCGTCGTCGTTACAGCGGATCGCATCACGGGCTTCGTGACGGAGGCCGCGCAGCGGTTCGCGATCCCGTCGTCCTGGATTCGTGCCGTCATGCGGGTGGAAAGTCTCGGCGATGTGCGCGCCCTGTCGCCCAAAGGCGCCATGGGCTTGATGCAGATCATGCCCGAAACCTGGACCATGCTTCGACTCCGCTACGGCCTGGGTGCCGATCCATATGACCCGCGCGACAATATCGCCGCAGGTGCTGCCTACTTGCGAGAGCTGCACGACCGCTACGGCGCGCCTGGCTTTCTCGCGGCCTATAATTCGGGCCCGGGTCGCTATGAGAACCATCTCGCAACCGGTCGACCGCTTCCATCGGAAACGCTGTCCTACATGGCGGCTGTCGCTTCGCTGATCGGTGTTTGCACGGATGACGGAACGAATGTTGCCACGGCCATGGCACCCACATGGAGCGATGCCCCTCTGTTTGTACCGCAATCGGAAACCAGCTCAGCCCTGTCTCCATCGACATCCAGTCCGCAGATGCAGCAGCGCCCCGCCGATGGAATGACGCGAAGCCGGACGGCGCTCGCCCCGCTATCCGACGGGCTGTTCGCCAAAATGTCCAGCCGGAAGGGACAGCCATGACCTGGATCGGCCTGCGTCGCCTTCTGGCGGGCTATGGCGCAGGTTTGAGTGTCGGCGAAGGGAAGCAGAGGAGCCCAACCAACGGACGGCAAGGGAAAAGCGCCGCCTCCGGGCAGGCGCAAGTGGTTGGCTGGGTTGAGTATTTCAGGCCTTCCGGTACTTCGTCCGGCTGGCGCTTCACCGCGAAAGCCGAGCGATTTCAACGCCTCGACCGCCAGCGCACGCTCTCGCAGCCGGCTTTCGTATCATGACCGGCCGAGACGAGGACTTCCACGTCCGGCCAGGTGGCATCCGCCACGGCAACGCGGGCGCTAGGCGGCCGAAGAGCTTTGTCGGCGAGGTGATGCGCGCCGCGAAGAAGGCCGGACACATCGGCCAGAGCTTCGATCGCAACAGGGCCGGCGCGAGCCGCTCGCGATTTGGGCGAGGCCGGCGCGCCGCCCTCTCGCTGTCGCTACAGTCGACGTCGCGACGCGTCGTGATGAAGGCGCGCGTGGTCCGCCATCACGGCGCGCGGTTCCGCTCGGCGCCGCTCCCCAAACACATCGCTTACCTGAAGCGCGAGGGCGTTACCCGGGACGGTGCCGATGCCCGGATGTTCGACGCCGCATCGGACGCTGCAGACGAGCGTGCCTTCGCCGAACGCTGTGAGGACGACCGGCATCATTTTCGGTTGATCATTTCGCCGGAAGACGCTGCCCAATTGGAGGATCTCCGCACTTTCACGCGCGAGCTGATGGCGGACGTGGAGCGCGACCTCGGCACCCGACTTGACTGGGTGGCGACCGACCACTGGAACACCGACAATCCGCATATTCATGTCCTGATCCGCGGGCAGGCCGACGATGGCCAGGATCTCGTGATCAGCCGAGCCTATATCAGCCGCGGCTTCCGCGACCGTGCCGCCGAACGTGTCACCCTGGAACTCGGGCCGAGAAGCGAGCGGGAGATTCGATCCGCCCTGGAGAAGGAGGTCGATGCGGAGCGCTGGACCGGTCTCGATCGGGCCCTGCGCAACATCGCCGACGAGAGCGGCGGCGTCGCCGATCTACGCCCCGGCGCTCCCGGTGAAGATGCCAAGTTGCGCCCGTTGATGATTGGCCGCGCCAAGAAGCTCGAGCGACTGGGGCTCGCCGAGCAGATCGGCCCAGCGTCCTGGACGCTGAAGCCCGGCCTCGAGCAGTCGCTGCGCGACCTCTCGATGCGCGGCGACATTATCAAGACGATGCACCAGGCATTGACTGGCACGGGCCGCGAACCGGATGTCGCGGGTTTCGCTCTGCATGGCGATGCCGCCACCGATCCGGTCCTCGGCCGCCTCGTCGCGCGAGGGCTACACGACGAGCTTAAAGGCTCAGCCTACGCTGTCGTCGAAGGCGTCGATGGTCGGACACACCATCTGCAGTTCTCCGATCTGGAAATGACGGGCGATGCCCCGCCTGGCGCGATCGTCGAGGCGCGCTCCTATGAAGACGCCAGCGGCCACAGCCGTCTGTCGCTCGCCACACGGTCGGATCTCGCCATCGAGGCGCAGATTACCGCTCCCGGGGCGACCTGGGTCGATCGCCAGCTTTTGGCACGAGAGCCGGCGACCAGCGGCGGCGCGTTCGGCGCCGAGGTGCGCGAAGCGATGGACCGGCGTGTCGATCATCTTGTTGAGAAGGGTTTGGCGAAGCGGCAGGGGCAGCGCGTCATCTTCGCCCGCGATTTGCTAGATACCCTGAAGCGGCGGGAGCTGGGCGAGGCGTCGGCAAAGCTCGCGACCGAGACTGGCTTGGCGTATCGACCCTCCGCCGGC
>JAUXWH010000257.1 GCA_030681365.1 Bradyrhizobium sp.
GATTCCACGCGGCGACGGCACCGGCGGCACCTTCAATCCCGACCAGTGGATGGAGCCGAAGGATCAGCGCAAGGTCGACGATTTCATCGTCTTCGCCATGTGCGCGGCGCGTCAGGCACTCGATGACGCCAACTGGCATCCCTCCACCGAGGAGGAGCGCTGCGCCACCGGCACCATGATCGGCTCCGGGATCGGCGGCCTGTCGGGCATTGCCGACACCGCGTTGCTGCTGAAGGAGCGAGGGCCGCGCAAGGTATCCCCGTTCTTCATTCCCGGCCGCCTGATCAATCTGGCTTCAGGCTATGTATCGATCGAGCACGGCCTCAAGGGTCCCAACCATTCGGTGGTCACCGCATGTTCGACCGGCGCGCATGCGATTGGCGATGCGAGCCGGCTGATCGTGCTCGGCGACGCCGACGTGATGGTGGCGGGCGGTACGGAATCGCCAATTTGCCGGCTGTCGATGGCGGGATTTTGCGCATCGCGCGCGCTGTCGACCGGCTTCAACGAAACCCCGGAAAAAGCATCGCGTCCCTACGACAAGGACCGTGACGGCTTCGTGATGGGGGAGGGCGCCGGCATCGTGGTGCTCGAGGAATACGAGCACGCGAAAAACCGCGGCGCCAGGATTTATGCCGAGGTGATCGGTTACGGGCTGTCCGGTGACGCCTATCACATCACCTCTCCGTCGCCTGACGGCGATGGCGCATTCCGCAGCATGAGCGCGGCCATGAAGCGCGCCGGAATCAGCTCTTCCGACATCGACTACATCAATGCGCACGGCACCTCGACGCAGGTCGGCGATGAAATCGAGCTCGGCGCGGTGGAGCGGCTGTTGGGCAACGCCGCTTCCACGGTGTCGATGTCGTCGACCAAATCGTCGACCGGACATCTGCTCGGTGCCGCCGGCGCGATCGAGACGATTTTCAGCATCCTGGCGATTCGCGATAACGTCGCCCCGCCGACCATCAATCTGGACAACCCGTCGGTGGAAACGACGATCGACCTCGTGCCGCAAACCCCTCGCAAGCGTGAGATCAATGTCGCGCTGTCGAATTCGTTCGGTTTCGGGGGCACCAACGCATCCGTGATCGTGCAGCGAGTGATCAATTAGCCGGTGATTTAGAACGACTCCACCGTTTCGCCGCATTCGGCGATAACTCCAGGGCGCGATCAGCAACATCGGACGCCGGTTTTGCGTCCTGTCGCGCTCTCAACTATAAGAGCCGTGGGCGTATACCATTGGCGTGGCAGTGATTTGCCGGGCCACGATCAAACCGACAGGATTCAGGTTGCATCGATGAGTCAGAGGCCGCCCATCTCACCACGTAGCCCGCGCGCCGCGCTGGAGCCCGAGCAGGTTCCGCCGCCGCCGAAGCGGTCCGAGCGCGCCCGCAATCCGTTCGTCATCGTCGGCAATGCCATCATCACCGTCATCCTGGTGTTCATGATCGGCGCCGGCGGGGTCTATGTCTACGGCAAGAAGATGCTGGAATCCGCCGGTCCGCTCACGCAAGACAAGACCGTCAATATTCCGCCGCGCTCCAAGACCAGGGAAATCGCAGAGACCCTGCAGCGCGAGGGAGTGATCGACGTCAATCCGTGGCTGTTCATGGGAGCTGCGTTTGCGTTGAAGGCAAGCTCGGAGCTGAAGCCCGGTGAATATTCGTTTCAGAAAAGCGCCAGCCTTCGCGACGTCATCGGCATCATCGTCGAAGGCAAGGTGGTTCAGCATTCCGTCACGATCCCCGAGGGCCTGACGTCCGAGCAGATCGTGGCCCGGTTGACCGACAATGAAATTTTCTCGGGCAACGTTCGTGAAATCCCGCGCGAAGGCACCTTGCTGCCGGAAACCTATAAATTCCCGCGCGGCACCTCGCGCGAACAGGCGATCCAGCGCATGCAGCAGACGCACAAGCGAATTCTGGCGGAGATCTGGGAACGCCGCAATCCGGAGATTCCGGTCAAGTCGCCGGAACAGCTGGTGACGCTGGCCTCGATCATCGAGAAGGAAACCGGCAAGGCGGACGAACGCAGCCGTGTCGCCGCAGTGTTCGTCAACCGGTTGCGGCAGAAGATGAGGCTGCAGTCGGATCCCACCATCATCTACGGACTGGTCGGCGGCAAGGGAACATTGGGCCGGCCGATCAAGCGCTCTGAAATCCAGCAGCCGTCTCCCTACAACACCTACGTGATCGACGGCCTTCCACCAGGACCGATCGCCAATCCCGGTCGCGCCTCGCTGGAGGCCGCGGCCAATCCGGCGCGCACGCGCGACCTGTTCTTCGTCGCCGACGGCACCGGCGGCCACACCTTTACCGAGACCTACGACCAGCATCAGAAGAACGTCGTCAAGCTGCGCGCGCTGGAAAAGCAGATCCAGAACGACACCGTCGAACCGCCAGCCGAAGAGGCCCAGCCGGCCGCGGCCGACCCGCCGGCCGATACCAATCCCACCGCCACCACGACCAAGCCGGCCCCCGCGCCGAAGAGGCCCGTGCGCGCCGCTCCGCCGGCTCCGGGCCGGCAGGGCGCCGCGCAACCGAGGACCACGCCGCCGGTGGTTCAGCGCTAGCGCCGGTTCGCGCCGGAACCGGATTCCACTTTGGCCGAAAACGCTTTAATGTCGCAGCACCCGCTGCGAATCCCATACCCGCACTTCCGGAGAAATTCAGACGATGGCGTTGTCGAGCATGACCGGCTTTGCCCGCAGCCACGGCGCCAGCGGTCCCTACGCGTTCGAGTGGGAATTGAAGTCGGTCAACGCCAAGGGATTTGACCTGCGCATGCGGCTGCCGCCCGGCTGGGACGAACTCGAGGCGCTGGCCAAGAAGCGCGCCGGCGAGGTGCTGTCGCGCGGCACCGTCTACGCCAATTTGAACGTCAAGCGTACCAACGCGGTCTCGACCATCCGCATCAACGAGGACGTGCTGGCGTCGATCGTCAAGGTTGCGGGCGTGCTGGCCGGCAAGATCGATGCGGTGGCGCCGAGCATCGACGGGCTGCTGTCGATCAAGGGCGTCATCGAGGTGGTCGAGCCCGAAAGCAACGAGGCGGAGGAAAAGGCCGCGAAGGCCGTTGCCGCCGTCGCGTTCGAGCAGGCGCTGACCGATCTTCTCGAGATGCGGCGCCGCGAGGGCGTAACGCTCGGACAGATCCTGTCGCAGCGAATGGATGAGATCGAACGCCTGGCCAGAAAGGCCGAGGCCGCGCCCGGCCGCAAGCCCGAGGCGATCAGGGCCCGGCTCGCCGAGCAGATCGCGGCGCTGCTCGATACCTCCGATCGCTTCGATCCCGACCGGCTCAATCAGGAAGCGATCATGATCGCGGCCAAGGCCGATATTCGCGAAGAGCTCGACCGCATCGCCTCGCACATCTCGCAAGCCCGCGAGATGATCGGCAAGGGCGGACCGGTCGGACGACGGCTCGATTTTCTGGCGCAGGAATTCAACCGCGAGGTCAATACCTGCTGCTCCAAGTCGAACGATCTCGAATTGACCAATACCGGCCTCGAGATGAAGAACGTGGTCGAGCAATTCCGCGAGCAGGTTCAGAACCTGGAGTGAACATGACGGCTGGCGGCCACAGCTTCGACGGCGTTGAGCGGCGCGGACTGATGTTCGTGCTGTCGTCGCCGTCGGGCGCCGGCAAGACCACGCTGTCGCGCATGCTGCTCGAACGAATGCCCGACCTGCAAATGTCGGTTTCGGCGACCACCCGGCCGATGCGGCCCGGCGAAGTTGAAGGCCGCGATTATCTGTTCGTCGATCAGTCCGAATTCGAACAGATGGTGAAGCGGAATGAACTGCTCGAATGGGCTCCCGTGTTCGACAATCGCTACGGCACTCCGCGCGCGCCGGTCGAGGCGGCGTTGGCGTCCGGGCGAGATGTGCTGTTCGATATCGATTGGCAGGGCACCCAGCAATTGCGGGAGAAGGCCGGGATCGACGTCGTCAGCGTGTTCATCCTGCCGCCGTCGGCGGCGGACCTGGAGAAACGGCTCCACACCCGTGCGCAGGATTCCGACGCGGTCATCCGCAGCCGCATGGACCGCGCCAGTCATGAGCTCAGCCACTGGGCCGAATATGATTACATCGTCGTCAATCACGACCTGAATGAAGCCTTCGCCGAGGTGCAATCGATTCTCAAGGCGGAGCGGCTCAAGCGCTTGCGGCGGGTCGGTCTGACCGAGTTCGTGCGGGGCTTGCAGCAGCAGCTGGAAAAATAGGCTGGCGTCAGGTCGCGGCGCTTCTCGGCCGCGAGAGCAATTGCGCGATCCGTTGGTCCGCACCATCCGAAGCGCGCAGCTCGCGGGGCAGACTGGCCCGCGGCAGCAAGCCGTGTTCCCGGTTCGATCTGTCTGCCCGGGCCTCGTCCGATAGCGATGGACGATCGGCCCGGACCGAATCCCAGTTCACGCGCCGGTCGACGCGGGTGTTGTTCCTTCGCCGGCCACTGAGCCTGAAAATCGCGCTTGCCAGCACACCCGCAAGCGCCAGTGCGCCGAGGATGGAAATCAGCAGCATCTGGACGGAGCCGGTTGGCTTTTCGCTCGGCGATGCGTCCGCTGCGGCAAGCGGGAGCGCGGCTACGGCAGCCGGCGGCGCAAGCCCGGGAGCTGGTGACCCGGCCGTGGAATTTGCCGGCGGCGTGGCTGCGGAATTGTCGATGGACGGTTCGGGACTGGCCGAGGTACTCGCCGCGCCCGCCAGCTCCGGCCAGCGCGAAGCGACGACGGATCGTTGGGCGCCGGCATCGTCCGCATCGGCGCGCAGGTCATTTTCCGGATTGATCGCATCGGTAACGGCCGCCGCCGTCTGTCGTCCCGTAAAGACGCTGGTGTTCGGCTCGACGCGCGCCTGAGGCAACGGCAATTCGGCGCGCGCATTGGCGATCGACGGCTGCGTATCGGCGCTCTCCGGCGGCGAAGCAGAATTGGCCGCCGGCGGCGATGTTTCAGGCGCGGCCCGCCGCGCACGCTTTTCCCTGGCGTCGCCGATGAACCAGCAGCGCCGTTTGGTGGCGGGTTCAGTGTGATAGTACCAATGACCGCCGGCGGGCGGCGTCCCGTTCGGTTTGGCGAGACATTTTTCGGCCTTGGCGGGCGCGCCGTGCGATGCGGTGACAAGCGGGGTGCCCAGGAGCAGGCCGGCGAAAAGGGCGGACACGAATTGCACGGCTCGCTGGGACATCTTCATCTCCGGGGATGATACGCGACGCTTCACGCTCCCAATCTCGACAAAGACTTGGGTGGCAATGAGCCGCAATTCCGGAGGGGGCAGGGCTTAATTTAGGCCCGGATTCGCGCGCCGGGGCGCGGGCCTGATGGATGACATCCGGCTATTGCTTCGACGCCGTCCATCGTCCGGTACAACCGTCTGATCGCACGAACCTGCCGGAGCCGCTGCGGCCCGAGAAACGGCCCGTGCTGTTCCAACTCAAACCGGAGGCGGACCCGCCCGACCTCGTGGAGCCATTTGGACTGATGTGACCGGAGCTGAGCTCCCCCACGATCCTGCCGCCGGTAACGACAAATCTCTCGGTACTGGCGCCGCAAGTCGTACCTACGGAATGGGCCACCCAGGCGCCGTCGAAATTGCCGCCTCCGCCGCTCCCTCCGCCGCCGCCGCTTTTTCGCGAGGCACGGCTCGGTGCGTCGGCTTTGGGCTTGCTTCGTCGTGCCGGCTTTTCAGTCTCGACCGACCGCGGCGCCTGCCGCGAACCGGACACCGACTTCTCGTCGTTGCCGATGCTGCCGCCGGCGCTGCCGGATTGCGCGAGCGCGGCGGCGGGACCGATCATGAGGACGAGGGCGCAGAGAAGGGCAATTCTGATCTGACGTTGAATGGGGCCTGGCATCAGTATTATTCCAATGATCAGTATGAACTCAGCGGCCGGAGCCGTCCGCACACGCCGCGCCGATAATGCGGCAAGATTTGCCAGTCTTGCCGCACTCGTCAAGCGCGGCCTCCTTGGCCCTTTGGACGGTATCCCGCGCCACCAGCGACCAAGACTCTCCTGAGATGGCGAACGCTCCGCAATGTGTTCCGTAAAAGCTCAGTTCAGCCGGACATTTGCTGGCGCCGCAGTTCGAGCGCGCATCGTCGACAGCTGCCCTTCGCGAGGCGTGATTCCAGGAGATGCCCCATTTGTCGCTGTCGGGACCATAGACGATCGATCCCCACGGCTTCAGGTCTTCCATCTTTCGCAATCGCGCCAGCACCCCTTCAGTGGCTTCGCCGGTCGGCGTCATGCTGCTTTTTTCCTGAAACCTGGCGATCGCGACCTTCATGCCGTTCTTGCTGTCGAGCGGCTCCGGATCAAAGTTGCGTTCATAGAGCCGGTCGCTCAGTTCCCGCAGCAGCACGGCATCCTTGATCGGGACCCAGTCCGGATCCGGACGCAGCGTTTTGGACGCAAGCGGCAGCGCCACGGCTGCCTGTTGCGAGGCCGTCGCCACCGGCGCCACGAAATAGAAGGTGCCGTCGATCGGTGATGACGACACCCAGGGCTGCTGCGCCCCGCCGGTCTGGCGCTTCACGGCGAGCCCGACCTGGTTGAAGGTCTGGAAGATGTCGAGCCCGGCCAGTCGAATGGTCGCCGCCAGCGCCCTGGTATAGGGGCTGTGGCCGTCGCTGCCATCCTGGGCGACACTGCCCGGCTGCGTCGCGTAGGAGATCAGGGTGCCCTCCGGCGCCCGCATTTGGGCAAGGCCGCCATCGGACGCCCGCAAGCCGCGGGCGCCAAACGGATTGTTGCGGCAGGCATCGAGAATCACCATGTTGAGCCGCGTGCCGGAACCCCGCATCTGCCGCAGCACGAGGTTGACGTCCACCATCTGGAAGTCGACGTCCGCCTCACGGGTAGGATTGGCGCCGACCGGCACCAGGTAATTCGAGCCGCTGACCTGAACGCCATGACCGGCATAGTAGAACAGCGCCACGTCGGCGCCCTGGATGTGCCGGCCAAAGTTTTGCACAGCGGCATCGAGCGTCTGCTTGTCGAGATCGAGCTGGGCGCGGCCACCGATCAGCGCGAAGCCGAGGCTCGACAGCGTCTCGGCCATCAGTTTGGCGTCGTTGCTGGGATTGTCGAGCCGCGCGATGTTCTGGTAGGCGGTATTGCCGACCACCAATGCGATGCGTTTCTCCGCCGCTGCGGGGCTGACAATAAGCGCCAGTAGCAGCGCGCCCAGCGCCGCCAGTCCTGGAGGCCTGCAATTGACCGGCCAGCGCATCTGCAATGCATCCCCCGAATACAATGGGAGCAGGTTAGCACCTGCCAGGCGCCGCGAGAAGCGCCGCCCGGCAAGGTCGTATCAATTCTTCAGAACGATGCGCCCGACGACTTTGCCGGCCCGCAACTCGTCGATCCATTTCTGGACCTCGCCCATCGGTTCTTCCTTCATCGGCGTCGGCTTGATCTTGCCGGCGCGGGCCAGCGCCATCAGTTCCCGGGCTTCGGCCAGGGTTCCCACCATGAAGCCCTCGATGGTCATGCGCTTATAGATCCACTGCACCATCGGCAGGCTGAAATTGCCGCCCATCAATCCGGAGACCACGATCTTGCCGCCGCGCGCAACCGCGGCAACCGCAAAGGCCATCGATTTCTCGTTGCCGGCGAAATCCACCACCGCGTCAAATCCGCCTTCGGTCTCCTTGACGATGCGTTTGGCGATGTCGGGTTCGGAAGGATCGTAGGCGACGGCGGCGCCGTTCTTCAGCGCAGCATCGCGCGCGGCGGGGCTGAGGTCCGCCACCGAAATCGGCTGCTTGAACATCGCCTGGGCGAACGACAGTCCCATCATGCCGACGCCGCCGAGACCGATCAGCAGCAGATTGCGCTGCCGCGGCCGGTCGACCAGCCGCTTCAACGCGCCATAGGCGGTGACGCCGGAGCACATCAGGGTCGCGGCCTGATTGACCGGCAGCGGATCGTAATCCAGCAGATATTTGGCGTCGGGCACCAGCACGTGGCTGGCGAAACCACCGTCGATCGATACGCCGAGGAAACGCTGCTTGGTGCAGAGATTTTCATCGCCATTGAGACAGTCACGGCACTGGCCGCAGCCGATCCACGGGAATACGGCTACCTTTTTCCCGATCAGGTCCTTCGCAACATCGGCACCTGTTTCCTCGACGACGCCTGCGATCTCGTGCCCCAGCGTGAACGGCAGCGTCATGCCGCGCGTGGTGTCGAGCTTCTTGCCGCCGCCGAGGTCGGCATAACCGTCCTGTATATGCAGATCGGAATGGCACAGCCCGCACCGCTCAATGCGGACCAGCACTTCCCGGGCCACCGGCTTCGGCGTGTCGACGATGGTTTCGCACAGCGGCGCATCGAACTTGACCAATGATTGGCGTTTCATCAGCGCCATGGCGTTTCTCTCCCTCAGGACGGTTTTGTCGAACGTATATTTATCAATTCGCGGGCCATGGCAACAAAGCCGCCGACCGGAACGGTCTCGGCGCGCCGGGTGAGATCGATGCCGGCTGCGGCGGCCAGCCGGGCCGGATCGACACCCAGGGATTTGAGGCTTTGCCGCAGCATTTTTCGCCGCTGGCCGAATGCCGCCGCCGCCACCTGCTCGAGCGCCCGGCGGTCGCATGCTTCCGGCGCCTTGCGCGGCACCAGCCGCACCACCGATGAGGTTACCTTGGGCTGCGGTACGAAAGCCGCGGGCGATATGTCGAACAGGATCCTGGTCTCGGCGCGCCAGTTGGCGAGCACCGCGAGCCGTCCATAGGCTTCGTCATTCTCGCGCGCGACGATGCGCTCGGCCACCTCGCGCTGAAACATCAGCACCATCATGTCGTACCAGGGCGGCCACGGCTCGATCGAC
>JAUXWH010000100.1 GCA_030681365.1 Bradyrhizobium sp.
GAAGTACATTCTGAAGGAAATGCCGAACGCCAAGATCGGCGTGCTCTATCAGAACGACGATTACGGCAAGGATTACCTGAAAGGACTGAAGGACGGACTCGGCGCCAAGGCGGCCTCGATGATTGTCATGGAGGAGAGCTACGAAGTCTCCGCACCGACCATCGACTCCCATATCGTCAAGCTCAAATCGTCGGGCGCCGACGTGTTCGTCAACATCACCACGCCGAAGTTCGCGGCGCAGGCGATCAAGAAGAACAATGAAATCGGCTGGAAGCCGGTTCACTTCCTCAACAACGTCTCGGCGTCGATCGGCGCCGTGATGAAGCCGGCCGGTTTCGAAGCCGGCCAGGGCATCATCTCGTCGCAATACCTGAAGGATACGTCCGATCCGCAGTGGAAGGACGATGCCGGCATGAAGGCCTTCGACGAGTTCCTCACCAAGTACTTCCCCGAGGGCAACCGGATCGATGGCTCGGTGATGTTCGGCTACACCGTGGCGCAAGGCATCGTGCATGTACTGAAGCAGTGCGGCGACGATCTCACCCGCGCGAACGTCATGAAGCAGGCGGCCAGCATCAAGGACCTGGAACTCGGCGGCCTGCTGCCCGGCATCAAGGTCAACACCAGCGCCACCGACTTTGCTCCGATCTCGCAGGTGCAACTGGTCAGGTTCAAGGGCGAAGCCTGGGAACGGTTCGGCGAAGTCCTGAGCGGCGACGCGACGAACTAAGCATCTTGTGCCCCGGACGCAGCGCAACGTTCTTGACGTTGCGCTGCTGAGCCGGGGCCCATAATGCGAGTTCTGAGCCATGGGTCCCGGCTCTGCGGAGCAGCGCAAACGCGCTGCACCGCGTCCGGGACACGATATTCAACAACCCCCGCAGCACGCTGCGGGGGTTTTCTTTTGCGCCGAACGGATGGATAACCGGCGTCGCATGTCTTCAACTCGACTCCCGTGACACCATGACCGACAGACGCCCTCTCCTGCGCGCGATTTTCGACGCTGCCGTTGCCGCGGCACATCCCGACGTCGTGCTGGCGCGGCACCTTCGTCCGGCGCCGAAGGGCCGGGTGATCTGTCTGGCCGCCGGCAAGGGTGCCGCCGCCATGGCCGCGGCGGCGGAGCGGCACTATCTCGACGAACTGGGGATGCCGCCGTCGCGGCTCACCGGGATCGCCACCACCCGGCACGGCCATGGCGTGCCGACGCGGCGGATCAGGGTGGTCGAGGCCGGGCACCCGGTGCCGGACGAGGCCGGGCTCAAGGGTGCGGCGGACAGCCTGGCGCTGGCGCAGGAAGCCGGTCCGGACGACCTGTTGCTGGTGCTGCTGTCGGGCGGCGGCTCGGCGAACTGGATTGCGCCGGTCGATGGCGTGTCATTCGCGCAGAAGCAGCAGGTGACCCGCGCGCTGCTGCGCTCGGGCGCGCCGATCGGCGAGGTCAACACCGTGCGCAAGCATTTGTCGCGGATCAAGGGCGGCCGGCTGGCGCGCGCAGGCAGGCTGGCCGAGATCGTGACGCTGGCGATCTCGGACGTTCCGCATGACGACGCGTCCGCGATCGCATCGGGACCCACCGTGCCGGATCCGACCACGCTTTCGGACGCGCGCGCGCTGGTGGCGAAATACAGGCTCGCGGTCGACGACGCCGTCCGCGCGGCGCTCGATGATTCCGCCAACGAGAGTTGCAAGCCCGGCGATCCCGCCTTTGCGCGCGCTCATTTCGAGCTGATCGCGCGACCCAAGGCCTCGCTCGACGCCGCGATCAGGCTGGCACGGGACGCCGGCTACGCGATCGTCGATCTCGGCGCCGACCTCGAGGGCGAGGCCCGCAACGTCGCCGCCGACCACGCCCGACTGGCATTGCAGGCGCGCGCCGATGGCAAGCGCCTGGCGATCCTCTCCGGCGGCGAACTCACGGTGACCGTGCGCGGCAATGGGCGCGGCGGCCCTAACCAGGAATATGCGCTGGCGCTGGCCGGCCTGCTCGGGGATACGCCGGATATTTCGGCGCTGGCCGCCGACACCGACGGCGCCGACGGCGGCGCCGGCAGTGCTGATGACCCCGCCGGCGCAATGATCGATGCCGCCACGTTCGCGAAAATGAAGTCGCTCGGCCTCGACGCCCAGGCCTGTCTCGACGACAACGACGCCACCACCTTCTTCACCGCGACCGGCGATCTCGTGCTGACCGGCCCGACGCTGACCAATGTGAACGATATAAGGGTGATCCTGGTGGACTAGCCGGCCATCAAGGCCTCCGAGCGTCCCCGCCAGCGGGATTATTAACGCATTGTTGAGCGAGTTCTGAGGAACTTGCCAAAAATCCGCGCATCTCAAGCAAGCAATTCACCAGCTTGCGGCTTTATTATGCGGCTCCTCGTGGTCCGGAGCGCTGCGAAGTCGGTGCAGGGAAACGCCAGATGGCGGATGTTATCGAGCATGCCAATGATCCGGAGCCGGCTCATCCGACCCGGCTTCTCGAGCACGCCATCGACAACCTGTCGCTGGGCCTCGTCATATTCGACAGCAAGCGCAAGGTCGTGTTCTGCAACCGGCGATACGCCGAAATCTATCGGCTATCATCCGAGCAGATAAAGCCCGGAACCGCCATCAGCGAACTTGTCGAACACCGCCTGAATTTGGGCCTCAAGGTGCTTTCGAAGCCGGACGCATGCGCTGGTGAGCGCGTCGCAGGTTCGACGGTCCTCGAACTCCCCGATGGCAGGATCATTTCCTATACGGTCTATCCGATGCCGGACGGCGGCGGGATGGCCACCCATGAGGACATCACCGACCGGGAGGAACTGAGCACGCGTCTGAAAAGACAGGTTGAACTCGGCCAGGCGCACGAAGAGAATTTGCGGATCGCAAACCTGCAATTCGATATCGCGATCAACAACATGTCGCAGGGCCTGTGCTTCTTCGACGCCGAGCATCGCCTGATCGTGTGCAACGATCGCTTCCTCGACATGTATGGTCTTCAGGCGGATCGCGTCGGACCCGGTACGTCGCTGACCGAAATCGTCGATATGCGCTTCGAGGCGGGAAGCTTTCCCGCGATGTCGCGGGATGAATACATCGATTGGCGCACCAAGGTCGCCATATCGGCCGAACCCAGCGACAGCATCGTCGAGCTGCGCAACGGGCGCACCTTCAAGATCCGGCACCGGCCGAGACCCGACGGCGGCTGGGTTGCCACCCATGAAGACATCACCGAGCAGCGGCAATCCGAAGTCAAGATCGAATACATGGCGCACCACGATGCGCTGACCAATCTCGCCAACCGGATACTGCTGAACGAACGGCTCGAACAGGCGCTGGGCCGCCGGATCCACGCCGAGGAAGCGGTCGCGGTCCATCACCTCGATCTCGATCAGTTCAAGGCCGTCAACGACACCTTCGGCCATCACGCCGGCGACAGGCTCCTGAAGATCGTTGCGGACCGGCTGCGCGCCCTGGTACGCGAGACCGACACCATCGCCCGGATGGGCGGCGATGAATTCGTGATCGTGCAGGCGCCGATCGCCGATCCGGCCCAGGCCACCGCACTGGCGCAGGGCATCATCGGATCGATCAGCGAGCCCTTCGACCTCGACGGCCATCAGACGACGATCGGCGCCAGCATCGGCATCGCGGTCGGTCCCGGCGACGGATTGATCCCCGACAAGCTGCTGCGCAATGCCGACCTCGCGCTCTATCGGGCGAAAGGCGACGGCCGCGGCACCTTCCGGTTTTTCGAATCCGCGATGGACCACCAGATGCAGACCCGCCGCATCATGGAGCAGGATCTGCGCAAGGCGCTGCCGTCAGGCGAGTTCGAGCTCTACTACCAGCCGGTGGTCAATCTGGCGAGCAACGACATCCGCGGCTTCGAGGCCCTGATCCGCTGGAATCACCCAAAACGAGGATTGATCTCGCCGGCCACCTTCATTCCGCTGGCCGAGGAGATCGGGTTCATCGTGCCGATGGGCGAATGGGTCATCCGGCAGGCCTGCGCCACCGCGGCCGGATGGCCCGATGATCTCCATGTCGCCGTCAATATTTCGGCGGTCCAGTTCCGCAGTCCCGGCCTGATGCAGGTCATCGTCGGCGCGCTCGCCGCTTCAGGCCTGCATCCGACCCGGCTCGAGATCGAGATTACCGAGACCGTGCTGTTGCATAACAGGGAGGCGACGCTCGCCGTCCTTCACCAGCTGCGATCGCTCGGGATCCGGATCGCGATGGACGATTTCGGCACCGGATATTCCTCGCTGACCTACCTTCAGTGTTTTCCGTTCGACAAGATCAAGATCGACCGGTCCTTCGTCAAGAACATCGCGGACAACGCCAGTTCGCTCAACATCGTGCGCGCGGTCGCGGCGCTCGCCAACGGCATGGGCATGACGACCACGGCCGAGGGCGTCGAAACCATCGAACAGCGCGACAGGATTGCATCCGAGGGCTGTACCGAGATGCAGGGTTTTCTGTTCAGCCGGCCGCTTCCCGCAGCGGATATCGAGCGGCTGTACCTTGCACGGCGCGAGGCGCAGAAGGCTCCCGACCGGATCGTCGCGGCCTGACGGCGCTCAACGCCAATAGCGCAACCCTCAAATACGCCGTCATTCCGGGGCGCGCCTTAGCGCGAACCCGGAATCTCGAGATTCCGGGTCGGCGCTTCGCGCCGCCCGGAATGACAGGATCAAAACTCTCTTGCGATCGTTGCCAGCATGTCCAGCAGCGCGGCGCGGTTGGCGGGGCCGAGCAATTCGTTGAGACGCGCTTCGTGCTTGGTGGCGACCAGCTTCTTGGCGCGCGCCAGCACCGCGCGGCCCTTGTCGGTCAGCATCAGGATGTGGGAACGGCGGTCGTTGGTCGAACGGATCCGCGTGCACAAATCGCGGCTTTCGAGGCCGTCGAGCATCGCCACGAAATTCGGCCGGAGGATGCCGAGCGTATTGGCGATCTCGGTCTGGTTGCGGCCGGGATTCCTGTCGAGCAGCAGCAGCACCGAGAACTGCGCCGGCGTCAGCTGCAGCGGCGCCACGCAGCGCAGAAAATCCTCGAACACCCGCAGCTGCGCGCGCTTGAGCGAATAGCCCAAAAGCTCTGACAATTCGCCGAGCTGCAGCGCCGCGTCATCCGCCGAGCCCTCGGCCGGTTCCTTGCGCCCGCCGCGGGACGGTTTGGCGGCATCGACGGCGGCAGTGGCGCTGGCAGTCTTGGAAACAGTCATCGCTCGAGGCTCGCAATCCCGGTAGTCTGCTGGGAAGACCCGGTCAGGGTGGACGGGCCTTGAAGTTATATTTGATAATTGTTATGCCGTATACCGAATATCGGCGGGACTTTTCAACTGCTGTTATTTGACGGTCAGCGGCTGCTCAAGGCCACGGCCGGTCCGACGCGAGGGGGAGCGCCCGGTCTTGAACACGACGATCATGCTGTTCCTGGTGCAGGACGGCATCACCAATGGCGCGATCTACGCCTTGCTCGGCCTTGCGCTGGTGCTGGTGTTCGCCGTTACCCGCGTCATCCTGATTCCGCAGGGCGAGTTCGTCACCTTCGGCGCGCTGACCTATGCCACGCTGTCGGCGGGAAATATGCCGGGCACCGCCCGGCTCGCGGTAGCGATGGGCGTGGTGGCGTTGGGCCTCGACCTGTATGCCGGCCGCCGCGCGCTGCATTGGCGCCTGGTCGCGCGCGCCATCGCGATCAACATCCTGCTGCCGGTGGCGATCTACGCCCTGACATTCTGGTTCGCCGGCAAGAACACGCCGATCGCGGTCAATATCGCGCTGTCGCTGCTGATCGTCGCGGCAATCGGGCTGTCTCTCTACCGCCTGGTATTCCAGCCGCTGGCGCACACCTCGGTGCTGGTGCTGCTGATCGCCTCGGTCGGCGCCCACCTCGCGCTGCAGGGTCTCGGCCTGGTGTTCTTCGGCGCCGAAGGCCTGCGCGGCCCGAGCATCTCGGATGCCGCCTTCATGATCGGCCCGCTGCGCTTCACCGGCCAGAGCATCGCGGTCTACGCCATCACCATCGCCTTCATCGTCGGCCTGTGGCTGTTCTTCGGCTTCACGCTCTATGGCAAGGCGCTGCGCGCCACCGCGGTCAACCGGCTCGGCGCCCGCCTGGTCGGTATCCGCACCACGCTGTCGGGACAGATTGCCTTCCTGCTCGCCTCCGTGATCGGTGCGCTGTCGGGCATCCTGATCGTGCCGATCACCACATTGTATTACGACACCGGCTTCCTGATCGGCCTCAAGGGTTTCATCGCCGCGATCATCGGCGGCCTCGTCAGCTATCCCTTGACCGCGGTCGCAGCCCTGGTGGTCGGCACCGTCGAGGCGTTCTCGTCGTTCTATGCCAGCAACTTCAAGGAAGTCATCGTCTTCACGCTGATCCTTCCGGTCCTCGTGCTGCGGTCGCTCGCCGCGCCCGAGGTCGAGGAAGAGAAGGATTGACGGCGATGACGCAACGGCTGTTACCGATCTCTATCTTCGCGGCCCTGATGGCGGTGATCCCGCTGATCCCGGGCATGCCGCCGTTCTGGATCGTGCTGCTCAACAATATCGGGCTGGCCGCGCTGGTGGCGATGGGGTTGGTGCTCCTGACCGGCGTCGGTGGCCTGACCTCGTTCGGCCAGGCGGCGTTTTGCGGCTTTGGCGCCTACACCACGGCAGTGCTCTCGACGGCCTATGGCGTGTCGCCATGGCTGACGCTGCCGCTGTCGCTTTTGGTCAGCGGCGGCGCCGCGGTTTTTCTCGGCCTCGTCACGGTGCGGCTGTCGGGTCATTATCTGCCGCTCGGCACCATCGCCTGGGGCATCGGGCTGTTCTATCTGTTCAGCAAGCTGGAGTTTCTCGGCCGCAATGACGGCATCACCGGGATTCCGCCGCTGTCGATCGGCACGCTCAAAATGCTTGACGCCGGCACGATTTACTACGCGATCTGGATCGCGGTGCTGGTCTGCGCGCTGCTCAGCATGAACCTGCTGGACTCCCGCACCGGCCGCGCGATCCGCGCGCTGCGCCGCGGACACATCGCCGCCGAGGCCTTCGGCGTGCAGACGCCGCGCGCCAAACTGCTGGTGTTCATCTATGCGGCGGTGCTGGCCGGGCTGTCCGGCTGGCTCTATGCGCATTTCCAGCGCGCCGCCAATCCGACCCCGTTCGGCGCCCACGCCGGCATCGAATATCTCTTCATCGCGGTGGTCGGCGGCGCCGGCTATGTCTGGGGCGCCGTGCTGGGCGCCGGCATCGTCGTGATCCTGAAAGAGGTCCTGCAGAGCTATCTGCCGCTGCTGTTCCGCGGCGAAGGCCAGCTCGAGACCATCGTGTTCGGCATCATGCTGGTGCTGCTGCTGCAACTGGCGCCGACCGGCGTCTGGCCGTGGCTGATGGGGCGGCTGCCGTTCAAGCCGGCCCGCAAGCGGCCCGATACCTCCCTCACCTTGCCCGCGCGCGAACGGCCGGCAGCCGCCTCCGGCGCGCTGCTCAAGATCGACAACGCGCGAAAACAGTTCGGCGGCGTGATCGCGGTCAACAACGTCTCGTTCGACGTCCAGGCCCGCGAGATCGTCGCCCTGATCGGCCCCAACGGCGCCGGCAAGAGCACGACCTTCAACCTGATCACCGGCGTGCTCACCGCCACCGGTGGCACCATCTCGATGCAGGGCAGGAACATCGACAACGCGCCGCCGCAGGAAGTGGTCAAACTCGGCATCGCCAGGACCTTCCAGCACGTCAAGCTGGTGCCCGACATGAGCGTGCTGGAGAACGTCGCGATCGGCGCGCATCTGCGCGGCCATTCCGGCGCCATTTCCAGCATGCTGCGGCTCGACCGCGCCGATGAGGCGAAATTGCTGGCGGAAGCGGCGCGCCAGATCGAGCGCGTCGGGCTCACCGACCAGATCGACCAGCCGGCGGGCAGCCTGTCGCTCGGTCAGCAGCGCATCGTCGAGATCGCGCGCGCGCTGTGCGTCGACCCGACCCTGCTGCTGCTCGACGAACCCGCCGCAGGACTGCGGCACATGGAAAAGCAGCGGCTCGCCGCGCTGCTGCGCACGCTTCGTGACGGCGGCATGTCGGTGCTGCTGGTCGAGCACGACATGGGCTTCGTGATGGATCTGGCCGACCGCATCGTGGTGCTCGACTTCGGCACCAAGATCGCGGAGGGCACGCCCGATGCGATCAAGACCAATCCCGACGTGATCAAGGCCTATCTCGGAGCGGTGGCATGAGCGCGCTGCTGAAAGTCGCCGATGCGCATGTCGCCTATGGCAAGGTCGAGGCGGTGCGCGCGGTGTCGCTCGAGGTCGCCGACAACGAGATCGTCACCATTATCGGCGCCAACGGCGCCGGCAAGACCACGCTGCTCAACGCCATCATGGGTATCCTGCCGCTGACCGGCGGCGTGGCCTTTGCCGGCGAGGACATGCAGCAGCTCGAGATCGAGGACCGCGTCGCGGCGGGCCTCAGCCTGGTGCCCGAACATCGCGAGCTGTTCGCCACCATGAACGTCGAGGACAATCTGCAGCTCGGCGCCTTCCGGGTCGCGAAAGCCGTCGCGGCGCGATCGTTCGAGCGGGTCTACACGCTGTTTCCGCGATTGAAGGAGCGCCGCAAGCAGCTGGCCGGCACGCTGTCCGGCGGCGAGCAGCAGATGCTGGCGATGGGCCGCGCCTTGATGGGCGCGCCGAAACTCTTGATGCTGGACGAGCCGAGCCTCGGCCTCGCGCCGATCATCGTCGCCGATATCTTTCGCACTATCGGCGAACTGCGCGCCGCCGGCGTCTCGGTGCTGCTGGTGGAGCAGAACGCCCAGGCCGCCCTGAAGATCGCCGACCGCGCCTATGTGATGGAGCTCGGCGAGTTCATTTTGAACGGCCCGGCCGCGGAGATCGCGACCAATACGCGGGTAGCGGCGAGCTATCTCGGATTTGCCCACGAGGGTGAGAGCGGGGTTTGAAAAGTAGGGTGGGCAAAGGCGCGCCCTTCGCGCCGTGCCCACCATTTTCGTCGATTTGCAATCAGCAAGATGGTGGGCACGCTTCGCTTTGCCCACCCTACGATTGCTCGTCCTCATCCTGAGGAGCCGCGCATCTTTGCGCGTCTCGAAGGATGGCGTCAGGCAGAGTGCCGGATGGTTCGAGACGCACGCCGGCAGCGCGAAGGCGCTGCCAACGTGCTCCTCACCATGAGGAAGTTGAGCGGCTGCTACGAGAGCCCCCGCCCTACTTCGCCGGAACGTACTTCCCGTCCTTCACGGTCAGGATGATGCGCGAGCGGTCGTCGAGGCCGTAGCGGTCTTTTTCGGTGAAGTTGTAGACGCCCTGGCTCGCCGCCATGTCCTTTTCGCTCAGCAGGGCCTTGCGGATGCCTTCGCGGAATTCCGCGGTGCCCGGCTTGCCGGCCTTCAGTGCCACCGGAATGACGCGCTTGAGGATTTCGAACGCGTCGTAGGAATGGCCGGCGAACTGGCTGCGGCTGTTGGGACCGTATTTGGCCTCATAGGCGGTGTTGAGCGCAAGGCCCGGCTTCTTGGTCAGCGCGCTGTCGGGCTGCGTCTCCGGCGACATCACCGGACCCGACGCCATGATGACGCCCTCGGCCGCCTTTCCGGCGATCCGGATGAAGTCCATGCTGGCGGCGCCGTGGGTCTGATAGATCAGGCCCTTGTAGCCGCGTTCGCGCAGCGTGGTCTGCGGCAGGGCCGCCGCGGTGCCGGACGCGCCGATCAGGATGGCATCGGGGTTGGCGGCGACCAGTTTCAGCGCCTGGCCGGCGACCGAGGTATCCGGACGGGCGAAGCGCTCTTCGGTGGCGACCGTCATGCCCATCGGCACGCCCTGCGCCTTGAAGTCGTTGAACCAGAGATCGCCGTAGGAATCGGAGTAGCCGATATAGCCGACGGTTTTAACGTTGTTCTTCTTCATGTGCTCGTAGAGCACCTTGCCCATGATCGGGATCGGCTGCGGCATCGCCACCGACCACTTGGCGCGTTCCGGCGTGATCGGGAACGGCGCCAGGCCGAAATGCGGAATGCCGGCTTCGTTGGCCACGGTGGAGACCGCGACCGTCGGCGGCGTGGTGGACGACCCCATGATGATGTCGGCCTTCGACTCCGTGACGAAGCGGCGGGCATTGGTGGTGGCGGCGGTCGGGTCGCCGCCGTCATCGAGCGTGATCACCTTGAGCGGCACGCCGCCGATTTCCTTCGGCACGAATTCGAGCGCGTTGCGCTCGGGAATGCCGAGCGCCGCGGCCGGGCCGGTGGTGGTGACGGTGATACCGATGACGATTTCATTGGCCTGCGCCATCGCCGGCAAGGCCGGCAGTGCCAGCGACGCCGCGACGACCGCGGCCGACAGGTAAAACTTGTTCATTTGATTCCTCCCTTTTGACGTTGTTGTCCAACCTAGATCAAATCCGGGCTGATTATTCAGCCCCTTCTTTAGGTCATGAGCGCGCTTTAGTCAGCCCTCTTCAGTTCAGCCTCTTCCAGTCAGCCTTGCTTGAACCTCGCAATGATTTCCTCCGGCATCGGCGCCGATTTCAGCCTGTTCGGATCGTCCGGATGGCGTCCGACCAGCACCCTTGTCTCGAACGCCTCGATCGCCAGCGCCTCGCCCTTGAACACCTTGTGGGTCACCTCGAAGCTGGAACGCTTGAAGCTCTCGATCCGGCTCTCGATCGTGATCCAGTCGCCATGGGTGGAGGCGATGTGGAATTTCGCCCTGGTATCGACCATGGGAATCCCGACCAGGCCGTATTTGTGGATGATGTCCTGCTTCGAGAAGCCGGCGGCCTCGAACATGATCGAGGTGGAATCGTCGAACATCGCGAAATAGCGCGGGTAATAAACGATATTGGCGGGGTCGCAGTCGCCCCACTGAATCTGCACATCGCGCCGGTGGACGAACATGGCTTCAGCAAACCTCGATGTTGGAATGCGCGGATTGAAGCACGACGGCGCGACAGAGACGGTGAGCCCCCTCTCCCATGGGGAGAGGGTTGGGGTGAGGGGGTACGGTGTTCGAGATGCGCCGCGACCCCTCACCCGGCTCGCATCTGCGATGCGATCCGACCTCTCCCCTTGGGAGAGGTGAAGTCGAGTTCGTCGCGCGTTCCGAGTTTATGCCCATGGCTGGTTACTTCGGCGCCATGCGCAGCGCGGCATCGAGCCGCACCACCTCGCCGTTGAGGTAGGGGTTGTCGATCATGTGCATCGCCAATGAGGCGAACTCTTCCGGCTGGCCGAGCCGGTGCGGGAACGGAATCGCGGCGGCGAGCGAGTCCTGCGCCTCCTGCGGCAGACCGCCTAGCAGCGGCGTCAGGAACAGGCCGGGCGCGATGGTCAGCACACGGATGCCGAACTGCGCCAGTTCGCGCGCGATCGGCAGCGTCATCGCCACGATACCGCCCTTCGAGGCCGAATAGGCCGACTGTCCGATTTGGCCGTCATAGGCTGCGACCGACGCGGTGGAAATCACGACGCCACGCTCGCCGGTCGAGAGCGGCTCCAGCTTGGCCATTTCGGCGGCCGCCAGCCGCAGCATGTTGAAGGAACCGATCAAATTGACCTTGATCACCCTGTCGAAATCGGCGAGCGGCATCGGGCCGTCGCGGCCGACCACCCGCTTGGCCACGCCGATGCCGGCGCAGTTCACCAGCACGCGGGCGGGCCCATGGGCCTTGGACGCCGCGACGATGGCGGCCTCCGCGGAGGCCGCGTCCGAAACGTCGCAGACCACAGCGACACCGCCGATCTCGGCCGCAAGGGCTTCAGCGAGCTTGCCGTTGAGGTCGCATACGGCAACCCGGGCGCCCCCTGCAGCCAGCCGACGCGCGGTCGCAGCTCCCAGTCCCGATGCACCTCCGGTGACGATGGCGGCCTGATCCTTCAACTGCATGGTGTTCTCCCTGGAAAATTGTTCTTGGTCTCGAGCTACAGCGTTATCACGTGGGCCGGCGGTGTCGGCGAATAGAGCAGGTCGATCAGGCCGCTGCGGTGGTCCAGCACCGCGCGCTGGTTGATCGAGCCCTTGTCGGTGACTTCGCCGCGGTCGATCGACAGCGGCGAATCGAGCAGGATGGCGCGCGTGATGCGGGTCGACGACCCCGTCGCCGATCTCAAAAGCCTCGCCAGCCGCTCGCGAAACGCTTCGCGGATCAGCGGATCGGAAGCGGTGGCGGCAAGATCGTCAACGGCAAGCGTCGGATTGATCAGACGGCAGCCGTCGAGGTCGAGGACGACCAGCGCCGAGATCTCGTCGCGGTTGATACCGGCGATCACGACGTCGCGCACCATCGGAGCACAGGCCGCAACAAGCTGCGCGCGCAGCGGGCCGACGCTGACCCAGGTGCCGCTGGCGAGCTTGAAATCCTCGGCAATGCGGCCATCGAAATCGAAACCCTTGCCGAAATCGTCGGGATCGACCGGCTTCAGCGCATCGCCGAACTTGTAAAAGCCTTCCTCGTCGAACGCTTTCGCCGTCAGTTCAGGCTGCCGCCAATAGCCCGGCGTGACGTTCGGCCCCTTGGCGCGAACCTCAAGCTTGCCGTTGTTCGGGATCAGCTTCGCGTCGTTGCCGGACACCGGGAGCCCGACATGGCCGGAGCGGCTGGTGGCGGGCGTGACCGACATGAAGAACGGCGCGGTCTCGGTGGCGCCGAGGCCGGTCAGCATCGGCACACGGTAGCCGGTCTCGGTAACCGCGAGTTCGTCCAGCCGGTTCCAGACGAAGGGCGACAGCGCAGCACCCGAGAAGAACATCGCATGCAGGCGATGAAAGAATTTCGCGCGCAGTGCCTTGTCGTCACGCAGATAAGGCAGCAGCGATTCATAACCCTTCGGCACGTTGAAATAGACCGTCGGCGAAATCTCGGCAAGATTGCGCACGGTTTCCTCGATGCCGCCGGGCATCGGCTTGCCCTCGTCGAGATACATCGAACCGCCGTTGAACAGCGTCAGCCCGATATTGTGGTTGCCGCCGAAAGTGTGGTTCCAGGGCAGCCAGTCGACGATGACGGGCGGCTCGTCCTTCAGGAACGCCAGCGTCTCGCGGAGCATCACCTGGTTGGCGCA
>JAUXWH010000286.1 GCA_030681365.1 Bradyrhizobium sp.
GCGGATGCGGTGGCCGAGATTGCCGCCCTCATATTCGGTGACGGAGTTGGTCGGCAGTTCCGACGAATCCAGCTTGAAGCCGGTGTTGTAGGGGGTGGTCTGGTAGCGAACGTCGTCGAACACGAAGAACTCGGCTTCCGGTCCGAAGAACACGGTGTCGCCGATGCCCATCGACTTGACCATCGCTTCGGCCTTCTTGGCGATGCCGCGCGGGTCGCGGTTGTAGGGCTCGCCGGTGGTCGGCTCCAGCACGTCGCAGGTGATGACCATGGTGGTTTCGGCGAAGAACGGATCGATCGTCGCGGTGACGGGATCGGGCATCAGGGTCATGTCGGATTCGTTGATCGCCTTCCAGCCGGCGATCGAGGAGCCGTCGAACATCGTGCCTTCGGCGAAGATATCCTCGTCGATCATGCTGATGTCGAAGGTCACATGCTGCCACTTGCCGCGCGGATCGGTGAAACGCAGGTCGACGTATTTGACGTCGTTGTCCTTGATCGATTTCAGGACGTCTTTGGCGGTCTTCATGAATACCCCTTCTGGCTACAGGTCATCGCGATCGGGCCGCGGGCAGCGACCGTCAGGCATGGTCAATACAATTGGGCCAAGCCCAACACAATATCAGAGTGCCGCCGGACGCGGCGATTCAGATGGCATCCAGCCCGGATTCACCGGTCCGGATGCGGATGGCTTCCTCGATGTTGGAGACGAAGATCTTGCCGTCGCCGATGCGCCCGGTCTGGGCGGCGCGCCGGATGGCGTCGATCGCCTTTTCGACCAGGTCATCGCCGATCACGATCTCGATTTTGACCTTGGGCAGAAAGTCCACGATGTACTCGGCGCCGCGATAGAGTTCGGCGTGCCCCTTTTGCCGCCCGAAGCCCTTGGCTTCGGTGACTGTGATGCCCTGCAGTCCAACTTCCTGAAGCGCCTCTTTCACCTCGTCGAGCTTGAATGGCTTGATGATGGCTTCGATTTTTTTCACTGAACGCCTCCCGGGCACTTCCATATTGCAGACTGCAGCTTGTTTCACCTGGCGCGTGGTGCGCAAGTGGTCGATCGTTCCGGACCCCCATGCGATGCCGCTTCACCGGCCCGACGGGCGGGCATACTGATTCAATCGGCGGTCGGCACCTCGGTCCGGAGCCGGCTTCCCCAAAAGCAGGGTCTATGCCAAGTTGTCACGGTACCTGATTTTGAAACGTTATCAGACTTTTAACAGGCACGGACTGGCGCCGGAGCGGTATGCCCATGATATTGTAGCCTACAAAATAGGCAACAAGATCAATCGGTGTGCGTTAAGTGCCGGCCCAATGTGTGCGTGAGACGAGGAATGCCTCAGGATGAGGCGTGTGGATCGGGAATTCGGCATGGAAGTTCTGACAACTGCCGAGATGGAGCGTGCCGACCGGCTGACCATTGCTGCGGGCACGCCCGGATTCTCCCTGATGCTCAGCGCCGGCCAGGCTGTGGCCGAGGCCGCGCTGGATCTCGTGGAGGAGGGGCCGATCGTGGTGGTCGCCGGCGGCGGCAACAATGGCGGCGATGGTTTTGTGGCGGCGGCGGAGCTTGCGGCGCGCGGTCGCGAGGTGTCGGTCATCCTGCTGTGCGAGCGGGACAGTTTGCAGGGCGACGCGGCCTCCGCCGCGAAGGGCTGGAAGTTTCCGGTGCTGCCGTTCAATCCGCAGGCGATCGGCAAGCCCGCGCTGATCATCGATGCGCTGTTCGGCGCCGGTCTCAACCGGCCGGTCGAGGGCGAGCCCTATGCGATGATCGAGGCGATCAACGGCAACGGCGCGCCCGTTCTCAGCGTCGACCTCCCCAGCGGCGTCAACGGCACCTCCGCCGCGGTGATGGGCATCGCCATCAACGCCACCGAGACGGTGACGTTCTTCCGGCGCAAGCCGGCGCATTTGCTGATGCCGGGCCGGATGCATTGCGGCCGGGTCCGCGTCGCCGATATCGGCATCGAAGCCGGGGTGCTCGCCGAGATCAAGCCGCAGACTTTCGAGAACGCACCGCAAAGCTGGCGCCGGTCGTTTCCGGTGCCGCGGATCGACGGCCATAAATACGCCCGCGGCCACGCGGTCATCGTATCGGGGGATATCGCGGCGACCGGCGCGGCGCGGCTGGCGGCGCGGGGGTGCCTGCGCGCCGGCGCCGGGCTGGTGACGCTGGCATCGCCCCGGGATGCTTTGGCGGTCAACGCCGCGGCCTTGACCGCCGTGATGGTGCACCCGATCGACAGCGTGGTCGAGTTTGCGGAATGGCTGACCGACCGGCGCCTCAACGCCCTCGTGATCGGCCCGGGTACCGGAGTTGGGGAGCGGACCCGCGATTTCGTCCTTACCGCGCTGTCGGCGCAGCGCAGCCTCGTGCTCGATGCCGATGCGCTGAGCAGCTTCGCGGCGGCCCCCGACCGCCTGTTCGAGGCGATCACGGGTTCGCACGACAGGCAGGTCGTGCTGACGCCGCATGAAGGCGAGTTTCCGCGGTTGTTCAGCGATATCAGCAACAAGCATCCCAATCGCTCGAAACTGGAACGGGTGCGGGCCGCCGCCGAACGCAGCGGCGCCGTCGTTCTGCTGAAGGGACCGGACACCGTGGTGGCCTCGCCCGACGGGCGCGCCACCATCGCTTCCAACGCACCGCCCTGGCTTGCCACCGCCGGCGCCGGCGACGTGCTGGCGGGAATGATCGCAGGCCTGCTGGCGCAAGGCGTGGCGGCGTTCGAGGCCGCCTCGATCGGCGCCTGGATGCACGGCGAGGCCGCGCGGGAGGCGGGCCCGGGGCTGATCGCCGAGGATCTGCCGGAGGTGCTGCCGGCGGTGTTCCGGCGGCTCTATGACGAGTTCGGGATCGACTATTGAGACGGATGGCCCCGGCGGCACGGCTTCGGCCAATGTCGAGTTGTTGGCACTGAAACGTCCGCATTCGCGGTTATACCGGAGCTCCCCCTGGATGAGGAGCCCTGCATGTCCCGACAGCCCCTGACGCTTGGAAAGCCGTTCGAAAAGAAGGTGCCGTTCTCGCTCGGCGTGATTTCATCCGGCCGGATGCTGCACACCGCGGGGATCACCGCGCGGGACGCCGAGGGCGACCTGATCGGTCCGGGTGACATGAGGGCGCAGGTTGCTCAGTGCTTCAGCAATCTTGCGGATATCCTGAAAGCCTGCGGCGCGGGCTTCGGCGACGTCGTGAAATACACGATCTACACCACCGACATCGCATTGTTCGACAGTACGACGCGCGACATCCGGCATCCCTGTTTCGTCGACCGGCCGGCATCGACGCTGATCGAGGTGAGCCGGCTGATCGATCCGGCCATGCTGGTGGAGATCGAGGCGATCGTCTGCCTCGGGGAATCCTGACGGGGAACGCGCCATGCCGGCACAGCTTGCAGATTTCCTGAACGACGAAGCCCTGCAGATCGCATCGGCCTGTACCCGCTGCGGCAAATGCGTCGAGATATGCCCGGTGGTTCCGTTCGGTCCGATGGCCACATTGGCGCCGCAGGAGGTGGTGGCGCCCGTCGCGGCCTTTCTGGCGGAGGGGCGCGCGATGCCGGAGGCCGCCAGCGCCTGGACCGCGGCCTGCAACGGGTGCGGCGCCTGCATTCCCGCCTGTCCGGAAGCCATCAATCCGCGAAAAATGCTGATGCTGACCGCGGTGAAGCAATCCGCAATATCGTCGAAGACCCCGGAATTGTTTCGCCGGATGTCGCGATCCATCAAGATCATGATCGCGATGCAGCTGCTGCCACAGGAATTCGCCCGCCTCTTTGTTCCGGCGAGGCCACGTCCGGCGGCGATGGTGTTCTATCTCGGCTGCAACGCGCTGCGCACGCCGCATCTCCTCTTCAACACCATGTACGTGCTCGACGCGCTCGACGTCGACTATGAAGTGGTCGGCGGACCTTCCTCCTGTTGCGGCGTGATCAGCACCAAGTGGGAAGGGGCGTTGCCGACCGGCCAGCGCGTGACCAACAACACCATTTCCAGGTTCGAGGGTTTCAGCCCCGAGAAAGTGCTGAACTGGTGTCCGACCTGCCAGCTGCACCTCGGCGAAACACTGCAAGGCTATCGGAAGACGTCATTCTCGTTCGACCACGTGACGGCGTATCTGGTTTCCCGGTTCGACGACGTGAAGCAGCGCATCAGCCGCCCGGTCGCGCGTCGCGCCGTCCTGCATATCCATGCCGGTTGCATCGATATCGGCCGTGCGGTGGAGCGGCTGCTTCGCGCGATTCCGGGCTTGGACCTTGCCGATACGGTGGTGGAATCCGGCTACACCTGCGGGGGATCGGGCTGCAGCAAATCGCCCCAACTGGCCGCCATCGAGCATGCGGCCTTGCTCGATCGGGTGCGGGAGACCGGTGCGGATACGCTGGTGACGCTTTATCACGGTTGCCACGCGATCTTTGCCGGTGCGGAAGCAGAGGGGACGTTTGAAGTCCTCAACTTCACCGACCTGCTGGTTGAAGCCATGGGCGGCATTCCGCACCAGGACGGGCTGAAGAAATACAAGCTGCTGGATGACTGGGAAATCATCGTCAACGAAGCCCAGCCGTATCTGAAAGCCAACGGCATCGAGATCGATGACGATTGGCTAATGCGGCACGGGCCGGATATCTTTGCGTCAGCCGAATTCAAGGGAGGCCTCGATTGTCTCGGCGTCGCGGCGGCAGGAGCCCGCCGTCCATGAGCCGCGCGGTCGTCGTCAAGGCGCCCGTCGTTCTGGCGGAGAACGGTCTGTCGCCGAAATGGAGCCTGGCGCTGTCGGGGCTGTCGGCCGCGCATCGCCGGGACATCCGGAACTGCATGCGGACGCTGACGCTGCCGCCGCGTTCGATCCTGTTCCGGCAGGGCGCTCCGAGCGATACGCTGGTGGTGCTGGAGGATGGTCGCGTCCGGCTGCTTCAGAACCAGCGCAGCGGCGAGCAATTTGCGTTCGGCGTCTTCGTCGGAGGAACCGTGCTGGGCCTAGCCGCGCTGGTGCTCGACCGGCCGCGCATCCTGACCGCCGAGGCGATCGACCAGGTCGTGATTTCGGTGATGGCGCGCAATGATTTCGTCAGCTGCACCCGGACCGTGCCCGGTTTTCTCGACAACATCACGCGGCTGCTGGCGCTGCTGTCGGTCGAAAACATCGAGCGCAGCGGCACGCTCGCGCTTGACGATGCCTGGGTACGGCTCGGCCGCATCCTGATCTCGCTGGCCCGCAACGACAACAGCAATTCCTGTCCGACGATTACGGGGCTGACCCAGGAGGATCTGGCCAGGATGGTCGGCGTCAGCCGCGCCTGGGTCGGGGCCGCGCTCTGCGAATTCGAAACGATGTCCCTGATCTCGAAGCGGCGCAGCCTGATCACGATCCTGCAGCCGGACCGGTTGGCGGATTTCGTTGCGGCGGGCCGCGACCGTCCGCCGCTTCGGCATTGAATGCCGCCAACCCCACACCGATGCCAGGAGGATTGCGAATGACCGTCTATGTGATCGCCCAGGTGAAGTTCACCCGGGAAGAATATTACCGCCGTTATCAGGCGCGATTTGCCGACGTCTTCAAGCCCTCCGGGGGCCGCCTGCTTGTCGCCGACGAGAAACCGAAAGTGCTCGACGGCGAGTGGACGCGCGACAAGGTGGTCGTGATGGAATTTTCGGATGAGCCGGAGGCGAAGCGCTTTCTGGACTCGCCGGCCTATCAGGAGATTTCCAGGGACCGGATCGCGGGAGCGGAAGTGCTGTCGCTGCTCGTCAAGGGGCTGCCATCGCCGCTGTAGAGATCGAGGGTGCGCGCCGGGACGAAATCACGTGATCAGATATTTCGCCACCGCCGCCTCGTTCCAGGTCAGCCCAAGGCCCGGCCCCCGCGCGGTCACCGTCCCGTCGACAATCCTGATCGGCTCGGCCACAACGGCGCGAGCAAGGTCCAGCACCTCGAGCCAGTGCGCCGTCGGTGTCACCGCCAGCATGTGGGAGCTCGCTTCGGCGAACAGATGACTCGACATCGGAATGGAGGCGGCTTCGGCCTGGCCGGCGATGCGCAGCCAGCCGGTGACGCCGCCGCACTTCATCAGATCGGGCATGATGAAGTCGGAAGCGCCGGCGGCGATCGCTTCGGCAAAGCCGCGCGGAAACCACCAGTTCTCGCCGGCCTGAATCGGGGTCGGGGACATTTCCCGGACCTGGGCGTGGCCGAGCAGGTTTTCCTGTGCCACCGGTTCTTCGATCCAGTGCAGATCGTAGGGTGCCAGACGTTCGATACGCCGCGTCGCTTCAGCGGGATCGAGCGATTGGTTGAAGTCGATCATGAGCGAGATATCCGGACCGATCAGGTCACGAACCGCTTTGACGACGCGCTCGTCATTGGCGGCGTCGCCGTCGCCGCCCTTGATCTTGATGCCCCTGAATCCCTGATCGAGCGAGCGCTTGAGGTCTCCGGCGTCGGCTTTGGGATCGACCGCCCCGTAACTGTCATAGGCCCGGATCGGCCGCGGCGAGCCGCCGAGCAGGGTGGCCAGCGGCTGGCCCGCCGCCTGGCCCAGCGCGTCCCAGAACGCCATGTCGAGGCCGGACACCGCCATGCCGACCAGGCCCTGCCAGCCGAGCAACCGGAATTTTGCGTCCATCGCCGCCATCAGGTCGAACGGCGCGATGGCCTTGCCGGAGAGGTCGCGGCCGATCTCCTCGATCAGCAGCACCAGCGGTTTCAAGGTCAGCCTTGCGTAGGCAAATATGTAGGAGTGCCCGGTAACGCCTTGATCGGTCTCGACATCGATCAGTACCAAGGGGGCGGCCTCGATCACGCCGAAGGCGTTTTTGACGGGCCGGCTGATCGGCGCGACGACGGCGCGGGCCCGGACGCTGCGAATGGTGAGAGGGGCTATGCTCATGCTGGTCTCCTTACTCGACACTGTACCACCTGATGAGGCGGGGCGCCGCCCAGTTGGTTTCAACAGCTTCGATCAGCCAGCGGCCGGCATGTTCGGCCAGGAAGGCGATCCGCTGGGTCTGGCCGGGATCGATCGCCAGCGTATCCAGCCAGAACGGCTTCCAGCCGTCGTCGAGGCGGTCGAGCAGGCGGAAATGATGGCCATGAAGATGGAACACTGTCGCAATGGCCGCACGGTTGGTCAGGGCCAGCACCACGATGCGGCCCGCTTTGGCGCGGAACGCGGGAGCGGCGGAATTCACAAAATTCGCCGGGGCCACCCAATCGGCCGGCGGTCCGCCGAGGGCGAGGTCGAACCGCAACGCGCTTTTGAGATCGAGCCGGGCGGGCAGGCCATTGGACGGCAGCGCGGGCGCGGGCCCGAGCGGCGCGCGGCGATCCATGTGGCCCGAGATCGCGAGCGTTCCGATCTGATGGGCTTGCTGCCCGTCATGCAGCATGATCGGCGAGGTCGACCTCGCATCCACGAAGACGTCTGCGCGCCCGCCGGGAGCCAGTACCACTGCGCCGTTGCGTGCGGGGAACGGTTCGGAGGGCTGGCCGTCGAGGGCCATCACGCGGACGTCGTGGTTTTCCAATTTGACAGCCAGAACTGTGCGTTGTGAGCCATTGATAAAGCGGAGTCGGAGGCGCTGATTGCCGGCGGCTGAGAGCTCGAATGAAGTTCGGCCGTTAAGGGTGTAAAGCGGCAGGGTACCTTTCGGATCCGCCCCCGCGGCGACGGCGGTGCCATCCGGCCGCAACCGCCATTCCTCGATCAGCAGCACCTCATCGCGGTCGACACCAACCGGTTCGTTTTCGGTCACGATCAGGGGCAGCCCTCGCACAGGTCGGGCCTGACCGTCGCCGAGCAGTGCGGCATCGCAGAGGAAGGTGCCGGCATGGCGCAGGGGAAGCTGGATCTTATCCGAGCCGCCTGGAGCCAGCGGCACCCGCGCGGTCAGCGGTTCCGCCTTGGGAACGCCGTCGATTCCGCGGCAATCCAGCGCCGTGGGCACCGGCAGCTCGTTCCGAATCGTGATTTCGGGTTCCTCGCCCCGCTTGAAGCGGATCGCTGGATCGGATGTCGCAGCCTGAAGCGACCAGATCGGCGTGTCCGGCTTGTCCGGCCGCAGGGCAACCGAGCCTTCCCTGGCCTGCAGCGCCAGCGACGGCCGTGCCTGCGCCGCCGCGATCGAAGGCAACGCGGGGGCGAGGGCGGTTGCGCCCAGACCGGCCAGGAGGCCGCGGCGGTGGAGCCGAAGGATACGATCTGCCATGGCGTCGATCCCGACCATTTTTGGCTTGAGAAGTCCAGCCGCCGCAGCTACGTCCTGAAGGCTCGAAACGGCCATTTTTTTGCTGCGAACCGGAAGGCTCATGTTATAAGCCCGCGCCCGCGGCATCGCGGCCGAAGAGATGCTAGCCAGCGGGCGTGGCGGAACTGGTAGACGCGCTGGATTTAGGTTCCAGTGACGAAAGTTGTGGGGGTTCGAGTCCCTCCGCCCGCACCAAGCGCTGACAGCGTTTGCACAGGATTGCTGGAGGACTTGTCTCCGAAGGGGTGAATTCCCCTGACGAAATGGGGCCGCCGAACCACCGGCCAGGCTTTTAAATGGAGCCTCGGCCGACCAGATTGACAATGTCCGTGCCGCGGAGGCCGGACCAAGCGGGAAGAAGATGGACGCCATGCAGGTCACAGAAACCCTCACCGAGGGCTTGAAGCACGAATTCCAGATCAGCGTTCCCGCATCGGATCTCGATGCCAAGGCGGACGTCAAGCTGGTGGAACTCAAGGACAAGGTCAAACTCAACGGCTTTCGTCCGGGCAAGGTGCCGGTGAGCCACCTCAAGAAGGTGTATGGCCGCTCGGTGATGGCCGAGACCATCGATCAGACCATCCGCGACACCAACACGCAGATCTTTACCGAGCGCGGCTTTCGCCTCGCCACCGAACCCAAGATCACGATGCCCACCGAGGCCAAGGAGGTCGAGGACATCCTGTCGGGCAAATCCGATCTGACCTACACCGTCTCGATCGAGGTGGTGCCCGCGATCGCACTCGCCGATTTCAAGAGCTTCACCGTCGAGAAGCCGGTCGTTGAAGTCACCGACGCCGACGTCGATGAGGCCATCAAGCGCATCGCCGACCAGAACAGGCCCTATGCGGCCAAGGCCGAGGGCGCCAAGGCGGAGAGCGGCGATCGTGTCACGATCTCCTTCACGGGCAAGATCGACGGCGTGCCGTTCGATGGCGGCACCGGCGAGGGCATCCAGGTCGTGATCGGCGCCGGGCAGTTCATTCCCGGTTTCGAGGAGCAGTTGATCGGCATCGCTTCCGGCGAAACCCGCACCCTGAAGGTCTCGTTCCCGAAGAACTACGCCAGCGAGAAGCTCGCCGGCCAGGCGGCGGAGTTCGAGACCACCGCGACCGCGGTCGAAGCGCCGCAGGACACCGTCATCGACGATGAGTTCGCCAAGACGCTCGGCCTCGAATCCCTCGACAAGCTGAAGGAAGCCGCGCGCGAGCGGCTGGTGGCCGAATTCGCCGGCGCCACCCGCCAGAAGGTCAAGCGCATGCTGCTGGACCGGCTCGACGAAGCCCACCGCTTCGAGGCGCCGCCGTCGCTGGTCGAGGAAGAGTTCAATCTGATGTGGAACTCGATCAAGGCCGAGATGGAATCCGGCGGCAAGACCTTCGCCGACGAGGACACCACGGAAGAGGCCGCCAAGGAGGAATACCAGAAGATCGCCGACCGAAGGGTCCGGCTGGGCCTGGTGCTGTCCGAGATCGGCGAGAAGAACAAGATCACCGTCACCGACGACGAAGTCAGCCGCGCGGTGATCGAGCGCGCGCGCCAGATGCCCGGCCGCGAGAAGGAAGTCTGGGACTACTATCGCAGCAATGCCAACGCGCTGGCCCAGCTTCGTGCACCGATCTACGAAGACAAGGTGGTCGATTTCATCCTCGAATTGGCCAACGTGACCGAAAAGAAAGTCACGCGCGAGGACGTCTACAAGGACGACGACGCGGAGAAGAGCGCGGCCTGAGGCGGGCGATCCGTCAGTCCGGCGTTAAGGTTGAGAAGCGAAACCGGCATGGCGACGGCATCCGTCGCTATGCCCGGCCATGCGAATCAGCTTCAACTGCGCCGAGTTCCGCTCGCTTCTGACCCGGTCTTGTTACCGGGGAATTGGCCCATATCTGAGCCCTGTCATTGTAAGTCCTGCATCACGGGACGTTCGTCCACATCCCAGCACTCTGCCTGGCCGATGGACGTCCGCCTCCAAACCCTTGGGTGACTAATGCGCGATCCGGTCGAAACCTACATGCAACTCGTGCCGATGGTGGTCGAACAGACCAACCGCGGCGAACGCGCCTACGACATCTTTTCGCGCCTCCTGAAGGAACGCATCATCTTCGTGACCGGACCGGTCGAGGACGGCATGGCGACGCTGACCGTCGCGCAGCTTTTGTTCCTCGAGGCCGAGAATCCGAAGAAGGAAATCTCGATGTACATCAACTCGCCTGGCGGCGTGGTGACCTCGGGCCTTGCGATCTACGACACCATGCAGTTCATCCGTCCGCCGGTGTCGACGCTCTGCACCGGGCAGGCGGCGTCGATGGGCTCGCTGCTGCTGGCCGCCGGCCACAAGGACATGCGCTTTTCGCTGCCGAATTCGCGCATCATGGTGCACCAGCCCTCCGGCGGTTTCCAGGGCCAGGCCACCGACATCATGCTGCACGCCCAGGAGATCCTGAACCTGAAGAAGCGGCTCAACGAAATCTACGTCAAGCACACCGGCCAGACCTTCAAGGCGATCGAGGATGCGCTGGAACGCGACAAGTTCCTCACCGCGGAGATGGCGCGCGACTTCGGCATCGTCGACAAGGTCATCGACAAGCGCCAGGAAGAGGTTGCTGCCAAGGCGCCCTGAGAAGGGGCCTGACAAAGCTCCCTGACCAAGGCTCCCAGGAAGGCCCTTGGATGATCCCGTGATTGCCCGGTGCGCGCGTCGGCGCGTGCCGAATGCCGGTCGCCGGCGGTCGATTTCCGGCGGCCGTGCCCCCTGATGGGCCGGAAGTTCTGCTTTCGTGCTGGTTTGGTGGCGTGGTAATCGCGCAACGCCCCGATGATTTCGACAGGCTCTTCTCGCGTGAAGGCCGGAAATCACGGTATTGTCACGGGTAGCGGCGGCCCCGACAATTAGCGAATTCTTGATAGTCGGGTGCGACCATGGTTGGCTAGCTGGGATAGGTTATGCTTGCAGGGGATTCGAGGTAGCCGCGATTCGTGCGGTATCTGAGGCTAGGGTCTTTTTTGGTACGGATTTTGCTCTATCTACAACTTGTGCCGGCCGAGTGCCGGAATGGGGCGATCGAGCAGACGAGATCGAACGGCGGACGGAGATAAGAATGAGTAAGGTCGGCACGAGCGACTCCAAGAACACGCTGTATTGCTCGTTCTGTGGCAAGAGCCAGCATGAAGTGCGCAAATTGATCGCGGGTCCCACCGTGTTCATCTGCGACGAATGCGTTGAGCTTTGCATGGACATCATCCGGGAGGAGAACAAATCCTCGCTGGTGAAGTCGCGCGACGGCATCCCGACCCCGAAGGAAATCTGCAAGGTCCTCGACGATTACGTGATCGGCCAGAGCCATGCCAAGAAGGTGCTCTCGGTCGCCGTCCACAATCACTACAAGCGGCTCAATCATCAGACCAAGCACAACGACGACGAACTGGCGAAGTCGAACATCCTGCTGATCGGTCCGACCGGCTCGGGCAAGACGCTGCTGGCGCAGACGCTGGCGCGGATTCTCGACGTGCCGTTCACGATGGCCGATGCAACCACGCTGACCGAAGCCGGCTATGTCGGCGAGGACGTCGAGAACATCATCCTGAAGCTGCTGCAGTCGGCCGACTACAATGTCGAACGCGCGCAGCGCGGCATCGTCTATATCGACGAAATCGACAAGATCAGCCGCAAG
>JAUXWH010000291.1 GCA_030681365.1 Bradyrhizobium sp.
TCATGAACAGCGCCTGTTCGGCAACCGACGGCGAATTCGCGGTGCCCGCCACCATCAGCGGGACCTTGCGGCGGCTCAGCGCAGGAACGTCGACGGCGTCGAAACCGACGCCGATCCGGGTTACCACCTTCATGTCGCCGGAAGCCACCAGCTCCGGCTCGCCGAACCGGGTGGCGCCGAGCGCCACGCCGTGGACCGGCGCATGCTCCCTGAGCTTGGCCTCGAAATCCGCGGCGGAAATCATGTTCGGGAATTCGACGAGGTCGAGGTCGTCGCGTTCCTGCAGTAGCACTCTTCCGGCTTGCGAAAACGACTCAGTGATGAAGATTTTTTTCTT
The DNA here is from genome assembly GCA_030681365.1 of Bradyrhizobium sp. Lineage (GTDB taxonomy): Bacteria > Pseudomonadota > Alphaproteobacteria > Rhizobiales > Xanthobacteraceae > Bradyrhizobium. The sequence goes on from JAUXWH010000291.1 coordinate 338, forward strand.
GTTGGTGGTCATTCCCGCGCCCCTGCTTCTCTTCCGTTGTGCGGCCGTCAAATGACGGCGCCCGTGGCCTCATTTAGCAGGTGCATATTGTTGAGGTCCATCGCCAATCGCATCGGGGCGCCCGCGCGCGCATCGGCATTGGGATTGACCCGTCCGCAGATCTCGGCGCCCTCCATGATAAAATAGATCATCGTCTCCATGCCCATCGGTTCGATCACATCCAGCGTCACATCGAAGGGCTCCACCCCGGGCTCGGCATGCTGCTTGGCTTCGGTAATATGTTCGGGCCGGATACCGAGCAGCAATTTGTCGGTTCGCGAGATGCTCTTGTAGCGTTCGGCGCGGGCCGGCGGCAGCGGGAAGGCGATACGATCGGTCAGGCGGATATGCATCTTGCCGCCGACGTCCTCCAGCCTGCAGGTCATGAAATTCATCGCCGGCGAACCGATGAAGCCGGCCACGAAGCGGGTGGCCGGATTGTGATAGAGTTCGTTCGGCGTGCCGATCTGTTCGATCCGGCCATGGTTCATGACCACCACCCGGTCGGCGAGCGTCATGGCCTCGACCTGGTCATGGGTGACGTAGACGGTCGTGGTGCGGACCTTCTGATGCACCTTCTTGATTTCGATCCGCATCTGCACCCGCAACTTGGCGTCGAGGTTCGACAACGGTTCGTCGAACAGGAACACCTTGGGGTTTCGCACGATGGCGCGGCCCATGGCGACGCGCTGGCGCTGGCCGCCGGACAGCTGCTTCGGCTTGCGGTCGACCAGCTCGACAATATCAAGCATGCGGGCGGCCTCGTCGATCCGGGTCTTGATCTCGGCCTTCGGATAGCGCTTCAGGCGCAGTCCGAACGACATGTTCTCCGCCACCGTCATATGCGGGTAGAGCGCGTAGTTCTGGAATACCATCGCGATGTCGCGGTCCTTCGGCGGCACGTCGTTGACGACGTCGCCCCCGATCATGATATCGCCGTCGGTGATGTCTTCGAGGCCCGCGATCATCCGCAAC
>JAUXWH010000296.1 GCA_030681365.1 Bradyrhizobium sp.
GCAAGGACGAACTCTGGGTCGTAACCTCGCCGGGCAGGAACCGCAGCGACAGCAGCAGAAGGACGATGGTGACGACCTCGACGGAGAGCTGAGTGAGGGCGAGATCGGGGGCCTTGAAACGGATAAAGGCGAGGGAGACCATCAGGCCCGCGACGCTCAGAAAAATAACTGCCACCAACCTCTGCCGGTGCCAGACGACCGTTCCAAGCGCGCCGACGAGCAACCCGGCAAGAGCGGCTATGGCCGCGCCATCCATTGGCGTGGACGGCAGCGGACCGGTCAGCGGTCGGCCTGGCAGGCTCATCCAGGCCCACGAACCGAGCGTGCAGACAAAGGCGATGAGCAGTGCCAGATAGCGCTGCAGCGAGCGAGTGTCGATAACCCGCAAGAGCCACGATGCCAGCCGTCCGGCACCGCGATACACACGCTCGAAGGTGACCGGGCTTGCAATCTTCGGGGCGTATTTGTCGTGTAGCTCGAAGAGATGATGACGGCGCCAATAGTGCATCAGCCCGAGCCCGAAGGCCGCCACGCTCATGGCGAGCGGCAGGTTCCAGCCGTGCCAGACCGCCAGCTTGAAGTCCGGGACGCCGGAAGGAAGCACCGCACTGGCCGCTGCCTGAAGGATCGAGCCGACGGCAAACTGCGGCAGGAGACCCACGAGCAGCACCAGCCCGACCAGGATCTCGACGGGGAAGCGCATCCAGCGCGGCGGCTCATGCGGCGTTCTGGGCAGATCGACCGGCTTGCCATTGAAGAAGACGTCGTGAACGAAACGCGCCGAATAGGCGACCGACAACATGCCGGCGACGGTTGCGAATGCTGGCAGCACCCATCTCGCATAGCCCTGGAACGCGAGATGGTCGACCGTCTCGGTGAAGAACATCTCCTTCGACAGGAACCCGTTGAGAAGCGGCACACCAGCCATGGAGCCCGCAGCAAGGATGCCGAGGGTCGCCGTCCAGGGCATGTATTTGAACATGCCGTTGATGCGCCGCATGTCGCGCGTGCCGCACTCGTGGTCGATGATGCCCGCCGCCATGAACAGCGAGGCCTTGAAGATGGCGTGGTTGATGATGTGGAACACGGCGGCGACGGCGCTCATCGGCGTGTCGAGGCCGAACAGGAGCGTGATCAGTCCGAGGTGGCTGATGGTCGAATAGGCCAGCAGGCCTTTGAAGTCGTGCTTCAGAAGCGCGACGTAGGCACCATAGGCGAACGTCACCGCGCCAGTCGTGCCGACCAGAACGAGCCAGAGGTCCGTACCCGACAACACGGGATAGAACCGCGCGAGCAGAAAGACGCCCGCCTTGACCATCGTCGCCGAGTGAAGATAGGCCGACACGGGTGTCGGTGCCGCCATAGCGTTCGGCAGCCAGAAGTGGAACGGAAACTGTCCCGATTTCGTGAAAGCACCGAGCAGCACCAGAACCAGTACGACCGGATAGTGCGGATGCGCCCGAATCAAATCGCCTTTGGCGAGGATTTTGGTCAGTTCGAAACTGTCGGAGATGTTTCCGAGCAGCAGTA
>JAUXWH010000297.1 GCA_030681365.1 Bradyrhizobium sp.
GACTGCTCCAGCAACTCGTCGCCTCGCTGCTCCAAGCCGTGATCCCGCAGCCCGATATCGGCTCATTGCGCAGATCAATCTCTGCTCTCCAACGCAATCTCCACGAGCCGCCGAGAAAACGAAGGTACCAAAAAATGATCAAGCTATCTTAGCGCCTATGTGCGAACGCAGGGACCCACACGCCGCAGCTTCACGGTAGGACGCAGGTGCTGGATACCTGATACAACAACTGACGTCCGGGATTATGGGTCCCTGCGTTCGCAGGGACGACGATGGTGGGTTACTCCACCATGCCAGCCACCGCCTTGCCGCAAGCCGTGGTGTCGGCATTGCCGCCGAGATCGCGCGTGCGCAGCGTGCGTTCGCCGAGCGTGCGCTCGATCGCGGCGACGATCGATGCCGCGGCGGCCTTCTCGCCGAGATGTTCCAGCATCATCGCGCCGGACCAGATCATGCCGATCGGGTTGGCGATGCCCTGCCCCGCAATGTCGGGCGCCGAGCCGTGCACCGGCTCGAACACCGACGGGAACAGGCCGGGTGGGTTGATGTTGCCTGACGGCGCGATGGCGATGGTGCCGGTGCAGGCGGGGCCGAGATCGGAGAGAATGTCGCCGAACAGGTTGGAGCCGACCACGACGTCGAACCAGTCGGGATGCAGGACAAAGTTCGCGGTGAGAATGTCGATGTGGTACTTGTCCCACTTCACCCCGGGATAGTTCTTCGCCATCGCCTCCACGCGTTCGTCCCAATACGGCATGGTGATGGAGATGCCGTTAGATTTGGTCGCCGAGGTCAGATGCTTCTTCGGCCGCGATTGCGCCAGCTCGAACGCAAACTTCAGAATTCGATCGACGCCGACCCGGGTCATCACGGTCTGCTGGGTGACGAATTCGCGGTCGGTGTCCGGGAACATGCGTCCGCCGACCGACGAATACTCGCCCTCGGTGTTTTCACGCACCACCCAGAAATCGATATCGCCGGGCTTGCGATTGACGAGCGGCGACGGCACCCCCGGCATCAGCCGCACCGGGCGCAAATTGACGTACTGGTCGAACTCCCGGCGGAATTTTATCAGCGATCCCCACAACGAGATGTGATCGGGAATTTTCGCGGGCCAGCCCACCGCGCCGAAATAGATCGCGTCGTGCTTGCCGATCTTCGCCTTCCAGTCCTCCGGCATCATCTCGCCGTGCTTTTCGTAATAGTCCCAGGAGGCGAAATCGAAATGATCGAAATGCACGGATACCCCGTGCTTCTTCGCGGCCACCTCCAGCACACGCAGCCCTTCCGGCACCACTTCCTTGCCGATACCGTCGCCGGGGATGACCGCGATCCGGTATTGCTTTTTTTCATTGCTCATCGGGAGATTCCTTGGATCTTGCAGATGTCCTGCAGCGCCGGTGGCTGGATCGGAATGCAATGGACCAAACCCGGCCGAGGTGCAACGCTGCAGTGCAATGTTGACCGCCTCAGGAGTGGCGGCCTAACTATCCGGACCTGCCGCCCCCTTTTCAGAAGCCCTCCATCGAGCGAGAACACCCATGGACCTGCATTTGCGCGGCAAGCGCGTCCTGATTACGGGCGCATCGAAGGGCATAGGGGCTGCGGCCGCCGAAGCCTTCGCCGAGGAAGGCTGCCATTTGCTGCTCGCGGCCCGCAGCGGCGATGCGCTGAAGGCGCTGGCTGAGCGGCTGCGCTCGGCGCATCAGATCGACGCCGCCATCGCCGTCGTCGACCTGCGCAAGCCCGGGGATATTGCGAAGCTCGTGAAGGACGCCGCCGACATCGACATCCTCGTCAACAATGCCGGCGATATTCCCGGCGGCTCGATCGACAGGATCGACGAAGCGACCTGGCGTCACGCCTGGGAACTGAAAGTGTTCGGCTACATCAACCTGACCCGCGCCATCTACGCGCAGATGAAGGCGCGCGGCCATGGCGTCATCGTCAACGACATCGGCGCCGCCGGCGAAAAATTCGACGCCAATTACATCTGCGGCAGTGCCGGCAATGCGGCGCTGATGGCGTTCACCCGCGCGCTCGGCGGCAAGAGCCTCGCCGACAACATCCGCGTGGTCGGCGTCAATCCCGGCCCTGTCGGCACCGACCGCCACGTCACGCTGATGAAGACCCGCGCGAAGAACCAGCTCGGCGACGAGAACCGCTACAAGGAGCTGCAGAAAGGCATGCCGCTCGGCCGCCCCGCTCATGCCCGCGAGATCGGCGACCTGATGGCGTTTCTGGCCTCCGACCGGTCCGGTTATACGTCGGGAGTGATTTTCACCGTCGACGGCGGGCACACGTCGGGCTGGGGGTAACGGCTAAGCAATCCAACTCCCGTCATTCCGGGATGGTCCGAAGGACCAGACCCGGAATCTCGAGATTCCGGGTTCGATGCTGCGCATCGCCCCGGAATGACGGGGTCATTAACCCGCCGTCCTTTCAAACAACTGCCGGATCAGCGTCGTGATCCGTCCCGTCGGCGACAGCATCTCGTTCATGATGGTAAAATGATTGGCGCCGGGAATTTCTTCATAGGTCACCGGCAATCCGTATCGGGCGCGGTGCCCGGCAAAATCCGCGGTCTGTTTGCGCAGCAGCGCCAGTTCGGCGTCGCCCACCACCAGCGACAGCGGTTTTAGCGCGCCGCCAGCCCGCATCATCGGCGAGTTGCGGCGCGAGGTCGCTTCGTCGAGTCCGAGTTTCGCGTTGAGATAGCTGTGGCGGATCGGTTCGAGGTCGTAGATGCCCGATATCGCCATCCCCGCCCGGACATTCGGATTCGACAGTGCCATCGAGGTCAGATGCCCGCCGGCGGACCAGCCGGACACCACGATCCCCTTGCCGTCGCCGCCGAGCGCGGGCAGTTGCGCGGCGAGAAAATCGATCCCGGCGTGGATTTCGCCGACGATCTGATCCAGCGTCGCATCCGGCGCCAGCGTGTAGCCGATCAGTGCGACATTGATGCCATGAGCCATCGGGCCGCCGGCAAACAATGCAAACGTTTCCTTGGCGCGGGTCTGCCAGTAACCGCCATGGATGAAGAGCAACGTCGGCGCCTTGTCCGCGGCCTTGAAGAAATCGATCCGGTTGCGTTCCCGCGGGCCATATCGCAGGTCGAGATGAGCGGCGTATTGCAGCCGCATTTCCCGGGAATGGCGGTCCCAGCCAGCGACGAGGTCGGCGCTTGCAGGCACGTGGACGCCGTTGTTGAGGCCGAGGTCGCGCTCCTGCTGGCTCATGCCGCGCCAGTCCGGCGTGTCTGAGGGCGTCGTCATGCTGGGAATCTCCAAGGCCGTCCTGTATTTCCACTTTGCCGGAAAATGATTTACAGCACTAGGCCATCCGCAGCCTCGACGCGGAATGAAGGGGAGATATGCGAGTGGCCGACCAGGGACTGATCAAGGCGACGGCGTGCGACATCGTCGACAAACTCAACAAGGGCGATGTCACGCCGCTCGATCTGCTCGACGTGCTGGAACAACGGATCGCCGAGGTCGACGGCAAGGTCAACGCATTGCCGACGCTGTGCTTCGACCGCGCCCGGTCACATGCCAGGGAACTGATGAAGCAGCCGGCCGGCCAACGCGGCCTGCTGGCGGGCATGCCGCTGCCGATCAAGGACCTCACCAGCGTCGCCGGTGTGCTGACCACGCAGGGCTCGCCGATCTACAGGAACAATGTCCCCGCCCGCTCCGATCTTCTGGTCGAGCACCTCGAAAACAACGGCGGGGTGATCTACGCCAAGTCCAACACGCCGGAATTCGGCGCCGGCGCCAACACGTTCAACGAGGTATTCGGCGCGACTCGCAATCCCTGGGATACTTCGCGCTCCGCAGCGGGCTCCTCCGGCGGCGCCGCCGTGGCGCTCGCCACCGGCATGGCATGGCTCGCCCACGGCTCCGACATGGGCGGCTCGCTGCGCAATCCCGCCAGCTTCTGCGGCATCGTCGGCATGCGACCGAGCATCGGCCGCGTCGCGCACACGCCGATCGCTGCGATCGACCGCAACCTCGGGGTACAGGGCCCGATGGCGCGCAACGTCAGGGATCTCGCGCTGTTGCTCGACGCCATGAGCGGCGAGCATCCGGCCGATCCGCTGTCACTGCCGCTGCTGCCGAATTCGTTCCTGTCGGCGGCGCGTTCCGGCAACGCGCCGAAGCGTATCGCCTATTCGCCCGACCTCGGCATTACCCCCGTCGATCCCGAGGTCGTCGCCATCACCCGGAAAGCGGCACAGCGTTTCGCCGAGGCCGGCGCCATCGTCGAGGAAGCCCACCCGGACCTGCGCGAGGCCCATGAATGCTTCCACGTGCTGCGCGCCTTCGACTTCGCGCTGAGCAAGGCGGCGCTGCTCCGCGAAAAACGCGACCAGCTCAAGCCCGAGGTGATCTGGAACATCGAGGAAGGTCTCAAGCTGACGGTCGAGCAGCTGGAGCGCGCCGAAGCGCAGCGCGTGGCTATGACCATGCGCACGCTGGAATTTTTCGACACCTATGATCTGCTGCTGACGCCCGCGACCATCGTCGCGCCGTTTCCGGTCGAGAACCGCTACGTCGCGGAATGCGCGGGCGTGAAATTCGACAATTATGTCGAATGGCTCGGCATTGTCTATGCGATCACGCTGGTGTGCTGCCCGGCGCTGTCGCTGCCGTGCGGCTTCACGGCCTCCGGCCTGCCGGTCGGACTGCAGATGGTGGCGGCCCCGCGCGGCGAGGCGCAACTGCTCGCCGGTGCCAAAGTGCTGGAGGATATTCTGGGATTCAGCGGCGCCACGCCGATCGATCCGAGGGCGCCGAAGTAGTCACCCGAGATCGTCATTGGTACCGGCCTTAGGGTCGACTCTGCTGGATGAAACACACACCGCTGTCATCGCCCGGCTTGACCGGGCGACCAGTATCCAGAGGCGTTTGAGATAGACCGAGACGCCGCGGCGTACTGGATCGCCCGGTCAAGCCGGGCGACGACAGTCTTGTTGTGGTGGGCGCTTTGCCTGGCTCCGGACCAAATGCAGCTTGCTTGGCAAAAGCTGGATTGCTTCGCTTCGCTCGCAATGACGGCTAACTCGCGACCACGCCGCCACCAGCCGCCTCGATCGCCACTGACAGCGCCAGCTTGCTTTGCTCCACGATTTCCTCGACCAGTTCCTCGCGGCTGATCTGGGCGACCTGGCCGGTGAGCAGCCCCTGCTCGGCCAGCATGACCACGCCGTGCAGCGCGGCCCATATTTTCAGGGCCTGCCGCTCGCGCAAAAACCCGACGGCGGGGGCTTCCAGCGATTCCAGCAGCAGGTCGAAGGTTTCCATGGCGGCGTTGTGAAGCTCGCTGCCTTTGGGCGAACAGGCCATCGTGCGCGACGCGAACATCAGGCGGTAGATGCCGTTGCGGCGCAGACCGAAATCAAGTGCGGCTTGCGCCAGACGCGACAGCTTCGATTGCTTCGATGGCGTGCCGACGGCCTCCCGCAGCACGGCGTTGAACTGGCGGAAGGCTTGCGCGGTAACCGCCTCCAGCAACGCCTCGCGATCGACGAAATGCCGATAAGGCGCCGGCTGAGAGACGCCGAGCTGCTTCGCCAGCGCCTTGAGGCTGATGGCTTCCGGGCCGCCTTGTTCCGCCTCGGCCAACGCGGCCTGAACCAGCGCGTCCCTGAGATCGCCATGGTGGTAGGTGTTGAGCGGCTTGCGGGCTAATCGAGGCGGCATCGGCAATCCCGGACTTTTCACTTGACACCACAAGGGCGGCGCGAATGTAATAGGCTATAATTTCAAGGCGCGGCCAACAAGGCCCGCGCCGTTAGAATAACATCAGGAAACGCCATCCCCGCCGCCAGGCTGCCGGTGACCAGAGGAAGCGACTCATGTCCGGAAAACTTAAGGTACACGTCGACCAGGACAAGTGTCAGGGCCACGCCCGCTGCAAGGCGCTGGCGCCGGAGCTGTTCGATCTCGATGAATTCGGCAATGCACACGAGGCCGGCGACGGCACGGTGCCCGCCGGACTCGAGGACAAGGCCTGGCTCGCCAAGTCGAACTGTCCGGAAATGGCGATCGACGTCACCGAAGCGTGATCCACGCCGCTACGCCGATGTGAAGTGCTGGCCGAATTCAGCGCTATCCAGGATCAAGCGAACGAACCGGAGGAATTTTGCCGATGTCCGATCCCGCCCGCGCCATTCCCGATTCCGCCCCCGCGAAGGCCGACCACCCGCCGGTCACCGATTGGGTTCACGATTTCGACCACACCGATCCACAATGGACCGAAGATCCGTTTCCGATCTGGGAAACATTGCGAACGGCATCGCCGGTGATTCATACAGATCGCTTTCTCGGCTGCTACATGCCGACCACCTATGAAGCGGTGAAAGAGATCGCCTACGACACCGAACATTTCTCCTCGCGCCGGGTCATCGTGCGCGACGTCCGGCCCGAGATCGTCAACACCGCGCCGCCGATCACCTCCGATCCTCCGGAGCACAAGCCGGCCAAGCAACTGCTGCTGCCGCCGTTCACGCCCGACGCCATGAAGAGACTGGAGCCGCGGGTCCGCGCCATCTGCAACGAGCTGATCGACGAGTTTATCGCCGAGGGCCAATGCGACGCCGCGGCGCGCTACACCAAGCACATTCCGGTGCGCGCCATCGCCCACATGCTCGGCATCCCGGAAAAGGACAGCGACCTCTTCATCAAGTGGATCCACGAGATTCTCGAGCTCGGCATCAAGGATGACGCCACCATGATGCGCGCGGTCCAGGAGATGACCGGCTATTTCCACGGCCACATCGAGGAGCGCAAGCAAAATCCCACCGACGACCTGATCACGACGATGATGAACGCCCGCGACAGGAACGGCCAGCCGCTGTCCGACGGACACGTGCTGGGCTCGTTGCGGCTGCTCCTGATCGCCGGCATCGACACCACCTGGAGTGCGATCGGCGCCTCGTTGTGGCATCTGGCGAAAACGCCTTCCGATCGCGACCGCCTGATCGCCGAGCCGGAACTGATGCCGACGGCGATCGAGGAATTACTGCGCGCCTATGCGCCGGTGACGATGGCGCGCGAGGTGATGAAGGACACGGTGATCAGCGGCTGCCCGGTCAAATCGGGCAACATGGTGCTGCTGTCGTTCCCGGCCGCCAACCGCGATCCCGCCGTGTTCCCCGACGCCGACAAGGTCGTGCTCGACCGCAAGGAGAACCGCCACGTCGCCTTCGGCCTCGGCATTCACCGCTGCGTCGGCTCCAACCTCGCGCGCATGGAAATGACGGTCGCGATCGAGGAGTGGCTGAAGCGCATTCCCGATTTCAGGCTGGATCCGGCCGGCAAGGTCGCCTGGTCGGAGGGAACCGTGCGCGGGCCGCGGCAGTTGCCGGTGCTGTTCGGCAAATCGGCCTGAGGCGTTCGCCTCCCCGCCTTCCCATGCTAGACATCAGGCTCTGACCAAATCAGAACCGAAGGTCCAGCATGGCCGAACCAGACGAACCGCCGCCGGATTCGAAGCTGACGCGCAGCAAGCAGCGCTGGGCGCAGGAGGGCCGTTTCCTCACCGGCAAGACCTCCCGTCCCGAGGATCAGCGCCTGCCGCCGGGACAACACCTGACCCGGGACTGGCCCACCCTCGACCTTGGTCTCACGCCTGAGATTTCCAGGGAGCGCTGGCGGCTTGACGTATATGGCGCGGTGGAAAATCCGATCTTCTGGGATTTCAAGCAGTTCACCGGCCAGCCGCAGACAAAGTTCACTTCCGACATCCACTGCGTGACGACGTGGTCGCGCTACGACAACCAGTGGGAGGGGCTTTCGACCCGCGACCTGCTCGATGCCTGCCGGCCGCGCGACGAGGCGCACTTCGTCGTGCTGCATTCCCACGACGGCTACACCACCAACCTCGCGCTGGATGATTTCGCCGCCGAGGACGCCCTGCTGGCGCATTCATGGTCCGGCGCGCCGCTGGAAGCGGAGCACGGCGGCCCGGTGCGCCTCGTGGTGCCGCATCTCTATTTCTGGAAGAGCGCGAAATGGCTGCAGAGCATCGAATTTCTGGCCGAGGACAGACCGGGCTATTGGGAAGTACGCGGCTATCACAACCGCGGCGATCCCTGGAAGGAAGAGCGGTATTCGGGGGATTAGTCCGGCGCCGGGGCGTCTCTTCACCTCTCCCTTCGGGAGAGGTCGGATTTCGCGCGTAGCGGGAAATCCGGGTGAGGGGTTATGATATCCCGATAGACCTTAACCCCTCACCCGGATCGCATTTCCGATGCGATCCGACCTCTCCCACAAGGGGAGAGGTGAAGAGCAGCATCACCAAGGAGCCCGCCCTTGCCCACCGAACGTTTCCAATTCGCCAGCGCGGATGGCCACCAACTCGCCGCCGCACTCGACCTGCCCGAAGGAGCGCCGCTGGCCTATGCGCTGTTCGCGCATTGCTTCACCTGCGGCAAGGATGTGCTGGCCGCCAAACGTATCGCGACGGCGCTGACAGCCAGGGGCATCGCGGTGCTGCGGTTCGATTTTACGGGCCTCGGCTCCAGCGAGGGCGATTTCGCCAATTCGACATTCTCCTCCAACGTCGCCGACCTGGTGCGGGCCGCCGACCATCTGCGCGAAACCCGCAAGGGTCCGGCGATCCTGATCGGCCACAGCCTCGGGGGCGCTGCGATTCTCGCCGCGGCCGGGCAGATCCCGGATGCGAAGGCCGTCGTGACCATCGCCGCCCCGTCCGATCCCGCGCATGTCACGCATCTCTTCAAGGATCGCATCGAGGACATCCGCCAGCACGGCAAGGTCGAGGTCCAGCTCGCCGGCCGGCCGTTCCACATCACCAGCCAGTTCCTCGACGACATCGCCGAGCACAGCCTGATGGCGCAGGTGACCAAACTGCACAAGGCGCTGCTGATCATGCATTCGCCGACCGACGACACCGTCGGCATCGACAACGCCACGAAAATCTTCGTCGCCGCCAAACATCCCAAGAGCTTTGTCTCGCTGGCGGGCGCCGACCACCTGCTCTCCGGCAAGCGCGACGCCGCCTATGTCGCGGGTGTGATCGCCGCCTGGGCCGAGCGCTATGTCGACCTCGCTTTGCCCGAGCAGGCCCCCGCTTCAGGCAATGCGCCGCGCAAGGTCGTCGTGAGCGAAACCCGCAACGGCAAATTCCAGCAGACGGTTTCGGTCGGGCCGCATCGCATGGTGGCCGACGAACCCGTTGCCGTCGGCGGCGACGACAGCGGACCCGGTCCCTATGACTATTTGCTCGCCGGCCTCGGCGCCTGCACCTCGATGACCATGCGCATGTATGCCGACCGCAAATCGCTGCCGCTGGATCGCGTAACGGTGACGCTCGACCACCGCAAGATTCACGCGGAGGATTGCGCCGAGTGCGAAACAAAAGTCGGCATGCTGGATCAGATCGACCGGGTGATAACAATAGAAGGCGCGCTCGACGCAGAGCAGCGCGCGAAACTGATGGAAATCGCCGACAAGTGCCCGGTGCACCGCACGCTGACATCGGAGATTCGCATTGTCACGCAGGCGGGGGATTGACGGGCCACAGACCTCACGCGTGCGGGCGTGACTCCTGCGCCGGCACCAGCGGCTGAACCCGCAGCACGCCGCGCAGTCCGGCGGCGGTGCCCAGCAATATCCCGCCGACGGCGACGAACGACGCCAGCGCCAGCGTCGAGAGGCCGGTGAGGCCCTGCCCGATCGAGCAGCCATAGGCCATCGCGCCGCCCGCGCCCATCAGCGCGGCGCCGCCGATCGAGCGCAGCATGTGTCGGGGCGAGGAAAAGCCTTCCCACTGGAAGCGGCGCGTGACGAGCGCCGTCAGCAGGCTGCCCGCTAAAACGCCGGCCACCATGGCGATGCCGAAATTCAGCGCCAGCCCGGTCGACAGCATGACGTATTGCACGCTGTCGGCGATCGGCGCGATGAAGGTCAGCGACGTCACCGCGGCGGGACTGAAATCGTCGGCGCCGAGATAGCCGGTGGCGAACCAGCCGGCGGTGACCAGCAGGCCGACCGCGATGCCGGCCGCGATCTGGCCGAAGGCGCGCTGGAACGGCGCATGCGCGAACGCAAAGATGATCAGCGCGCCCGAGATCGCGGACGCCGCAAGCATGCGGGCAAAGGTCTCGCTGAGGCCGAAGGTCGACAGCAGCGCCGGCAACGAGATGACATCAGGCGCCGACTGCGTCGCCTGCAGCACCGCGATGCGGCCAGGTGCGAACAGGCCCTTCAGCGTCATCTGCGCGGCGATACCGAGCACGATCACCACCACGAACGAGCGCAGATTGCCGCGCCCGAGCAGCACCAGCGCGCGCGAACCGCAGCCGTTCGACAGCACCATGCCGTAACCGAACAGCAAGCCGCCGGCGAACATCAGCGGCGCGGAAAACGACGGCTGCAGGTAGATCGTCTTGCCGAGGTCGATGACATCGCCGGCGGCGAGCAGTTGTGCGGCGGCGATCGCGACACCCAGCGCCAGCGCGTAGGTCCGGATCAGGCGGCTGTCGCCATCGGCCCACCAGCCGCGCAGGCCGGAAAGCAGACAAAAGCCGCTCAACAGAGCGACTGCACCATAGGCCAGACCGATCAGCAGTCCGCTCGCTGCGACGATGTTGGCGACATCCTGCACTGGCTTTTTCCCTAGGCTTCCGGGGCGCAATGGCCGGCACGGCTGACATAAGATGCAAATTCGGCCTTGCTATATCGCCTCTCGCATAGGCCCGTCCACGGCGCGCCGTAACAAGCAATGAAGCCATCGCGTGATACCGCGAAAGGGGAATAGAACCATCGTCCTCACTCGGAACAAGAGAGGATTTTTTCGCGACGAAGTTCGAGGATTTGCTCGGAACCTAACCCGCCGGCCGCAGGATCACCCGATCGCGCGAGGAACCGGCGACCGCGAGGAAGGCGGCCTTCGCCTGTTCCAGGGGAAAGATCGCACCCGGCTGGATCGGAAACGGCTTTAAGTGCCCGCTGGCGAAGCCCGGTCCGAGTTCCCGCAGCACCGCCCCTGTCGCGATCGACGACAGCCCCAGCGTATCGATGCCGACATAGGTGTGCTGGCCGCGATAGAATTCCAGAATGTTGAATGGCACGATGCGATCGATGGCGGCGATCAGGATCTGGCGTCCGCGCAAGGCCAGCGATTGATGCGCCGCCTGAAAATAGGGATCGCCGACGGTGTTGAAGACGATGTCGGCGCCCCTGCCATCGCTAAGTTCGCGTACACGCGCGGCGACGTCCGTCACCGAGGCGTCGATCATTTCAACCTTGCCATTGGCGTGACCTGCATAGGGCTCGCTCTTGCGCACCACGCCGATCACGCGGGCGCCATGCCAGCTTGCAATCTGCGCGGCGGCCTGGCCGACCTTGCCGTTGACACCCATCACCAGCACCGTCTCATCGCTTCTCGGCATGCCGGCGCGCTTGAGCCCTTCCATCGCGGTAACGAAGGGCACGCCGATCCCGGCCGCCTCCTCCCAGGAGATATTTCGGGGCTTTTCCACCACGGCTTCGGTTTCCACGGCAAGATGCGTGGCATGGGTGCCGTCGCACCGGATCCCGAGATCGCCCGAGGAGCCGAACACCTCGCGCCCGATCCAGTCGGCCGGCCCGTCGATCACGAACCCCGCATAGTCGCGGCCGGGTGTGCGCGGGAACACCGCATAGGGCATCAGGCCGGTGGCGGCTTTCACGTCGGAGGGATTGACCGCCGCCGCCTTGACCTCGACCAGCAGTTCGTTCGCGCCCCGCGTCAGCGGTCGCCGTACGACCGTGGGTGCGATCGAAGCCGGATTGTCGGCCTTCGCCGGCAGGCGCACGCAGAGCGCTTCCACCGTAACAGGCGGGCCATCCGGCTTTGGGGGGGCAGGTATCATGGCGGTTTCCGATTGAGTGGCGTTTTCCGGCGATTTGACGCCCGCAGGGATCGTTGACACCATGATGGCTTCGCATCATGACTAACCAGTTGATCGGCTAGTTCAAGAGGCTTGTTCCAACAGGACTGCTTCCAAGAAGACCTACGACGGGGAGATCGAGAGTGAACGTCAAGGCCACACTTTCGCCCGACGACCTCGCGCGTGCCTGCGCCGACGCGATGTGGCGGGAAGACGACGCCAGCAAGGGCCTCGGCATGGAGATCACAGAGGTCGGTCCGGGCCACGCGACCCTGACGATGACGGTGCAGCCGCACATGGTCAACGGCCAGCGCATCGCACATGGCGGCTTTATCTTCCTGCTGGCGGATTCGACCTTCGCCTTTGCCTGCAATTCCCGCAACGAGCGCGCCGTCGCGGCGCAGTGCGACATCACCTTCATCAAGCCCGGCAAGCTCGGCGACCGGCTGGTGGCGAGGGCGCGGGAGGTTTCGCGCAGCGGGCGTTCCGGCATCTATGACATCAGCGTCAGCGTCGATGATGTCGTGATCGCCGAATTTCGCGGCCATTCCCGCACCGTCGGCGGCGCCTGGCTGCCGGTCGAGGCGACATAGAGGGAACACGCGATGGCCTTGACCAACCTTCGATCCGGCCGCAGCGGCTACAGCGCCGAGATGGACGAGGCCGAACGGGCGTCGCGCGACGAGATTATCGCGCTTCAAACGAGGCGCATGACATGGACGCTGGCGCACGCCTACGACAATGTCGCGCATTACAGGAAAGCCTTCGATAAGGCCGGCGTGCATCCCAAAGACTTCCGGCAGCTGTCCGACCTCGCGAAATTCCCGTTCACCGTCAAGACCGACCTGCGCGACAATTACCCGTTCAACATGTTCGCTGTCGCCCGCGAAAAACTGGTCCGGGTCCACGCCTCCTCCGGCACCACGGGCAAGCCGATCGTGGTGGGATATACGCAAGCCGATATCGACATGTGGGCGGACGTGATGGCCCGCTCGATCCGCGCCGCCGGCGGCCGCACCGGCATGATCATCCACAATGCCTACGGCTATGGCCTGTTCACCGGCGGGCTCGGGGTGCATTACGGCGCGGAAAAGCTCGGCTGCACCGTGGTGCCGGTCTCCGGCGGCATGACCGAGCGGCAGGTGCAGCTGATCAACGATTTCAGGCCCGACATCATCACGGTGACACCGAGCTACATGCTGGCGATCCTGGACGAATTCAAGCGCCAGGGCCTCGATCCCCGGAAATCGTCCCTGAAGGTCGGCATCTTCGGCGCCGAGCCGTGGACCAACGCGATGCGGGCGGAGATCGAAGCCTCGTTCGACATGGATGCGACCGATATTTACGGCCTGTCCGAAGTGATCGGCCCCGGCGTCGCGCAGGAATGCATCGAGACCAAGGACGGCCTGCATATCTGGGAAGATCACTTTTATCCCGAGGTGATCGATCCCGAGACCGGCGCGGTGCTGCCCGACGGCGAAAAGGGCGAGCTGGTGTTCACCTCGCTGACCAAGCAGGCGTTTCCGATCATCCGCTACCGCACCCGCGACCTGAGCCGGCTCTTGCCGGGCACGGCACGGCCCGGCATGCGGCGGATGGAGAAGGTCACCGGACGCTCCGACGACATGATCATCCTGCGCGGCGTCAATCTGTTTCCGACCCAGATCGAGGAAATCCTGCTCGCCACCGACTGGTGCGGCGGTCACTTCGTCATCGAATTGACCCGTGAGGGACGGATGGACGAATTGACGATACTGGCGGAAGTCCGTCCCGAAAGCTGGAACGACGACGGGCTCGACAAGCACGCCGAAATGGTCAGGGTCCACATCAAGAACACGATCGGGATCACAGCCCACGTCAGGGCGGTCGCGCCCGATTCGCTGGAGCGCTCGCTCGGCAAGGCCCGACGCGTTTACGACAAGCGACCGAAGGATTAGGCTCAACACCGGGATCGGGAGGAGTCCATGACCAGCAATCCCTCACGCCGCGAGGTCCTGACATCGTCGATTGCCGTCGCCGCCGGTGCGGCCCTTCCCTCCCTCGCAGATATGAGTCCAGCCATGGCCAACCCCAGCCTGATGTCCGCCGAAATCGTCGCCGCGATCAGGGAAAAGAAAATAACCGCCACCGACGTCGCCAAAGCCGCATTCGCGCGCGCCGAGCAGGTCAGGGATCTCAACGCGCTGATCATCGTCAACAAGGACCCGGCACTGGCGGCGGCGGCGGAAATCGATGAAGGCGGCCGCGGCCAACTGCCGCTCGCCGGCCTTCCCATCGTCGTCAAGGACAACATCAACACCGCTGACATGCCGACGTCCGGCGGCACGCCGGCGCTGCAGACGGCCCAGCCCGGCCGCAATGCGCCGTCGCTGCAGAAGCTGCTGAAGGCCGGCGTCATCATGGTCGGCAAGGCCAACATGCACGAGCTGGCGTTCGGCATCACCAGCACCAACCTGTCGTCGTTCGCGGGCCCGGTGAAAAACCCCTACGACAGGAGCCGGATACCCGGCGGATCCTCCGGCGGAACGGCGGCGGCGATCGCTGCCGGCATCGTCACTTGCGGCCTCGGATCCGACACGGGCGGATCGACCCGCGTGCCGGCCGCCCTTTGCGGCATCGTCGGGTTGCGGCCGTCGGTCGGCAATGGCGGCGCGGAGCGCCGTTACGACGACACCGACATGGTGGTCCCGATCAGCCACACCCGCGACACGGTCGGTCCGATGGGCCGAACCGTCGCCGACGTGGCGCTGCTGGATTCCGTGATCACGGGAACGGCCATGGCCACGGCGGCGCCGCTGCGCGGCAAGCGGCTCGGAATCCCCGCGGTGTTCTGGAACGGGCTCGACCGCGACGTCGAGGCCGTGACGAAGGCCGCGCGCGCGAAGCTGGCGGAAGCCGGCGTCGTTCTTGTCGACGTCGATATGCCCGCACTGTTCGAGCAGAACGCAAAGGTGTCGTTCCCGATCGCGCTGCATGAACCGATCGCCGATATCCCCGCCTATCTCGAGGCGTCCGGCATCGAGGGCATCACGCTGGCCGACATCGCCGCCAAGATCGCCAGCCCCGACGTCAAGGGCGCGTTCGACGCCATCACCGCCGACGCCTTTGGCGCCGCCTACCAGGATGCGATCACGGTGCAGCGGCCGGCGCTGCAGAAGATCTACGCGGCGTATTTCCGCGACAACAATCTGGACGGCATCCTGTTTCCCACCACGATCGCGCCAGCGCCCGTCATCGACGCGGAGAAGGGGTCGGGCGAGATGTCGATCAACGGCGACAAGCCGGTGCCTGTCTTCGACACCATGATCCGCAACACCGATCCCGGCAGCAACGCCGGCCTCCCGGGCCTGTCGCTGTTCGCCGGCATGACGCCGGGAGGCTTGCCGGTCGGGCTGGAGATCGACGGTCCCGTCGGCAGCGACACCAAACTGCTCGGGCTGGGGATGTCGATCGAAGCCATTCTGGGCACAGCGCCGCGGCCGAAGGTTTGAGGCGCACACTCTCTCAACGTCATTGCGAGGAGCACTTGCGACGAAGCAATCCAGCTTTCATCCCCAAGTCGTGAGATGGATTGCTTCGCTGCGCTCGCAATGACGCTGATAGTTCGTGCTCGAGCGCGAGCGGCGTTCGTGTGGCGATGGACTCTCACACGTGATCGTAATCCACCACGACCCGATATGAAGTCGGCTTCGCCTGGCAGGTCAGGATAAACCCCGCCTTCAGTTCCCACGGCTCCAGCGAATAATTGACCTCCATCTCGGCGCTGCCCTCGACCAGCTTGGCGCGGCAGGTACTGCACATGCCGCCCTTGCAGGCGAACGGCAGATCCATGCCAGCGCGTAATGCCGCGTCGAGAATGCCTTCGCCTTCGGCGACCGGCACCTCGCGCCGCTTGCCGTCGATGATCAGCGAGGCCATCGCTCTGGGTGGCGCGCCCGCCGCGATCACGGCCCTGGGTCGGGGCTTGCCGCCGAACTCCGACACGAACCGCTCGACGTGAATGCGATCGGCGGCGATGCCGATATCCCGGCAGGTCCTCTCGATATTCTCGCTCATGCCGGTGGGACCGCAGATGAATACGTGATCGACATCGGATGCCGGGACCAGCGAGCGCAACAGCACCCTCACCTTCTCGCCGTCGAGCCGGCCGTGCAGGATCGGAATGTCCTGCTCTTCGCCCGAGATGACGTGGAACACCGAAAGCCGCTGCATGAAGCGATCCTTCAACTCCTCCAGCGCCTCGCGAAACAGCATGCCCGAAGTCGAGCGGTTGCCGTAGAACAGGAAGAACCTGCTGTCCGGCTCGCGCGCCAGCACGCCCTTGACGATCGACAGGATCGGCGTGATGCCCGAGCCCGCGGCAAAACCGACACAGGTCCGCGCCTCGTCCGGCACCGCGGCGACGCCGAAGCGGCCGGTCGGGGTCATGACATCGAGTTGGTCGCCAGCCTTCAATTCGTCGGCGGCCCAGTTCGAGAACGCGCCGCCATCGACCTTCTTCACCGCGATGCGCAGCTCGCCGTCGTCGGGTCCGGAGCAGATCGAATAGGAGCGGCGCACTTCCTCGCCGTCCATGGTGGTTCGCAGGGTCAGATACTGGCCGGGAGTGAAATGGTAGTCGTCGACGAGTTCGCGCGGAATCGCAAAGGTCATCGACACCGCGTCAGCGGTTTCGCGGCGCAGGTCGTTGACGGCGAGGCGATGGAAACGGGGGGCGTGGGGCATGGATGGTAGGCCTCCGGCCTATCAACGTCATTGCGGGTGACGAGATTCACTCGGACTTCAATGACACTTGAAATAATCGAACGGTTCGCGGCAGCTCCTGCAGCGCCACAGTGCCTTGCAGGAGGTCGAGCCGAACTCGCTGAGCACCTCGGTATCCCCGGAGCCGCATTGCGGGCACGTCACCTGCTGTACGCCGAACAGCGCGCGGCGGGAGCCGGCCGCCTGCGGCGGCGCGATGCCGTATTCCCTAAGCTTGCGGCGGCCGTCTTCGCTCATCCAGTCGGTGGTCCAGGCCGGCGACAGCACCGTGCGCACCTTCGAATGGCGAAAACCCTCGCGCTCCAGCGCGAGCTCGATCTCCAGCGTGATCATGTTCATCGCGGGACAACCGGAATAGGTCGGCGTGATCGCAACCTCGACCTGGCCGTCCCTGATCGCGACACTGCGGAGCACGCCGAGATCGGCGATGGTCAGCACCGGAATCTCCGGATCGACCACGGATGCCGCGGCGTTCCAGGCGAGTTGCCGCAGCTCGGCATCGTTGAATAATGCGGTCACCATGCAGCCCCCGGAAACGTCCGCTGCATCGACTGCAACTCGCTGAGCAGATGGCCGAGATGCTCGCTGTGCCGGCCATCGCGGCCGCCCTGTTGCATCCAGTCGTTCTTGGGCAGCGCCAGCGTCGCTTCGTCCACGACATCGGCAACGGTCTTCAGCCACTGCGGACGCAGGCTGGCAGAGTCTACCGATATGCCGGCATCGATCAAGCCGCGTTCGCTCGCGTCGGCCTCAAACATTTCGCCGGTAAACGCCCAGAGATGATCGATCGCGGCCTGCGCGCGGGCGTGGCTTTCTTCGGTGCCGTCACCGAGCCGGACCATCCATTCCGACGTGTGCCGCAAGTGATAGGCGCTTTCCTTTTCGGATTTCGCAGCAATCGCGGCCAGCGTCGCGTCAGATGATTTCATCATCGCGCGCCAATACAGATCGGCGTAAGCCGAGTAGAAGAACTGCCGCACCATGGTTTGGGCGAAATCGCCGTTCGGCTGCTCCAGCAGCAGCAGATTGCGATACTGCCTGACGTCGCGCAGATAGGCGAACTTGTCCTCGTCATTGCCCCTGCCTTCGACCTTGGCCGCGTAGGAATACAACTCGCGCGCCTGGCCGAGCAGATCAAGCCCCATATTGGCGAGCGCCATGTCCTCTTCCAGCATGGGCGCGTGACCGCACCATTCCGACAGCCGGTGCCCCAGGATCAGCGCATCGTCGGCGCGGCGCAGCGTATACAACACCAGCGGCGTTTCGGAGACGGAGATGGATGCGATAGCCATGTTCAAGAACCTGTTTGCACTATCAACGTCATTGCGAGGAGCGCTTGCGACGAAGCAATCCATTCTTTCTTGCCGCCGAGAGATGGATTGCTTCGCTGCGCTCGCAATGACGGCTTTGGCGCCCGCGAATTAACCTCACCATGAGAGTCCGCGCTCACATATGCCCAACTTCATCCGGCACTTCATAAAACGTCGGGTGCCGGTAGATCTTGGATTCCGCCGGCTCGAACATCATGCCCTTGTCGGCGGGATCGGACGCGGTGATCGCGCTGGACGGCACCACCCAGATCGACAGCCCCTCGCCGCGGCGGGTGTAGAGGTCGCGCGCGGCCTGCAGCGCCATGGTCGCATCGGAGGCATGCAGCGAGCCGACATGCTTGTGCGCCAGCCCGTTGCGGCTGCGGATGAAGACTTCCCAGAGCGGCGTATTCGGCGTGGCCATGATCGTCTCCAAATCCCTATTCTGCGGCTTGCGCGAGTTGCCGATGTTTGCGTTTCTCGGCATAGGCCTGTGCGGCCTCGCGCACCCAAGCACCCTCGTCATGGGCCTTGCGGCGCGCCGCCAGCCGGTCGCGGTTGCAGGGGCCGTTGCCGGCCAGCACCTGCTTGAATTCGTCCCAGTCGATCGAGCTGTATTCCCAATGCCCTTCGGCGTTCTGCTTCATGCCGGGATCGGGAATGGTGAGGCCGAGATACTGCGCCTGCGGCACGGTTGCATCGACGAATTTCTGGCGCAGCTCGTCATTGGAGAAGCGCTTGATCTTCCACTTGGTGGACGTATCGCTATGCTGGCTGACCTGGTCGGGCGGCCCGAACATCATCAGCACCGGCCACCACCAGCGGTTCAGCGCGTCCTGCGCCATCGCTTTCTGCTCTTCCGAGCCGCGCGCCAGCGTCAGCATGATCTCGTAGCCCTGGCGCTGGTGAAAGGATTCCTCCTTGCCGACCCGGATCATCGCGCGCGCATAGGGACCGTAGGAACAGCGGCACAGCGGAATCTGGTTCATGATCGCCGCACCGTCGACCAACCAGCCGATCACGCCGATATCGGCCCAGGTCAGGGTCGGATAATTGAAGATCGAGGAATATTTCGCCTTGCCTGAAAGCATCAGGTCGACCAGTTCCTCGCGCGAGGCGCCGAGCGTCTCGGCGGCGGCGTACAGATAGAGCCCGTGGCCGCATTCATCCTGCACCTTGGCGAGCAGGGCGGCCTTGCGGCGCAGCGACGGCGCGCGGGTGATCCAGTTGCCCTCGGGAAGCATGCCGACGATCTCGGAGTGGGCGTGCTGCGAGATCTGCCGCGTCAGCGTCTTGCGATAGGCCGCAGGCATCCAGTCATTCGGCTCGATGCGCTCTTCGGCATCGATGCGCGCCTGGAACGCGGCGGCGCGCGCGGCATCCTCGACATGGCGGTCATCCGCATCGGACGTGTTGAGCGCCTGCGTATACATGGCCGTTCTCCCTGGAACGCTTCTAACATATATCAGTATTATAGAAACTCAATACATTCTTGTAACATAATTACGTATCCCCGAACCGGCGCGCCAGTTCCTTGCCGGCCGCCGGCAGCGGGCCGGCCGGGTCGGTTCCGTGGCGGTCAAGCCATTGTTCCGACGCCGGAAGCACGCTGCGATAGATCTCGCCGCAGAGCTTTCGCGCGGCCCGGCCCGGCCAGTCCGCCGGCAGCAAGGCCGTCGGCAATAGCGGGTCGCGCAGCACCACCCTTCGGTAATGATGGATCAGCAGGATCCGCGCGGTGAAGGCGTCGATATCCGACAGGCGGTCGCGGCGGCCGAGCCAGGCGAGTAACGGCTCGAAGGTTTTCATGAACTTCAGGTAGGCGTCGGCGGTGCGATGCAGCGGCCAGCTCTCGCTGAGCAGGCGGCGGCCGCTGTCGTCTTCGGCGGAAACTTCCAGGCGGATCGCGGCGGCGGCTTCCTCCGGGATCGGCACGCCTGACGGTGCAACCCAGACGCCCGGCAGCGGACTGCCGAAGCCGGCATTCTTCAGCGCCTCGCGGGCGGCGTCACGGTCTTCGCCGTTGCCGATCAGCAGCAGCTCGAAGCGCCCGGTCCATTCCGAAGGTTGCGGATCATAGATGTGCCTTGTCGCGGCATCGAAAGTCTGTCGGCCCTTCCCCGCCAGCCGATAGAAGCTGTTGCGGCCGACCTTGTGGCGTTCGAGCCAGCCGTCGGCGGCGAGCCGCGACATTGCGGTGCGCACCACGCCGCTGTCGATGTCGAGCACCTTGAAAAATTCAAGCAGCGTGCCGAGCCAGACCGAACCGCCGCGCGGCACGATGGCGTCGCCGAACACCGTGATGACGATGGACCCGGTGCGCGAGGGTTCGCGCTTGAGCTGTTCGATGATGCGGGCAAGCGGCTGCGGCATGCGCAAGGCATAGCGCGTTTTTTGCGAAAGCGGCAACGCTCGCCGCCGCCAATACTCGTCATGCCCGGGCTTGACCCGGGCATCCACGCCTTACTTAACTCAAGGCAAGGAAAACGTGGATGGCCGGGTCAAGCCCGGCCATGACGAAAACAGATCCTGCGCGCTTACCGGTGCGGGTCGGGATAGATCGTGCTGCGCCAGCCGCTGCGCTCGAACGGGGCCCAGGTGCCTTCGGGCTGCGCCAACCGGTCAGCCACCGCGTAGACCACGGCGGGGTTATGTCCCATGCCGCAATGGCTGCCTTCGACCTCGATGCTTTCCGAAGTCGCCGAGGTCTTTTCCATGCAGCCCTGCCAGGCGCAGATGCCGTCGGTTCGGCTGAAGATCGCGGTGGTCGGCACCGGCGGCGTTTCCGACAATGCTCCGCCGAAGCGGTGATCCTCTTCCTCCGCGCTGCGGCCGCTCGCCATCTCGTAGACCCGCCAGGCGTTGGTGGCCTTCGGACTGCCCGCGAAAGGACTGCCGAGCGTGATCACCGAGCGCACGCGATCCGGCATCATTTTTGCCAATTGACGCGCATAGAGGCCACCGAGGCTCCAGCCCACCAAACTGATCTTGCGGCCGTGGGAGTCGTTGAGCTCCTGCACCAGATCGACCATCGCATGCTGCACGCCGTCGCGCAGGCCGAGATTGCGGCCTTGGCGCCAGCCGCTGACGGCATAGCCGCGATTCCTGAGGAAGATGCGCAGCGGCCGCGTCGAGGTGTCCGACGCCATCAGCCCGGGCAGCACCAGCACCGGATGCCCGTCGCCCCTGGGGGCGAGACTGAGCAGCGGCAGGGCGCCCAGAAAGGCACCGAACTCGTGGAAGGCGCGTCCCTCCATGAACATCAGGGCTTTGGACGGCGCGCGCAGCGTCTGGGTCGTCGCGGACATCATAACTCCTCTCTGGGCCGGCCCCTTGCAATCCGGCAGCTGGCCAATGACCATAGGAATACGCAAACTTCTTGAAATCGTTCCGCAACGCAACATCAGTTGAATCAAGTTACGGTGCTGATTCCGACATTCAAGCGGTTGACCCGCCCTCCGACAATAGGTCGCCACGCTTAAAAGGAACCGAGTGATCATTTAGTCACAGCATCCGAACCAGTACTTCCACGGTGTAAAGCGCCAGTCCGGCGAGCCCGCCGATCAGCGAACCGTTGAAGCGGATGTATTGAAGGTCCTTGCCGATGTTGATTTCGATCAGCGCGATCAGCTGGCCCATATCCCAGGCCTTGACCTGATCGGAGATGAAGCTTGAGACGCCGCTCTTCTGATCGGCGATGAAACTTCTGAGCACGGCGACGAGACCCTGGTTGATCTCGGCGCGCAGCTCGGCATCGGCCGCCAGCGTCTCGCCGGCTTTCACGAACATTCCCGCCAGATGCTGCTGCAGCACCTGGCTCTCCCCGGAAGCGCTACGCTCGATGAAGGATCGCGTATTCGCCCAGATGCCGCGCGCGAGGTCGCCGAGTTCGGGCCGCGCCAGTAGATCGCGCTTCAGTCCGTCGATGCGATCGGCGAAGGCCTGATCGCTGCCGAGCCGGTCGACGAACGAAAGCAGCATGCGATTGAACTCGTCGCGGAACGGATGCTGCGGATCGTTCTTCACTTCCTCGAAGAACGTGGTCGCGGATGCGACGATGCGGTTCACCAGAAACTTGTCGGCGCGGTAGAGTTTCAACAGCGTCGGCAATTCGCCGCGGATCTTGTCGCGGATCACCGCCATGGTTTCCGGTTGCGTCAGCGACTGATGCACCACGCGGAGGATGTCGTCGAGCAGGCCCTGGTGCCGGCCCTCCTGCACGAAGCCGCGCAGCGTGCCGGCGGCGAGCGGCGCCAGATCGATTTCCTGCAGCTGGGTAGTGACGCGGCGGGTGATGAAACCCATCAGTCCGGAGGTTTCCGTCGCCGACAACGCTTCCGGCAAAAGCCGCAGCGCGAAGCGGGCGAGATCGTCGCTGCGCTTGCGGTCGCGCAGCCAGTCGGCGACGAAGGAGCCGAAATCGATCTGGCGCAGTTTTGCCTCGACGGGCGCAGCCTCGAGAAAATGCACCTCGATGAATTCGCCGAGCTTGTCGGCGATGCGGTGCTGGTTGCCCTGGATGATCGCGGTGTGCGGGATCGGCAGTCCCAGCGGTCGCTTGAACAGCGCCACCACGGCATACCAGTCGGCGATGCCGCCGATGGTGGCGGCCTCCGCGAACGCCGCGACGAAGCCGAAGGCGGGATGCACATGCAGCAATGCCTTCGCCGCCACGAACAGCGCCAGCGTGCCCGCCAGCACCAGCGTCGCCAGCGCCTTGACCCGCCGCAACTCGGCCGCGCGGGCGGCATCGCCGGGGGAGTCGAAGGAGAAGGAGGCGGTGGAGGTCATGACGGCTTTCGTCTTTTTGAGACCTTTAGATAGCCGCTGCACGCACCGCCGTCATCCAGAGGTGCGCGCGTTTTCTTGCGCGCCTCGAAGGATGGCCGCAGGCACCGTTGCTCGCGGCCATCCTTCGAGGCTCGCCGAAGACGGCGAGCACCTCAGGATGACGGCGGCGGATACCCAAAAAGAAGGCCCGCCTAAGCGGGCCTTCCAACTAACGTTTACTCACTGAGCCGAAGCGATCAGGCGGTCTTGGTGTAGACTTTGGAGAAGTTGTCCTGAGCGGTCTTGGCGCCGTCGGCGACGAGCTTGCCGAGATATTCGCTCGACGCCTTCGCCCGCGACACGAACACTTCGCCGCTCGCGCGGACCATGTCGGACTGGATCTGGACCGCTTCGTTGAACGACTTGGCGGAGGCCAGCTTGTCGATGCCGGCGAAGAATGCCTCGGCGTCCTGGTAGAGCGCGTCCTGGATATTGCGGCTGATCTTGGCGGCCTCGGAGACCGAACCGGCAACAGCGGTCTCGATCGCGGCGGTCACCTTCTCGGTACCGGCATGGATGTCGGCGGCGCGAACCTTGGCGGTCTCGGCCTGCTTCTTCACGAACTCACGGGCGGCTTCCGGAACTTCCAGGTTCTGGAGCTTGGTGAACGCCTCGGTGACGGGCGCGAAGGCTTCCTTGACGGTGTTCAGCACGGAATTGGTTTCGGTGGTCATTGGGGTTCTCCATCCTCAGATTTGAGCTATGGGCTCACCCCGTCCGGTCTGGCCCGGGGCAATCTCTATATGGCACAGTTAATGGTGCGTTGCAACATCAATGGTGCATCGCGATATCACGAATCCGTGATCAGCCCTCGGATTGGGCAAATTGCCCGTCGAACCGGCGCCAGGCTGCCCAGAGCCTGATCAGGCTCTGCACCTTGTTTTGATGCGCTTTCTCCACGCGAACCGTATCCACTTCGCTCGAAAACCCCTCAGTGCTGCACAGCCCCCGGCAGTCCATAGGCTTCCAGCTGGGCCCGGACCTGCGCCACATTATGGCCCAGCACCACGATATCGTGGTTCCGGCCGTCTTTGTCCTTCACATGGTCGCGCAGCAGCGCCTCGGCCTTGAAGCCGAGGCCCTCGAAGATGGCGATGGCGCCGGATTGATCGACGGTCATCTGCACCACCAGCTTCTCCAGACCGGCGCCCAAAGCCAGAGCAAACGTCTCCTGCGACAGCGCCCGGCCGACCCCCTGCCCCCGCACATCCGATGAGACCACGTTGCGGATTTCGCCGACATGCGGCGACCACGACCAGGGATCGCGCACCAGGGTGCCGCATCCGATCACCCTGCCCGCCTGCACCGCCAGGATACTGGTGATGGCGCCGCGTTCGATCTCCTTGATCCAGGCCGAGAGCACCTTCGGCTCGCTGATGTTGCGCGGCAGGAACAGCAGATCATGTACCGGCAGCTTTTGCGCGAAGTCGAGCACGGCGGCCTCGTCGGCTGGCGCCATCAGGCGGAATTCGATCTCGCCGGCCTCGGTCTGCACCCGGCGCGGATAGGTCCTGGTCTCGCTGCTCATATCGATCTCTCGCATAGCCATGAATCGAGTTTCGGCCACAGCCGCTTGATGGCGTTGGCGCCGGCGACGACGCTGACATGGCCGCCCTTCAGGATCACTTCTTCCTTGTCGGTCGAGCCGACCTTCGCGATCAGATGCCTGGCCGCATCATAGGGCACGATATGATCGTGCTCGGCCACCGCATGCAGGATCGGCACCGTGATCCTGGAAATGTCCGCCTTGCGCCCGCCGACCGACATGGTGTCGTTGAACAGCTTGTTGTCCCACATCAGGTCCTTGGTGATGGCGCGGAAATACTCGCCGGCCAGCGGCAGGGTATCGGTGCCCCAGCGATCCATCATCCGATAGGCTCTGACGTATTCGTCATTCCAGATATTTTCCCACAACTGCACCTGGCTGGCAGCGCGCGACGCCGGCCGCAGCATCTCGAACGATGACAGGATCATCTCCGGCGGCACGTTGCCGATGCTGTCGACCAGCCGGTCGACGTCGAAATAGCGGCGGTCCGAGAAATTCGAGAACAGCTTCATCTCGCGAAAATCGATCGGCGTGGTGAAGCAGATCAGGTTCTTCATCGGGCCTTCGTTGAAGATCGAGCCGTAAAGCAGCGACAGCACGCCGCCGAAGCAATAGCCGATCACGGTGACGTCGGTCTCGCCGGAATCCTGCTGCACGCGGCGGACGCAATCCGGGATGAAGTCGAGGACGTAATCCTCCATCCGCAGGTTCTTTTCTTCCGGCTTCGGCGCGGTCCAGTCCAGCATGTAGACGTCATAGCCGCGCTTGAGCAGAAACTCGATGAAGCTCTGGCCCGGCACCAAGTCGAGGATGTAGCCGCGATTGGTGGTCGCCATCACGATCAGGATCGGCACCCGGTAGATTTCGTCTGCGACGGGCCGGTAGTGATAGAGGTTCATGGTGCCGCGGGACGCCAGGATGTCCTTCGGCGTCGACCCCAGCGACGGGCCGGATGAGGCGATATATTCGACGCCCTTGATGCTGCGCTGGATCGCGCGCTGCACTTCCGACTGGATCCGGTCCGGAATCGACGCCAGATCGAGGCCCGCGGCACTCAGGCCGGGACTGACGTTCATTTTGGCTCTCCGGCAGAGGGCGGACGCTTGGTGCGCGGCGGCTTCGGCGCGCCGGGAATTCCGCCCGCGGCGCCGGCATTGCTGTTCATCGCGTTCAGCATCGCCTTGATCTCGTTCAGCTGGCCTTCGATCGACTGCAGCCGTTCGGCCATCTGGACCATCTGCGCCCGGCTCGGCAGGTTCATCCCGACGAGGTATTTCTCCATGAGGTCGCCGAGCTGCTTTTGCGCGCCGGCCGTGGCTCCGCCGACCTGGTTGACGACCTTGGAAAACTCCGGCGACGCCATCGCCTGGTTGGCGAAGGAGTTGAAGCCCTTCTCCATCTCGCCGATCATGTTCTGCCACATCGCAACCGGATCGTTGCTCTTTTCTGCCATCGGCGCCCTCCAGCGTGGTCACGCGGGCCTTGGAGCCCTGCCTTTTGAGCCATACCACACTGTTACGCCGGGACGGTCAACATCGTCGGCGTCATTTGATCGCCGGCGTCAATTTGATCGCGGGCGGCGATTTGTCAGGCTCCCTGCCGCACCAGAGCCTTCTGCGGCAGGAAAAACCGTGCCATAGAGTTCCCGGTTCGCTTACCATTCGAGGGAGCAGATTAGGTGAATTCGTCAGCCCATCAGCCGCCGCAGATCGCGCGGGCCAACGGCATTGACATTTGTTACGAGATCTTCGGCGACGCCGATGCCGAACCGATGCTGCTGATCATGGGGCTCGGCGCCCAGATGATCCTGTGGGACGACGATTTCTGCCGCGAGCTCGCGGCGCGCGGATTTCGCGTCATCCGCTTCGACAACCGCGACATCGGCAAGTCCGGCAGGCTGAGCGGCGGCCAGCGCCTGACCCTGATCGAACTGCTCAAGCTGCGGTTCCTGAAGATCCCGGTTGCGGCGCCCTACAGGATCAGAGACATGGCCGAGGACACCACCGGGCTGATGGACGCACTCGGCATCAAGTCGGCCCACATCGTCGGCGCATCCATGGGCGGCATGATCGCCCAGGAAATCGCGATCTCGTTTCCGCAGCGGGTGCGCTCGCTGACCTCGATCATGTCGACGACGGGCAATCCAAAAGTGCCGCCGCCGACCCGCGAGGCGTCGGCGATGCTGATGGCGCCGCCTCCGACCACCAGGGAAGAATATCTCAAGCGCTTCGCGCAGACCTGGAAGGTGCTGCGCGTCGGCCATTTCCCGCTCGACGAAGCCAAGGACCTCGAACGCGCCGAGCGCACTTTCGAGCGCGGCCTCAATCCGAACGGCGTCGGCCGCCAGCTCCGCGCCATCCTGGCCTCGGGCAGCCGCAAGGAGCGGCTGCACCAGGTCAAGGCGCCGACGCTGGTGATTCACGGCACCGTCGATCCCTTGGTGCGTCCCGAAGGCGGCAAGGATACCGCGGCCTCGATCCCGGGCGCCAAGCTGCTGATGATCGAGGGCATGGGCCACGCGCTGCCGATTCCGATGTGGCCGCAGATCATCGACGCCATCGACAAGCATGCGCACGGAGCGGTCGCGAAGGCGGCGTAGCTTTTGGTTTCATGGCGGATACGGAAACGTTTCCCGATGCCGTCAACCGCGCACCAGCAAAAAGACCGTCTGCAGTTCGATCAGCCGGTCGCCTTCCTCGTACTTGACCGGCTTCGTTCCGAGCAAGTCCAGATTCGGCGCGTTCCGCACGAGGTCCGCGCTGGCGAAGTATTTCTTGTCGACGACGTAAATCCCGACGTCCCTCTCCCTCTTGGAATTGTTTTCCGTCATTGTGTTCAGAACCCGGGGCCGGTCTTCGAGATAGGCTTCGGTCAGCCGCGGAATGCTGGCGAAGTCGATCACGAAACCCTCGCCGAACTGGGGGAACGGCGACCTGTAGGTATAGTAGATCGCGCGGTTGCTTCCCGCCGTAAGCGCCGCAATCTGCTGCATGTCGGCCCGCGCCATGCGGCTTTGCACGGAATAGAAGGTCAGTTTGGTGACGAGCTTTCCGGCCACCGGATAGGCCATCAGCAAAGCGGCAACGACAACGACCAGGCGATAAGCCGCCTCGACCCGCCAGCCCCAGGCTTTCAGCAGCAGATACCCGGCAACGACGCAGAACGGCAGTGTTGCGGAAACCGCCGCCGTATAGTGCTCGTTGTAGTGCTTCAACACGGCCATTGCCGACAATGAGGCAGCGACGGCCGCGCCGATACCGAGTACGGCAACTGGAAGATGCCCGGGCTTCCTGAATGCCGTGACGAGGCCGCCGATCCCGACGCCGATGCCTCCCAGCAGCGCGATGGCAACGCCGTAAGCCCCGTTGGCCGGAAGAGAGATCAGATTGTTCCAGAAGACCGATCCGCTGACCACGCTCGCATCGCCTTTGCCATAGAGCTCGGAGCCCAGGATCACCTGCTTGTGAAAAACCAGGACCTCGCGAAAGGCTTTCCAGCCGATGACGAACACAGCGACCGCGAGTACCGCTGATATGAAAGAAAGGATGAACAGGGAGACCAGCCGGGCGCTCCGCTTTCGATCGGTTCGCTCGAACAACAATCGTGCGACGATGGCCGCGCTCAGGCCCATCGGAATGTAGAGATACGACAGCTTGTTCAGATAGGAGACAGCACCGATGCAGCCGGCAAGGATTACGACCCTTTCGCTCACCTCGTGCTCATAGGCGAGCTTGACCAGTACCCAGAAGAACAGGGCATTGATCAACAGGGCGAACGACTCCATTCCCGGCGAAACGAAGGTGAACATCGTTGCGGGCAATGAAAACAGCCAGAGCGCCAATCCGCCGATCGTCACGCCCGGAGGGACCACCGCCTGGGCGGATCGCACGAAAACATAGATGCCGGCAGCGCCGGCCAACCCGGCGAGGCAGATCATCGTCAAATGAAAGGTCTCGGTATGATCCACCAGCATGTTGAACATGCCGATGTCGCTGGAGCCGAGGGGGTGGCCGGTGAGCGCCAATGCCAGCCAGCTCATCAGGTAAAAGGGCACACCCGGGTGATAGGACATTCCCAGGGGCGTATACATTTTCAGATCAGCCAGCCGGTAGGCCATGTTCAACGCGTTGGCGAGACTATGAGGCTCGTAGTCGGTCATTGCCCAGAACGATGCCGGATACAACAGAATCAACACCAAAGGGACTGGTATGAACGCGACGGCCAGCGTTGACGGCCTGTAGAAGAATCTGGGCAACGCAAACTTCAACTTCATAGGCGACTACTCAAAATGCGGCCCGCCGATTCAGGCGCGACAACATACGTGCCACGGGTTCGGGTGGCAATGTCAGGGGACATCCAAAACAGTCTCATAGAGATTGGCGCACGGCACGCAGCATTGCGTGCAAGTCGCCTGTGCGGGATCAGCCGGCCACCGAGGCTCCCTGATTGCCATGGTTCGAAAACGACATGGCATCGTCGCATTTCTTGCGGCGAAAATCGGACACCCCAACGGCACAGCCTATGAGAGCGAAAAGCGTGCTGTCCCGGCTAACCCGCCCGTGCGCCAGGCTCAACAGAACAGCAAACACCAAACTGCATAGAATAAATCTGACGGCGCCGTTATGCTTCGCAATAGAGAAGAGTCGATAAAAGGCCGCACCTATCAGAAGAACGAAGGTTATGCCGCCAAGCCAGCCGAATTCCACAGTAGCCTGCAGGATGGAGATGTGAACCTGGTGGGCCTTGATGCAGGAAAATCGCAAAAAACTGTCAAGGCCGGTGCCGACGAGACCGGCTGTCGGAAGAAGATAGATGGCGTCCTTTGCGAGAGCTTGCCTGATAGCAATCGAATTCCTCGTATTCACGGCGAGCCGGCAACTCGGCATTTCCGAGGCGACCGTGCGAACTTCGGCGGTTTTTTCCACGGCGTAGCCAGCATACATCATCGCCGTCTGATAGCGCGCACTCTGCCCGACGACGACTGCAAGGAATATTGTAAATCCGATGGCCACGACGTGCCATCGCTTGCCGCGTTCGGCCAGGATCATTGCGACGAACAAACTCCCCGCCAGGGCAATGAAGGTGAATCGCACCATCGCGGCGGCGAAGATGACGGTAGGGAGAAATATCAGTACTGAAATTGCCGCTGTTCGCTTTGGTCTCGGCTCGTCGACCGTCACCAGGGCGAGTACCAGAAAGCCCAATGACATCATGAAATAAGTGCCCGCGGCGTTGAAGCCAAGAACAAACGGCTTGCCGGGCGGACTGTCCCATTGACTGAATATTTCAGCAGCGGTGAATACCGCCCCGACCAAAACTATAACTGCTGTGATTCTTTCAAAGGCCGATCTGACGACGGCGGCATCTTCCGCCACCATTTGCCGACAGGCTATGTAGCCCGCGAGGGATGCGACGAGGAGGAGGTATTCTTTTGTCGAGCCCGGTTCAACGGGATTGATAAGGAAAGAAAGCAGCACCGCGATCAGGAACCCGACGAAAAAAAAGTCTGGCAGTTGGATATGAAGGCCATTGCGAAAGCTGAATAGAAAAAGCAACAGAGGAAGGCCAAACAAGAGCGACCCGGTTGCAATACTGTTCCCCTGGCTACCCGTTAATCCAAAGCCCAGGACAAGCGAGCCACTGTAGGAAATCAAAATTGCGAGCGTTGCGCCGAAGGCGGCTTGGTGCGCGCCTGGCGAGCCGAGAAATGGGAACATCGCGCGGCGAACGATGCCTTGCCGTTCCAGCCGCAATACGACGCTCTGCATCACATCCGCATATCGAAGCATCTTTCCGCGATCGACTCAGTGCTGGCGCCGCATAGGTAGCGCCTGAACCAGATGCGAATGAGGCAAGGTAACGAATGGCAACGCAGACGCGGTGCGTTGGTTCCCGGTCAAGGAACGGGAATTCCGGTGGAAGCATCAGTGACTCGGGAACATCGATCAAGGCCGACCATGGCGCATCAAGCCCACCATCGTTCCGGTCGGAGGCGGGCCGTTCAAGTCGTGGGAGGATGCAGCTGAAACTCCGTCCTATCCCCCCGCCCAGACGTCCAGCACGTAGCGGTTGCTGGTGCCCATCTCCTCGATCCAGCGCATTCCCGCCTCGGCATCGGCGCCGGCCTTTTCCCGATAGATCGCCACCAGCGCGGCCTTAACGTCCGGCTCCATCTTGCCGCCGTCGCCGCAGACGTAAATGATCGCGCCCTGTTCGATCAGGCTCCACACGCGCTCCTTCTGTGCCGCCACCAGATGCTGCACATAGGTTTTCGGGCCTTCGGCGCGGGAGAACGCGGTATGCAGCTCGGTGATCCCTGCCGCGGCCCACGCCTTCAGCTCGTCCGCATAGAGATAGTCCTGATCGGGATGGCGGCAGCCGAAGAACAGCATGGCCGGGCCGAGGCTGGCGCCCCTGGCCTTGCGTGCCTCGCGCTCCCCCAGGAAGCCGCGGAAGGGCGCCAGACCGGTTCCAGGTCCGATCATGATGATGGGGACGCCGTTATCGTCGGGCAGCCGGAAGCCGGCCTTGGTTTCGCGCACCGTGGCGTGGATGGTCTCGCCGGCATGGCGGCTGGCGAGGTAGTTCGAGCAGATGCCCTTGTAGACGCCGCGCCCGGAACTCGCGGGGCCTTCAACCACGGCGACGGTGACGCTGCAGCGCGAGGGGTCGGCCGACGGCGATGACGAGATCGAATAATAGCGCGGCGCCAGCAGCGACAGCATTTCGAGATAGGCGTGGAACGGCAGTTCGCAGGCCGGATGCTCTTCCAGGAGGTCGAACACCGATTTTCGCCTGGTCAGTATCTCCGCGCGGTAGCGTTCGGCGGCGGCGGCATCGTCGCCGACATAGGCCAGCAGCTTCGGCCTGGTCATCGGGCAGCGCGTGTGCTCCGACATGATCTGGATCTGCTTGCGGGTCGCTACCTGCTGCAGCTCGACGAATTCGGAGAGCAGGCGCCCGACCGACACGACGTCGCCGACCGGCAATTGCGCGCGGCGGCCTTGCGCGACCTGCAGCCGGATCTGGTCCGCCGGCAGGAAGCCGAAGCGGCGCGCGACCGCATCCACCAGCACGGGATCGTTACGCGGCACCACGCTGAGATGGTCGCCGACCCGGTAGCTCGCGCCGGCGGGCAGCTGCACCTCGATATGCCGGGTCGAGCGGTCCGAGGCGCCGGCGCCGGCCTTGTTCTGCAGTTCGACGTTGGCGAGCACCTTCATCGGCGCGACGCCGCCGAGCGCCACGATCGCATTGACCGCCGATGGCGCCACCGGCTCGATCTGGTACAGCGGCTCGTCGTCGGCGCTGCGGCTGAAACTCGAATCGACGCCGAATTCCTTCATCGCCAGCGGGGCCGCCTTGGCGAACCAGCTCTCGAACTGGCCGTCGAGATCGCTGCGGGCATCGCCCTCGCCGCGTTCATAGACGCTGCGCCCTCCATGCGCCGCCAGCTGCTCGTCGATGATCCGCGGGACCGACTGATAGGTGGCGGCCCAGTCGCTGTTGCCGCAGCCGAACACGGCATACCGCACCTTCGAAAACGCATCCTTCGGCAGGTCGCCGCCGAGCCATTTGACGAACCGGGTGGCGTTGTCGGGCGCGGCGCCGTTGTAGGAAGCGCAGAAGATCAGCACGCCGCCCTCTTCCGGCAGCTTGCCGACGAAATCGTCGAGCGGCGCGAGCTTGGTGGCAAACCCGTTGACCTCGGCGAGATCGGCCACCCGGGTCGCCAGTTCCTCGGCGGTG